>CAUZEQ010000071.1:0-17948 GCA_963578885.1 Planctomycetota bacterium
GACGCACGACCTCAAATGTCGCTCCCAGCGGGGAATGGTGATAGAGGATCGGGACGCGGACCCGGTTGCGGAGTTCCTTGTAGGCGTCGATGTCCTTTTCGAGCTTGGGATCCTCGAAGGCCCCGCAGATCGGATAGCGTGCCATGCGGATCAGGAGGTCGGGAGTATGATCGTCGGTGCCGCCCATCGTGACGTCGAACTGGACCTTGAATCCCGGCGGAGCCACTTTCTGCATGGCCTCGAGCTGGTCGAAGACGTTTTCAAACGGCGAGAGGTGGTATTTCAGCCAGGTGTAGCCTCGCCGTGAGTACTGCTTGACGGCCTCGGCCATGTGGCTGGGGTCGGCCGAGACGGTCCACGAGCCGACCTTGACCCAGCGTCGCTGCCGCTGGCCGATCAAGCGGTGCACGGGCACACCGGCGGCCTGGCCCATCAGGTCATACATCGCGGTGCCCAGCCCCAGCGAAGTCATGTCACCGATGTGGTCGAAGGGATTGGTACCAATGTAGCTCTTGCGGACCGATTCGGATGCCAGGCTCCCGCTCTCGCCAAGCCCCACCAGCCCGGTGTTGGTCTTCACCTCGTAGACGGTCCGTTTCGAGGGTCCGTAGAAGTGCTGCAACTCGTGGTGGATCCACTCGTGGTACCGCGGGTGAATCTCGTGAGCCACGATCGACTCGACCCGGATCGGCCCACCCGCCTCGGCCTCGGCACGCCGCCGTGCGGCCAGGGCGTGCTGGTAGGCCGGCAGCACCGCCACCGCCGCAGCCGCAGACCCTCCCACCGTGGCCAAAAACCGTCGACGATTGAACGTTCCGGGAGCACGGCAGTCGAGTTGATCGAGAAAGCGAGCCAGCACTGAGCGATGCATGCGGAGAGTCCCCAGGCGAGTGACAGGGTCGGGGGTCAGCATACCCAAGCCGACCCGAGCGTGCATCCGCGATGGTGCTGGGGTACACGCGTCCCCGGGGCTGCTTGCGAGGCTTTTCGAGGGTCGGTAAAATGGGCCGTTGTACCCGCGAGCCACACCACTCTCGCGGCGGCCGCCCGCTTCTTCGCAACTTCACCCGGCGGCTGGACTCCTTTCAGACACTCCTCCAAGAGCCTCGGAACGCCCCGCCCCCGGGGGAATCACTCAACCACCAGAAGGGGTCCTGTTGTGTCCCTTGAGCAAGACCGGCCGTCGATCGAGGAACTCGAGTCCCGGGCCCGAGTGCTACGGCGTCACATCATCGAAATGACCACCGCGGCCCGCAGCGGTCACCCCACCAGCAGCCTCTCGGCTACCGAAGTGGTTACCGCGATCTACTTCGGCGGGTTCCTGAATTACCGGGCCGACGAGCCGGACTGGGCCGAGCGGGATCGGTTCATCATGAGCAAGGGACACGCAGTGCCGGTGCTGTACGCGGCGATGGCCGAGGCGGGGTACTTCCCGACCGAGGACCTCGCCACGCTCAGAAAACTCGGCAGCCCGCTCGAAGGACACCCCAACGTCCGCCGCCTGGCCGGCATCGAAGCCTCCACCGGATCACTCGGACAGGGACTCTCGATCGGACTCGGTCAGGCACTCGGCTGCCGTATCAATGGCCACGATTCGCGAATCTTCGTCGTGCTCGGAGACGGCGAGATGGGCGAGGGCCAGGTCTGGGAAGCGATCGCCACGGCTCACAAGTATGCCGTCGGCAACCTGACGGCGATCATCGACCAGAACGGGTACCAGCAAACCGGAGCCACCTCCAACGTCCTCGATCTCACACCCTTTGCCCCCAAGATCGAGTCGTTCGGCTGGCACGTGCAAACGATCAACGGCAACGACATGGCCGAGGTCGTTGGTGCACTGGAAACTGCCGTCGCGATCACCGACCGGCCCACGGCGATCGTCGCAGAGACGCAAAAGGGCTTTGGCATCCTGGAAGTGCTCGAAGCGGCCGGAGACATGAACTTCCACGGCCAGGCACTCTCGGAAGAAGTCGCTCGGCAGGCCCTGGCTCACCTCGAGTAATCTCCCCACACCCACGCCCCCCAGCAGACAGATTCTCACCCAGACGGAACCGCGACGATGGCGATTGGAGACAAGAGCGGCCTGGCACCTGGCGGAGCGACCCGCGACGCGTTCGGCAAGGCGTTGCTGGCCCTGGGAGATGAATACCCCGATGTGGTGGTGGTCGACGGGGACGTCGGCAACTCGACTCGGACTGAAGCCTTTGCCAACGCGTTTCCCGATCGATCCTTCAACGTGGGGATTGCCGAGGCGAACATGGTCAGCGTGGCCGGTGGCCTCGCCTCCTGCGGCAAGACCCCCGTCGTGGCCAGCTTCGCGGCCTTCCTGCTGTGCAACGCCTACGACCAGATCCGCATGTCGGTCACCTTCCCGGCCCACGACGTCAAGCTGGTCGGTTCGCACTCGGGGATCTCGATCGGCGAGGACGGCCCGAGCCAGATGGGGATCGAGGACGTGGCCCTGGCCTGCTCGCTGCCAGGCATGACGGTGATCGTTCCCTGCGACGAAACGTCGACGACCCAGGCCACCGAGGCGATGCTCAAGCGCAAGGGCCCTGTCTACCTCAGGCTGGGTCGGCCGGCGGTACCGAGGATCTATGAGGACGACTCGGAGTTCGTGATCGGCCGAGCCAACCAGCTGAGGGAGGGCGACGACCTGACGATCATCGCCAACGGCCTGATGGTCGCCGTGGCACTCGATGCGGCCGTCGATCTCGCCGAGCAGGGCATCTCGGCCCGCGTGCTCGACATGCACACGGTCAAGCCGATCGATGAGCAGGCCATCGCCGCGGCCGCCCACGAGACCCGGGCGATCGTCGTCGCCGAGGAACACTCGGCCAACGGCGGACTCGGCAGCGCCGTCGCCGTCGCCGTCAGCAAGAGTGCACCGGTGCCGATCGCCTACGTCAATACCGGTGACTGCTACGCCGAGAGCGGTGACCCCGACGGGCTGCTCGAAAAATACGGGCTGACGGCCGAACGGATCGTCGAGGCCGCCCGCAACGTCAAGGCGAACTAGTGGACCTGGGGCGACTCGGCGTGATCGAGTATCGGCACTACCGCAACAACGACCCGCCCCTGGTGTTGGCTCTCTGGAACGCATCGGGATTCGCTCGAGGCGGTGCCTCAGAAATCTCGCACGACCTGCTCGACCTGCTGCTGTTCTCTCAACCCTACTTCGACCGGCACGGGTTGATCGTGGCGAGCCAGGACCAGCGGCTCGTCGGAATGGTCCACGCCGGATTCGGCTGCAACGAACACGGCACCGACCTCAACCGAAACGACGGAGTGATCTGCCAGTTGCTGGTACACCCCGAGAGACGCCGGCAGGGGATCGGTCGCGAGTTGATGCAGCGGGCCCGGCAGTACCTCACCGACCACGGTGCCACCACGATCCACGCCGGGCCGGGACCAGGACGTGATCCCTTCTACTGCGGATTGTACGGAGGCAGTGAAGCGGCCGGGTTCCTGACAACCGACGAAGGGGTCGCCGAGTTCCTCGCCGACTGTGGCTTCGACGCCGCCGATCGCTTCGCCATCTACCAGAGACCGCTGGAACTGGACTCCGCCGAAGCGGTCGACTTCCGCAGCGTGCAATGGAAACGGCAGGTGCGGATCGCGATCTCGGCTCAGAACAACAGCGGCGACTGGTGGTGGAACAACCGCTTCGGACGACTCGACTACGTCTGCTTCCGCCTGCTCCCAAAGGACGACGATCAACCACTCGCCTCGCTGACTCTCGTCGGACTCGACCAGTTCATCCCCAAGTGGAACTCAAGAGCGATCGGGCTGGCAGATATCCACGTCGTCGAACAGCACCGCCGACAGGGACTCGGACGACTGCTGATCACCGAAACGCTCAGGCGGCTCAAGCAGGAAACGATCAGCCTGGTGGAGGCTCACGCGAGCGAGTCGGACGAGGCTCTGGCGGGATTGCTCGGTGGCTGCGGTTTCCAGAGAGTCGACGCGGGAACCCAATACCTCTGGGCCTCCTCCTAGACCGCTACGGCACCTGGTCGTTGCCCCAGTCGATCTGATCGTCTGCGACTCCGACAGACTTCAGTTGTTCAACCAGCTTGCCCCAGGCGGCCGCCTTCGCCGACGGATGCAGACACGGATGCCCCTTGAGTTGGGTTCGGTCGCCCTGGCCGGCGATGTGTCCGCCCGCAGATGACATGCGAAATGGTCCCCGGCAGGACCTCCATCACACCGTTCATGCGTTCGCCCGTTCCAGGACATACATCGCGCAGTCGGCCCTCAGGTTGGCCCACCAGGCACGCTCGGCCGGTCGACCCCCGATGATGGGGATTTCGCGGACGACCTTCATCCCCAACTGCTCGACAAGATCACGGATGTCGTGCATCGAGCAGACATGCAGATTGGGCGTATCGTACCACTCGTACGGCAGCGAGTCAGTCACCGGAGCCCGGCCCTGCTGGATCACTTTCAGCCGGATCCGCCAGTGACCGAAGTTCGGAACCACCACCAGGGCCCTCCGAGCCACTCTCAACATCTCGCGCAGCACCGTCGTGGGGCGCTGGACCTGCTGGAGCGTCTGGCTGAGCACGGCGGTGTCGAAGCTGTCGTCGGGGATGTCACCGAGTCCCTGGTCGAGATCGGCTCGGATCACCGACAACCCACGTCCGATCACCGCCGTCACCTCGGCCTCACCCAACTCGATCCCCAGCACCCGACAGCCTCGCTCGGACCTCAGGCGATCCAGCAACCGCCCGTCGCCACAGCCCAGGTCGATCACCCGCGACCCGTCGTCGACCTGTTCGAGTAACAACTCGTCGATCATCTCGGTGTCGGGACCGGGCATGCTGTATCGAGTGGCACTCATGACCGACCCCGCACGGCCTCGAGCGTCTGTTCGAGGAACGGAGCCACCACACCGGCCAGCTGCGCGTGCTCGATCAGAAACGCATCGTGCCCATAAGGACTCTCGAACTCGATCATCGTCACATCCCGCTGTGCCTCGACCATCGCGCTGACCACCTCGCGGCTCTGGCTGGTCGGAAACAGCCAGTCGGTGCTGTAGCTGACCACCAGGTACCTCGCGTCGCTACGACCGAGTGCTTCACACAGCGAGCCGTGGCTGGCGGCCAGGTCGAAGTAGTCCATGGCCCGGGTCAGGTACAGGTAGCTGTTGGCATCGAAGCGTTCGACGAACTGCTTCCCCTGGTGGTGCAGGTAACTCTCGACCTGGAACTCCGTCTCCCGCGCCACGTCGTAGGCGAACCGATCGCCTTCCTGGAGACGTCGGCCGAATTTCATTTCGATCGAGGCTTCCGAGAGGTAGGTCACGTGAGCGACCATGCGGGCCAGTGCCAGACCGACGCTGGGGACCTCGTCGTGCGAGTAGAAGTCGCCGTCGTGGAAACTCGGGTCGGCCAGGATCGCGCGACGACCGATCGCGTTGAAGGCGATGCCTCGAGCGGACAGTTTGGAGCCGGATGCGAGGACAATGGCCGAGCGGATGGTGTCGGGGAAGCGAGCGGCCCACTCGAGAACCTGCATGCCGCCCAGGCTGCCGCCGATCACCGCCAGCAACTGCTCGATCCCCAGCTGCTCGACCAGAGCCCTGTGGACCGTGACGATGTCGTCGACGGTGATGAAGGGAAACTCGAGACCCCACGGGGTCTCGGAACCGGGTGCCACGTCGCCGGGACCGGTCGTGCCCTGGCAGCCACCCAGGACGTTGGCACAGATCACGAAGTAGCGGTTGGTATCGAGTCCCTTGCCGGGTCCGATGAAGTCGTCCCACCAGCCCGGCTTCTGGGATGCGGCATCGTGATGGTGGCCGGCGGCATGAGCGTCTCCGCTCAGAGCGTGACAAACGAAAATTGCGTTGTCGCGTTCCCGAGACAGCGTCCCGTAGGTCTCGTATGCCACCGTGACCGCGCCCAACCGCCCCCCGCCGGCCAGGGTCAACGACTCCGGCGGAGAAAACAGCTCGAGCGTACTTGTCTCGACGAGACCCACCAACCCGTCGCCGGGAGGACCCGTCGTGGAGACTTCAATCGCCATCGGCTCGACCACGCTGCCGCCGACGCGCACCACCCTGCGCCCTGTCAGCTTCAGCCGCCTGTCCGGTCCCAGCAGCCCCACACCGGGACACGGCAACCGGGCCTCCTGGCCCCCGTGATCACCGAACTGCCACACCGACTTGTTGTCGAGTTCAATTATAGAGACCGGCCCGAGGGAAATGCAGGGGCGGGATGGAGAACCCGCGATGCGGAGTCCGCGGCCGCAGAGAGGATCGCCGCTGGCTAGTTGCCAGCGGCCGCCTTGGCGGGGGTAGGTGCTGGGGTGGCTGGAGTCGTCTTGCGGATGTCGTCGATCTTGGCCCGAAACTCGCGGATCTTGGCTTCGTCGAGGTGCCTGGCGAGCAGGGTCCTGGCGTCTTTACACATCGTACGGATGCGGTTGACCGCCACCCGGTTCCTGCCCGCCTGGGCCGCCTGCACGGCGGGAAACTCGATCCCGTCGATCTGCACTTCAAACGTCCGAAAGGTCGGCAAATCGCTGATCGCCTTCAGGTGACGATCGACCTTGGTCCAGTCGGGCGGCTCGGCCTCCGCAGACCGCATGGCCAGTGCCATGTGCACCGCCCGGCGGGCCACCGTCTCGATCAAGACACCCTCGAGCCTCGTCATGTGACCTTCGACGCCCAGCCGGGGCGCATCATCGGGCAACATCAACTCGGTCTCGAACTCACGACCCGGCACAAACGGCACCCGCGCCAGCACACTGCTGCCACTCATCACGTACATCCAAACCAGAGGCATCTTCTTATCGACAACGATCTCGACCCGGCCGGCGCGATCCGAGAGCAACCGGCGGGGCTCGGCCCGCTTCTTCTTCTCCTTGCTCCCCTCCCGGACCCCCTCGTCCGGAGCCGCCGTCGAGGCAGCTTTCTTGGTCAATCTTCGGGGCAGCACCACCACGCGGTGACCGATCAGGGGCCGCGAGATGTTCCCGCGAGGCAACAGGGTCAGGCGGGTGGAGGACAGGACCGAGTCGATTCCCGAGGCCATCAACTCGACACCACGACTGCTTCCCTGCAACGGGTTCCTGAGCGCCGTGGCCACCTCGCAACGGACCGTCGCCCGCTTCACATCGAGGACTTTCAGGTAGGTCCAGGTCAACGTCTGGGTCCGCTGGACCACGCGGGTCTTGCGGTCGCGGTAACGCAGGAACGGTTCGAGCAGATCGCTTGGGGCCAGCTGTGCCGAATCGGGGTCGGCCACCGGGTATTCACCCGCACGTACCTCGACCTCAACCTCCTTCGCACCCCCCACGGTGATATCGACCGTCGCACCGAACATGTCCCGGACCAATCGACCCACCTGAGTGGCCAACCCCCGCCGATCGTGCTCGACTCGCCGCCTCGAGAGCGCCATGCCGCGGGTGGCCGCGTTGAACGGCCGGCCGGCCAAATCGAAACGGGCCCCCGTCCTGTTGACCGTCACCAGCATCACCCGGTCCCAGTCAGTCCCCGAGTAACGCGACTGAACCGACTCGGCCGTCAGACGATCCAAGCCCGAGACCGAGGTCGGAAAGAGCCAGTCGTTGATCTCGACTCGTGTCGTCCATGTCTCGCCAATCGTTCGCTCCAATACACTCGCCACGTCGGCACGCAAGCGAGCAATCGAGCGACGTGTGACCAGCGGATCGCTCGCCACGGCCAACGAAACCAGCACGCGGTAGGGGATCTTCCGCGGCTCGATCTTCAACTGGTTGTCGACCGACTCGACGCCGGCGACCTCCGAGGCCACCTTCGTTGCCGTTGCCTTCCGCCCCGCATCGGCGATCGCACCCTGCAACTTGGCAACACCCGACTCGAAGAAGATTTCCACGTCGTATCCGTGAACTCCCGCAGACCGCAACGCTCCGAAAATTGACTCGATCGTCCTCGCGTTCTCAGCCTCGGTCTCCTCAGGAGTCTTGGCCTTCTCAACCTTCTTCTCGGTGTCCTTCTTCGAGTCCTTGCTGGCCGCGGTCTTCTTTGGCGTGGCCTTGTTCGCCGTGTTCGTTTTCGCTGCAGTCTTCTTGGCTGCCGCCTTCTTCTGGGATGTCTTTGCAGCCGCTTTCTCGGGCTGGGCCGGTTCCTGGCCGATTCCGATGCCCGAAACCAACAGTGCGAGACCGGCCACAGCGACACCCAGCCGCAGCACTCGGCGGTTCGTTGTCGAGACGACCTGGTCGTCGGTGAAGCGTGTCATCGCGGAGTTGTCTATTGAGGTTTCGGGTTGGGCAGCGAATCGGTCGGGATCCGTGACTGGATGGTCCAGCGTTCGACTCCCTGGTAGGGCGAGAGCGGCGTGGCCGGGAAGCCTCGGATGTTGCGGGGCACGATCATCATTTCGTCGACCTCCCACAACGGCAGCATCAGAACCTGCTCCTGGATGTGCCGGTGGAGCCTCTGCAGCACGAGGACGGCCGCCTGGAAGTTCTCGGCCCGATCCAGGTCGATCAACTCCTGCCGCAGCCAGTCGGGCAGGTGCATCAGGTCGGCGACCCGGGCCTTGGGTTGCATGGTCAGGAAGGGCCAGAGTTCGACGACCGGCTCGGTCATGTGCAACGTGCGGTAGGCCAGGTCCCAGTCGTCGGGCACCTCGGACGACTTGTCCGTTGGAGGATCGAGCAGTTGGACCTCGATACCGACCCGTTTCCAGGCCTTTTGCAGCTCGGCGGCGGCGTTCCTGACGATCGGCTCACTCGAACAGACCATCTTCAAAGGGGGCACCTTCGTGCCTCCCAACCTGCGTGCCGCCACCGCTCCCAGCGACAGCGCCAGGATCACGTCGTATTTTCGGGGAGCCAATTGTTGCAAGTAGGCATAGCTCTGCCTGGGGAACGGAGCAGTGACGACTCGACCTCGTGCCTGGTCAGGATCGCTGAGGACTCGTGGATCGCGGAGCACGGTTTCGGAGAGCACTTTCGGGCGGTCCACGGCGAAGGCCAGGGCGCGGCGGAGCTCGCTGTTGCGCAGAGGCTTGCTGCGGGGGTTGAACTGGATCACGTGGGTGGTCGGTACGGCGTAGGGGACCACGCGGAACTGCTGCTGCAGTCGCTCGTTGGTCTCAAACGTCCCCACGTGCCACGCCGGAATCCTCGGCAGGACTTCGAATTCGCCGCGGATGAGTCCCTGGAGTGCCTTGAGGTACGAGTCGTACTGGATCTCGCGGATCTCGGCGACATGGTACTCCCTCAGCCCGTCGGGCTCGGGAATCTCACGCCGGTACACCGCGTAGCCGGTGCCTCGATCGTGAATGCGAAAGCGTCTCGTGAGGACCTGCTGACCGTCCTGGTCTCCGGCCGCCGGAGCCATCACCGGCACCCGCAACAGCGCCTCGGGGCTGACCGGCACCCGCGAAAAGCGGACGACGAATTCGTGGGGCGAGCGAACCGAGAGGCCTCCGATGAACATCGCCAGCCGTTCGTCGTATCGTGGGCTGTTGGGATCGATACGAGCCGAGAGCATGCTGACGATCGGGTCGGCCGTCAGGCCCGGTCCCGCCTGCCAACTCGCCGGCCGCGGCCTCAGGGTGAACTCCACCTGCCGCCCCAGATCGGTCGGCTCGTACTGCTCGAAGTAATCGGTCCTGTAGTAGGGGATGTTCTCGAAGCGGTCGACCTGGAACAGCGTCTGTGTGAGCAGGTTGTGGTGGCGGCGGTCGGATTCGGTCGGGAAGGGGCATCCCGCGGGCGAACCGGCCAGCTTGACAACTCCGACCGTCAGCGTCTGAAATCGACCGGTGGCCGCGGCGTAGGTGGCCCGCACGCTGGTGGCTCCGGCACTCCTGATGTCGTCGGGCCAGTACCTCGCCGCCGACACGGCCAAGTTCGCCGCCTCGTCGTGCCGCCCGGCTCCGGTCGCGGCGACCGATTGTTTCAGCAGCTCCTGCTGCTGGCCCTCGAGCATCTTCTGCCACTTCACGGCCACCGGGTGAGCCGGCACCAGGGCCAGCAGCCGGTCGCGGATGAAGAACCTTGCCTTGCGATAATCCTTGGCGGACACGGCCGCGGCGATCAACGGCTCGGTCGCCTCACCGGCAGCCTTCGAAAACCTCGCCTTCAGACCACGTCGGAACTCGACGTACGTCTCGTCGGCCGCCTCGCTCGGCGGATCGGTGATCATCGCCTTCAGGTCATCCAGGTAGGCGATCGCCGACTGCATCCGCTTCTGCTTGATCTTCGTCTCGGCCTCGAGCAGCATCAACCGGTTGCGACGGTCGACGTAGCCGGGCCAGAACTGTTCCTTGGTCCCCACTCGCTTGGGAGGCGCCACCCGTTCCAGGGCGAGCATCATTTCAAACGCCGTGCGGAACTTCGAATCGTCCATCAGCATGTCGATCCGACGCAGCATCAGGTCCTCGTGATGCACCACGTCCTTCAGGAACCGGATCCCCAGCTGGTACTCCGGCTCATCCGCCTTCGTCTCGGGCAACACGATCGTCAGGTAGTGCAACCGCTGGAACTCGAGCTGACTGTCGCGACGCTCGGCCGGCGACTTCCCCTTGGGCCAGTCGGTGATCGCCTGCTCCATCGCCGCCTTGGTGAACGGCCGTGGCTTGACCGGTTCGCAGAGAATCACTTCGTCCTTGATCGTCACCACCCAGCTCAAGGGCTTACCCTGCAGCAGCGTCGCCACGTCGGGGACCTTCATGTCCTCGAGCTTCGGCAGTGGCTTCTCCTCGGGAGCCGGGTCGTCTGCGGGGTCGGGCTGAGCGGCTGGCTGAGCGGTGAGGGGGGCCGGGGCGAGGCCGAACCAGGTGATCGCGACCGCGCACAGGGCCGCCCCGAGCGGCACCAGGCGGCCGCCGGCCCGCTTGGGCGTCGAGCCCGACCCGGGCGAACGACTCACGTTCCGGCTGAAGCTCCCGATGCGACTCATCTCACTTTCCCCCCGAATCACCGGCCGCGGCTGGCGCCAGCAGCGATTCGACTCGATAGAGCGTGCCGTCGATCGAGGTGACCAGGATCTTCTTGCCGAAGGTTCGAGGCCCCAGAGCGATGGGTTGTCCGAGTTCCACCGTACGTCCCGTCTTCCCGTCGGCGGGGTTGATCACCGCCACACGACCGTTGTCCCAGGCCACCAGCATCCGGCCATCGACGACCAGGGGGGCCCCGGCGACCGAATGGCCGCCGGTTTCGATGGTCCAGAGCAGCTTGAGGTTGTCGGCCAGGTCGAAGCAGACCAGCTGTTTCTGGCCGGTTTCGACGATCACCTGGTTCCCCGTGGCCCAGGGACCGGCGGTCGCCGGAGCGGGCAGATCGGCGGTGATGGCCACCTGCAGGTCGGCGGCACCCAGCACCAATAGCTTGCGATCCGCCGTCGCCAGGATCGCTCGAGCCTGGTGCAGCACCGGGTCGCGGTCCAGGGGCGCGGTGAGCTTCAAGGTGCTGATGGGAAACAGGTGCGGAGCCGGAGCGGTCCGGTACTGCAGCCGCACCAGGTCGCCTCCGTCGTCGAGCACCAGCAGGTGCTTGCTGTCGACGGCAACTGTCTTGAGCCACTTCCGCTTCTTGCCGCCCTCGACCGGAGCCGGGAACTCTCGAGCCGGCCCCTGTCCCGATGTCCGGGCGACCAGCTTCAACCGACCCGGCAGCGGAACCACGATGCCGCCCTCGGTCAGCACCGGCGCCGCCTCGAGTGCCTCCTTCTGCAGGTCCAATTCCTGCTCGATCGTGCCGACGGTATTCAGAATCCACAGCCGCGGCTCGGGCAACCCGCACCACACGACGACGCGGCCGTCAGAGAGGCGGGTCGAGGCCAGGGGTGTGGCCAGGCCGACCGGCAACCGCAACTCGCCCTCGATGTTGAACTTGAACCCCGCCGCATCGAGTTCGTTGTCGCGAACGTGGAACAAGCCACCCGTCTCGGTCAGGCACAGCAATAGCCCGTTGCTCATCGGCTGACACTCGAGCAACCCCGAACCGACAACGGTTCGCCAATGAGTGATCATCTGTGGCTCGGCATCTCGCTCGACTCGAGTGAAGACGACCGATGCGGAATGAGGCAATCGGCGACCGACGAACAGCTGGCTGCCGATCGACTGCAGCGGTTGAGAGCTGAGCCCGTCGGCGATCCGGTTCGGGTCGACCTTGATGCTGTCGGTCGTCAGCCGGAACCGCTGCAACTTGCTCGAAGCCATCCACAACAGCCCGCCGGGACCCACCGCCAGGTGGATCGCTCCGGCATGAGGCGTCTGGACCCGGTGCGTGCCGACGGTGGTCAACGCGTCGTGGTTGGGATCGTCCGAGACGGTAAATGCGACCAGCCGTTCGCCGCTGAGCGGTACAAACAGGTCGCGGCCTCGCAGGATCGACCGGTCGCGAACGTGGCCCGGCACGCGAACCTCGGCCACCGCAGCCAGCTGCGACCCGTTGCCCGCCAGCCGGATCACCCTGAGCCGACAACTGTCCAACCGGTCGTTCTCGGCCACCACCAGGTTCTCGCCCCCAGCACCCCCACCTGCTGACGGCTTCGCAGCCGGCGGAGAGTCCCCGGAGCCGTTGTCCGATGTATCGCCAGACCCATCACCGGACCCCGACTCGGAGGTTCCGTTCTGAGGCAGCAGCACCAACCCGCCCATCGCCAGCAGAGGCGACTCGATCGATCCCGCCGGATGACCCAGGTACGACACCGCCTCGCAGGTGAAGCTTCCCATATCAATCGTGTAGATCACCTCGCGGTGACCGGCCACCACCAACTGCTTGCCTCCGGAAATCAGTACCGGGGGGGAGGTGATTGCTTGTGAGAACGACAGTTGAGCGGTTTGGTTCAGGTCTTCGAGGCTGATCTTCGCCAGGTGTCCGCGACCATTCGATTCACTCACCAGGTAGGCCTGGGTTCCGACCACCAGCGGAGGACCGACGACCCGCTGTCCGTCGACCAGGGGCAGCCGCCTGATCGTCTTGCCGTCCTTCTGCCCCAGCAACACCAGTTCGTGCGTGTTCGTATTGACCAGCAGCAATCCCGGCTGTGCGGTCGACACGGCCATGGGGGGAAACGGCAGATCGAGGCCGATGACGCGTCGCCAGGTGGGGTGACCGGTGACGGTATCGATCCCGTAGAAGCAATCGCGGCCGACGACGAACACCGTCCGGCCCTCGGACTTCTCATCGGTGCGGACTCGGGTATTGAGCGTCAACGACAGCCCCGGGACGCCCGACGCCGTGGTGTCGGGTGCCTGGCCGGGTCGAAGGGTGGTGTCGGCTTCGACCCGGGACTTCTCGAGCGTGAGTGCATCCTGGAGCCTCTGTTCCAACTGAGCCTCGTTCTGGAACTCGCTGTAGCGAGTCAGCAGCTTCCGCCTCTCGATCAACACCTCCATCGGCTGCTTCGCTTCCAGCGACTTGGCGATCCGCGCCAGTCCGTCGTCGAGGACTTCCTGCCTGAGCAGCTTGGCGGCGGCGATCCGCCGGGCCTCGGCGATCCGGGCCTGGTCGGTGGCGAACAGATCCTCGTCGGTCTTGTAGAGAGCCAACTTGCGGTCCGCCTCTACGCTCAATTCGATCAGCCCCCGCCCTTTGGCGGTGTCCTGCAGAGACTCACCCGCCTCGTTGACGCAACCGATCGCGATCTTGACCACGGTGTTGAAGAGGTAGAGTTTTCTTTCGGGTTCATAACCCTCGAGGTCCTGGCAGTCCTTGCGGTACAGATCGACCGCCTTGAGCGCCTCGACCCACTCCTTGGCACCCCCCAATCGGGCCTCGACCCGGGACTGGTTCAGCAGGAAGGTGGCCCTGGGTGAGAACTCCTCGTTGTTCGGATAGACCTGCAGGAACTCTTCGAGGTGCGTGATCGCCTGCGAGTAGCTCCCCTCCTCAACTTCCGCTTCGGCGAGCTCGAAGAGTCCTTCGATCGTGTTCCTGGAAAACATGAAGTAGAAGGTGAGCGAGGCGAGCAGCAGGAAGACGGCGAACCCACCGAGAAACAGGACCACGGGCGACTTCAGAGTCTCCTGGTCACCGGGCCGACGGGCCGTCGCCCTGAGTCTCTCGGCCAAACCCGGCCCCGCTGCAGTCGGCTCACTCGCGGCAGGCGACTCGGCCGCCAGCTCTTCTTCCTCGTCCGAGCGTGATCTCGAGAGCACCTTCTGGCCAGGCATCGGCTCAACAGACTCGCCGTCCTCCTCGGTCTCATCGAGCAGATCCGACCCATCGTCTTCGAAATCGTCGTCTTCGAAGATCTGGTTGATCGGATGCTTTTCGTCAAGATCGTCAGCCTCGTCAGCGATCGGTTCCCGAGCGCGCCGCTTGCGCTTGGGTCGAGCCTTGGCCGCAGCCCGCTCGCGTCGCAGCTCGGCCGGCAGCCGGATCTCCTCAACGTCCTCCTCTTCTTCCTCAACCGCCTTCGACCCCACGTAGCCGGCGGGCTCTTCGCCCTTATCGAGCGGCTTGAGACTGATTTCGTCGTCGGAGGTGGCCAGAGGGATGAAGCCGTCGGACTCCGATGCCTCTTCACTCGCCGGGGATTGTTCCTCTTCGGGCTCATCACCCACCATCCGGATGTCGATCGATCCGGCCCGGATCACGTCACCAGCGGCCAGGATCGATTCGCGAACGAGCTGACCGTTGACCTCAACCCCGTCGAGATTGGCGGCCTTGAGTTCCCAGTCGGACCCGTTCCAGAGGAGTCGGCAGTGCAGCTGTGCCACGTCCTCCTCGTCAACCTGGATGTCGCACGAATCGGCACGTCCGATCGAGACCGACTGGTCGGGGTCCAGTGGCCGGACTTCGGAGTCACCGGAGAGGAACTGGATTTCGAGTTTCATGGTGTGCATGGTCTGTCGGTCCGCTGCCGCTTCGTGTCACCCGCCGCCCTGGAATGGTCTAGCCACCTCGAGACCCCAGGCGGATCTTCTGCATCTGCACTTCGTTGCCCGCATCAACCACCTTGACAACCGTTTCGTGCAATGAGTTCTCGTGTGCGTCGATCAGCATCTCGTTCTTCCCCTTGGACGCCAGCATCGCGGCGAGGTCGGCGTCGAGGGGAATCCGTTCGTCGTCGATTGAAATCGAATTGTCCTCGTGGATCTCCACGATCACGCAGTCGTCCTTGAAGTCCTCGATCTGTTTCGGCTGAACACTGGCCCCCTCCTCCTCGGGACTCGGCGGAGGAAACGCGATCGCCTTCTGCATCGTGAAACTTGCGGTGATCATGAAGAAGATCAACAGCAGGAAGGTGACATCGACCATCGGGGTCAGGTCCATATCTTCGAACTCGGTCTGAGCCCGTCGCAGCGCGAAGTCCTCCTCCTCTTCCTCGACCACCACCGAAGAAAACAACGACGAAGCGGCCGACACCGCCTCGGCTGCCCGGTCCCCGCTGCCCTCGGACTCCTCAAAAACACCCGACACCGACACTTCAGCCGGCGCCGGCGCCTCCTGGACCTGTTCCGAGACCTGTTCCGAGACCTGTTCCGAGACCGGCTCGGATACCGGATGTTCCTCGACGGCGCTCGTTTCCGGAACGGACTCCGGGGTCGGATCGGGATCTTCGGTCGGCTGAGGTGCGGCCGAGGCCTCGGGGGTGGGGATCTTCAGAGCGGCCTGGCAGGCCGGGCACCGCACCTTCTGCCCGGCCTTTCGGCTGGAGACCGAAAGCACCTGCTGGCAGGCGGGGCAGCGGAATCGAATGGGCATGAGTTGTCGGATCTTGTCGGATCTTGTCGGATCTTGTCGGTTGGGTTCTACGGCTTGTCGTCGACTGCGATCGAGAATCTGGCTCCTTCGAATTCCTTGATCACGGCGTTGGCTTCTCGGGTCACTTTCTGCACGAAACCGTGCTGGACCAATCGTTCGGCCTTGATGATCACGTGCTTGCGGCCCTGTTGCATGCGGGCCTGCACGTACGGCCCCACCGTCGTGTGATCCTCGGTCAGGTTCTTGTCTTCGTCGAGGTTGATCAGGGGAGGCTCGCCGGCGGAGATGGTGATCAGGATGGCCGAGTTGGTTTCGACACCCAGTCCGTGCACCGAGGTCGGGATATCCAGAGCCTCGTCGGGCTGCATGGTCGAGGTGACCATGAAGAAGATCAGCAGCAGGAAGGTGACGTCGATCATCGGAGTAATATCGAGATCGGCGTCGTACTCGCTTCGCTCCCGCGTGAACGCCGCATCGGAATCTGGTTTTGCTCGTCGTGGCACCGTCAGGCTCCCTTGCCGTCGGCTCGAATCGCATCGAGATCATCGACGAAGCGGCCGATCTGCTCCTGGACGCCGTCGGAGAGCTTGCCGATGCGGACCGCAACCATCGCTCCCAGTACGACCATCGGCAGCGCCACGGTCAGGCCGATCGCGGTGGTAAACAGAGCCACGCCGATATCGTCGGCCAGCAGCGAAGGGTCCACCCCCGACTTACCACTGCCGGCGATTGTCTGGAAGGCGTTGATCATGCCGATGACCGTACCCAGCAGTCCCAGCATCGGAGCACTCTTGATCACCGTCGCAATCCAGCCGGCGCGGTACTCGAGATCGGCCAACACCTCCGTCTCGAATCGCTCGGCCAGCATCCGGCGGACCTTGTTGGGTGGCCGATGAAGATTCTCGACGGCGTAATGCACCAGGTTGGGCACCGCCTTGGACCAGTAGCCCGGCGAATCACACAACTCGACCACCGCCTCGGCATTGCCCGAACTCAGATTGTCGCGGACGTCATTCAGAAACGCGTCTGCCTGAGCGGCCTTGGAAAACCGCTTCTGAGAAATCCGGCGGGTGACCATGATCACGGTGAACACGCCGAACAGCGCGGTGACGGCGAGCGCCCCGTAGATCACCTTGTCGGCGACTTCGAGAACTTGATAGAGAACTTCCATGGTGCGTGGTTCTTGTGGGGCTGCGTCGGTCGGGGAAAGTCGTCAGCGTCTCGTGAAAGTGATCACCGCTGGCAGGAATCGCTCCGGCCAGATCACTCGAGCCAGTTCATCTCAAGTAGGTCTGCCGCGTCACCAGAAAGCGGTACCCACCGCCCCGTTTGCGGACCGAAAAGATCGTACGTCGGATCGTCTTGACGTTCCGCTTGCGGAAGTCCTTTTCGAGCTTGGCCAACATGGCCTCGGTGCCCGAGGGGTAAAAGTGCAGGATCAACGCTCCGCGGGTGGTGATGCCGACCCGCTTGAACAGCATGTGATCCGTCTTCCTCAGGCTGCCACTCTGCCAGTTCATGTACAACCGCTTCTCGCTTGCTCCGGTATTCACTTCGCGGCGGACCGGTGTGCTGCTGAAGTTCTTGACGTAGACGAGTTTTTTCTGGGCGGGGAAGAGTGCTCCGAGTTCGATGCCGAAGAAGTCGAGTTGTTTGCCGTACTCGGTGACCGAGCTGCCCTGCGAGAAGCGGATGAACCACCTCTGGTGCCGCGGGATGCCTCCTTCGCCGGGTCCGTTCCCCAGAGGTCGACTGCCGCTCCCCTCCTTGCTGCCGACCTTGCCGCTGCTCTCAGCCTGGGTCTCGAACTGCTGCTCGACCTGCTCTGCGGCGTTGTCCGAGATCTCCACCACGTTCTCGAACACCTCCTCGATCTCGGTCTCCTCGGTATCCTCTTCGTTCAGGGTCGGATCCTCGATCTCCTCCTCGGGCGATTCCACCTTCAGAGTCTCATCGGGATTCCCATCCTCCTCACCACCGGCCAACTCGATCAACTCCATCTCCGCCGGCCCCACCTCGTCGGCCTGGACCGTCGAGAGATACAGTGCGAGGGTGACGAGCGTGGCGAAGATGAGTCCGATCACGATCGAGATCATCATGCTCGAGACCTGCTCGTAGCGGGTCACTCGCATCATCGGGCTGGCGACTGCTCGGGCAGCGGACGGGGCAGCGGACGGGGCAGCGGGTCGGCCGCCGCGACGGGACTGCGTCCGACGACCCTTTCCGGGTCGAGACTTCGGTTTAGGAGACCTGCGTTTGGCCATCGGGTATCGGTCTGTGCGTGGGGT
>CAUZEQ010000072.1:0-17554 GCA_963578885.1 Planctomycetota bacterium
CTCGGCACCCAGCACGTCCTCGACTCGACTGGCCCCCAACGCGTACATCCGCTCGCGGCTTCCCGGAACCACCGTCACCGGCTCGCCCAGGACCAGAGTCAGGACCTGGTGACAGGCAGCCATCTCCGCCAGGTGCACGTCCGACTCGAGGCAGACCTGCTCCACATCGGCGACACCTTCGATCGGCAGGGTGTTGTCGAGATACTCGGCGACGACGTTGGGATCGAGACCCGCGGCGGGACCGGTCAACGCCGGAGCCGTCAGCCGCCTGCGTCGAGTCACCTCGCGGATCCGGCCAATCAGCGTCGACGCCGACGGACTTTCGGCCGCCTTCTTGCCGATCTCCCGAGCCTGCTCGGGCTCGAGGATGTCGTCAAGATAGGCCAGCAGTGTTCTGAGAGTCAGTCGCATGCGCTTGTTCCTTCGCGGGTTCCGTCGCTCGCATGAGCACCGGTCACGGCGGGGTGGCTTTCCCCTCCAGAGCGTCTCCTGTAGTTAACAGTGGTCTCCGACCACCAATTCCGTACATCAAACCCGCCACCAGGCAGCGTTTTCTCAAGTTCGCTCCACAGCGATTCACACAAGACCCCCCACCCGGTTTGCCGAGACACCCTGCCATGACCAGCCAGTGGATACGGATTTCACTCGCCGCATCGCTCGTGCTGCTGCTGCACCCCCCGGGCGCGCTTTCGGCAGACGAACAGCCCGCCGCCAGGAAGACGCTCCGGGTGCTCCTGCTGTGGCACAGCCCCGACGGACATCCGCGGACGACTCACGAATACCAGGCGGGCATGAGGATCATTGCCGGGCAGCTGCAACGCCAACGCGGCATCCAGGCACTGCTGGTTCACGCCAACGACCCCTGGCCCCGGGGACCGGAACTGCTCGATGGAGCCGACGCCGCGGTGCTGTTCGTCTCCGAAGGCGCCAGGTGGCTAAGCGGCGACGCGAAACGGCTGGCGGCCTTTCAGAGGCTCGCGGCACGAGGTGGTGGGCTGACCGGCCTGCACTGGGGCATCGGCACCCGCAAGGCCGAGCCGATCCCCGCTTTCCTCTCGCTGCTGGGCGGCTGCCACGGAGGCCCCGATCGGAAGTACACCGTCGTCACCGCCCGCGCCACACCCGCGTCCCCCTCGGCCAAGACACACCCGGTGCTCAACGGGATCGGGCCGTTCGAGGTCAAGGACGAGTTCTACTACAAGCTGAAGTTCGTGGCTGGCCCCTCGAGCGTCACGCCCCTGCTGAAGGTGCCGATCAACGGCTCCCCCGAAACCGTTTCCTGGGCCTGGCAACGGCCCGGTGGCGGACGCAGCTTCGGATTCAGTGGACTTCACTTTCACGACAACTGGCGGAAGCCCGAGTACCGCAGGTTGGTCGTCCAGGGCATCCTCTGGACACTCAAGAAGCCGATCCCGACCCAGGGAGTCCCGGTGCCGCTCGTACCCGCTGACTTCAAACTGCCTGCCGCCGTGCCCGGGAAACCAGGCCGACGCAACTGAGTTGTCATCCTGAACCCAGTCACATGTCCTCCCCGCTCCCGACGCCGCATCACGTTCGATCAGTGCAATACGGACCCTTCTTGCTTGCCCCACAGAGGGCTGCGTTTATAATGCCGGCGGATGCACCGCTGTGACCGACAGGAGGTCGACGATGGCAGACACCGGACACGACACGGAGTCGCGGACGCAGGTTGTGGTCTTGGGAGCTGGCACGATGGGTGCCGGAATCGCACAGTGCCTGGCCGATCACGGCCGCGATGTCACGCTCACCGACGTCGACCCCCAGGCTCTTCAACGAGCCCTCGAGCGAATCGCCACCAGCCGCCTGAGACTCGAACACGCCGGCCTGCAGACCGCGGCCGCCTCGCTCGAAGGCGACCAACGGCTCAACACCTCCACCGATCTCGCTCGGTCCCTCGCCGGGACCGACCTGGTGATCGAGGCGGTGCCCGAGAACATCGAGCTGAAGTGCGAGGTCTTTGCCGAACTCGATCGCCTGGCACCAGCTCACACCGCCCTGGTCTCCAATACCTCAGGCCTCTCGATCACCACCCTCGCACAGGCGACTCGACGACCCGAGCAGGTCGCGGGATTCCACTGGTGGAACCCCGCCGAACTGGTGCCGCTGGTCGAAGTCATATCCGGAGAACAGACCGATCCGCAGCTGATCGAGCAACTGCTCGAGCTCGCCGTCGAACTCGGCAAACAGCCGATCCACGTCCGCCGCGATGTGCCCGGCTTCGTGGGCAACCGCCTGCAGTTCGCCGTGTTTCGTGAAGCGTTGCACCTGGTCGAGCAGGGAGTCGTCAGCCCCGAGGATCTTGATCGGGCCATGACCGGCGGCCCGGGCTTCCGCTGGGGATTCCTCGGACCACTGCAGGCGGCCGACTTCGGAGGACTCGACGTCTTTCACAGTATCTCCAGCTACCTCTGGCAAGACCTCTCAGACGCCAGCACCCCCCCCGCGGCACTCAGCGATCGACTCGACACCGGACAACTCGGTACCAAGACCGGCGGCGGGTTCTACGAGTACTCGGCCAAGAGCCTTACCGAATTGACAGACCGCCGCGATCGCTTCCTGCTCGGGCTCAAGCAACTCGTCGACCAAACCGGTCCCGTTCCGAACGACACGGCCGAGGATTTCAGGACGAGCACCCGCAGCGTGGCCTGAACCGCGGTTGAGATCCCGGGGTGACCTGGCCCGCCTGCGGCGGGTTGAATAACTCAGGCTCTTCAGGAAACAGCAACTCATGTATCATCCCTCGCTGCGCTCGGGATGATCCGCCTGCGGCGGACCACGGGACGAACAGGCTGCACGGGCTCTTCAACCCGCCGCAGGCGGGTTAGCCCCGCCGAAGGCGCGGGCGACGTTTCCTAGCCCGGGGTGGAAACCCCGGGTCTTCGGACGTCGCACTCTTCATCACTCCACCAACAACCGAGCCCCTGCCCCTGGTGGGGGCGACATGTACGTGTTGAGAGCACGTGATTGTTGAGATGAGCTTGGTCTGCGTCAAAGGTGCAATCAGATGCCGTCCGCCTTCGGCGGACTCGGCAATGGGTACGGCGATGGTACCGATCTCGAAATGACCACTAATTCAACGGGCTGTTAGGTCTGCCCGGTCCACTCCTCGCCGGCGAGTGCCATCGCTGCGACGAACGCTTCCCGCAGTTTCGCCACCGCCTCCTCGGGCAACGGTCCCCGAGACGCCGCCTCGATGTTGGCCAGCACGTGATCGGGATTCGTCGTGCCGATGATCGCGGTTCCCAGATCGCACGAAAGAGTAAACCTCAGGGCCAACTCGGCCCAGTCCGATTCCTCGAACCCGATGTCCTCGGGTCCGATCGCCATCAATGCCAATCGCTCGGTGTAGGTTTCGGCGTAGCGTGCGTAGAACCCGGGCTGATCGTTGAGGTCCTTCCAGGCAGCGTTGGCGATCGGCCGCTTGGCCATCACCGCGACCCCGCACTCGGCGGCGACGGGCAGCACACAGTCGATGTTGACCTGATCGCAGATGTTGATCGAGGTCTGGATCACGGCGACGTCATCGAGTCGTGCGGCGTAGGCACCGGCCTGGTTGTCGCCCGAATAGCCCGCGAAGCGGATCTTGCCCGCCTCACGCGCCCGCACCAATGCCCCCACCGCCTCGCCCCGTTCGAGCACCTCGAGGTCGCAGGTGTGCAGCAGCATCACGTCGAGGTAATCGGTCTGCAACCGGGCCAGCGACCTCTCGATGGTCGAGCTGATCAACTCCTCGGACCACGGCTCACCCGGCAGATCGTCGAAGGCCTGGCCACACTTGGAGACCAGTACGAAGTCGTCACGGCGACTCCCGATCGATCGCCCGATCGCCTCCTCCGAGCCGCGGTACCCCGCGGCGGTGTCGACCAGGTTGACTCCGTGATCGAGCAACAGCCCCAGCACCCCGTCGACCTCGGCCTGCCCGGTCTCGAGCACCCCGATCGGTGCTCCGCCGAAACCCAGCACCGAGACTTCCAGGCCGGTGCGGCCAAACGTCCGAGTCTCCATCGGGCCCGACTCCTCAACCGCTACTCGAAGACGATGCTCAGCCAACCGTCGTTGGCTTCGATGCGGGTCACCGAGAGCTTGAGTGGATCGGCGTCCTCGCGAGTCACGCTCAGGTGACGCTCGATCGTGCGATTCTTCAGCGGCGCGGTCAGCTTCTTGCGAACGACCCCGGCACGAACGATCTGCTTCGCACGGCTGGGGGGCTTGGAAACGGCCGAGACCCTGACCGAGCCACGGGTGAGTGACAGGTTGTCTCCCTCGATCCGCACATCAAAGGGCAGAGTCACGATCTGAGCGGGGATGTCCTCCTTGCCACCGTCCTGCTTCAGCCCGGCACGGATGATCAGCACAAACTGGCCGTCGGCGATGCGAACGCGAATCGGGTCCTCGGCCGCAAAGATCAAGGTCGCCGGCCCGCTGTCGTCGCTGGCCTTCGCCTCGGACTTGAAATGGAAGTCGCGGCCCAGGAACGTCGAAATCTTCTTCTCGAACTCGACCTTCAGGTCGTCCTCGGTCATCGTCCTGCCCGCCAGCTTCATCCGGTCCAGGGCATTGTTGATCGCCGACTCGTGCAGGTGCACGACCACACCGGTCTGGGACACGACACTCGGGTTGGGCAGGCCCGCGGCCAGTTCCCCGGAACCCATCAACTGGCTCGCCACCCGGAGCTCGGTATCGGTCGACGTGATGCTGCGACCGGCGGGGGCCAGGTCGAGCTTTTCGAGCGGACCGTTGACGTGCTTGGCCAGGTCGGCTGTCGCCTGCTTGAACTGCTTGTCCACCTCGCGGTTGAACTCCGGAGCCACGTCCGCGGCCACCTTCTCGGCCGCGATCTGCTCGCTCCGAGGTTTCAGCTTCAGGGCCTTCTTCCTGGCGATCCGCCGGACCAGGGAGCTCTTGGCCCTGACGTCCACGATCGTGCTGTTGGAGTCGACAGAGACCTCGGCCGGCTCGGTCGTAAACCGGTCGCCGTCAAAGAGCACCAGCTTGCTGGCGTTGAAGACGTGTTCGCCATGTGTATAAATGCTGGCGCCCCGCTTGTCGGCTCGGGTGTCGGAGATCGTCTTACCGTGGAGCAGCATTCGGAAGCGAGCACCCTGCTGGCTGGCCAACAGGTCGATGCCGACCGTCGCGGTGGTCAGCGACGTGCCGCTGACCTGGGCGCCCAGGATCACGTCCTGGACCGGCTGCTTCCTGACCCGCGTCTGGCCGACGTAACGACCCAGGAACTTCTCGCTGGCGACCACGCGGACGTTGTAGCCCAGGTAGTGCGGACGCAGTGCCTCAGCGAGTTGCTCGTACTGCGAACGGGAAATGGCCTTGATCGCCATCAGCGCCTTGCGGGCGCGGGTGGCGGCGGTCCGCGATGCGGTCTCCTCGTAGCGATCAATTGCGCTGGCCAGGGTGACCAGGTGAGGCCGCAGAGCCGCGCGGGTCTTGTCGTCCAGAGGCTTGGTCGGCGGCTTGGGCGCCGGCTTCGGCTTGCCCGCCACCGCCAGGTACGCACTCAAACCCGTCTCCACCGCCGAGAATTCCTTCTCCTTGAGAAACGCGATCTGGTCGGCGTTGCCCAGGTTGTCCTTTTCACGCAGAGTCTTCAGAACGCCGCGAATCGTGGCCAGGTCACCCCGGGTCGGGGACTCCTTCTGCACCGCCACGGTCAACTCGTTGAGACTGAGAAAATCGATCCAGGTCGCACCGGTGTTGAATGACTTCAGGTAGCTGAGCAAGGCGGTGACCGAACCGGCCAGCTTCTGACGCGGCGAACCGCCCGACGGCTTCGGCTTGACCTTCTTGGTCGCAATCGTGACCGCGTCCAACAACGCCTCGGCCAACCCCACCCGACGCGACAGGCGGCCGTGCAATGTCACCAACTCGCCGACGACCGGCTTGTTCCGAGGCTGCTCGATGCCGGCACGGATCAACTGGATCTGGCCCTTGAGCTCCTCGAGCACGCGACGCTGACCGACAATGTCCAGCGACTTGTCGGTATGCAACTGCTCGACCAGTCGCGAAACCTTCGCACGCACCGGAGCCCAGTTGCCACCCAGTGCCTCGAACGAATCCTCGTGCAGGTCATACGGCGACTCGGCGGGCAACAGACCACTCAGACCCGGGTTCGAAGCCGCCGGCTTGGCAGCAGCCAACACGCCGGGAACCGTCAGGGCCAGGACCGAACACGTGGCCAGGCAACCAATGACTGAAAAGACGCGGGCGATCGAGGTGTGACGAAAATTGGTCATGGGAAGCGCCACCGAGTGGAAGGAGGAGTTGAGTTGGGACTCGGCCAAATTCTTACCGGACAACGGTTCAGGTTTGCCAAGAGGAACTCCGTTGAGGTTCCAGCGGCGGCAAACACTCCTGGTTGTTATCGACAGAGGATCGCAGTGGTCGACGTTCAAAACTCCGATGACCCTCTGAAATCCTCGCCTTGGTCACTCTCGAGGCAAGATGAAAGGACCTCTCCGCAAAGTCCCCCATGGCTTGCGTAGTCTAGACCACCGAAACGACCCCGACAATTGCGGTCTTTGACCCGACCTCCCAAAAACGTCAAGATGACCGTCTCGGGCCGGCAGGGACCCGCACTCGAGGAACCCTGCCCCCGCCCCCGCCCCCGCACCCACGGATGGACACTTTGGCCACAACAGACTCTCTACAGCCACAGCCCCCGGCTTCCGACGACCTCACAGCCACCCAGTGGGCCGCCGTCAACCACTTCGAGGGCCCGCTGCTGGTCCTGGCCGGACCCGGTTCGGGAAAGACCCGCGTGATCACACGCCGGATGGCCCGGCTGGTCGAACGCGGAGTCGATCCGCAGCAGATCCTCGCCGTGACGTTTACCAACAAGGCGGCCGAAGAGATGGCCGACCGGGTCAAGCGGCTCGCCGGGGGAGTGCCGGTGGCCGTCAGTACCTTCCACCGCTTCTGCGCCCGGCTGCTCAGAGACCATGCCGAACTGGTCGGACTGCAGGCCAACTACACCATTCTGGATACCACCGACCAGAAACAGGTCATCCGCTCCGTACTCGATGAACTCAACCTCGACGCCGTCCACTTCCCCCCCGCACGCATCTCGGGACAGATCAGCCGAGCCAAGAACGAACAGCAGACCGCCGAATCACTCTTGCTCGATTCCGTCAACCGGGTCGGGAATCACTTTTCTGAAGTCGTCGCCCGAGTCTACCCTCGCTACCAGGAGTTCCTGCTCAAGGCCAACGCCGTCGACTTCGATGACCTGCTGCTGCACGTCCAGCAACTGTTGAGTGACAACCCCGAGCTCCGCAGGCAACTCGATGACCGCTACCGATTCGTGATGGTCGACGAGTACCAGGACACAAACCTCGTGCAGTACGGCATCGTCCGACTGCTCTCCCACGACCACCGAAACCTCTGCGTGACCGGTGACCCGGACCAGTCGATCTACGGCTGGCGCGGAGCCCGGATCGACAACATCCTCAGGTTCGAACAGGACTACCCCGACGCGACGGTGGTGAGGCTCGAAGAGAACTTCCGCAGCACCGCCGCGATCCTCCGCTCGGCCGATCAGCTGATCGCTCACAACCAGCTCCGAAAGGCCAAGTCGCTGGTGACGCAGAACCCCGAGGGCGACCCGGTCCAACTGCTCGTGTTCGCCTCGGCCCACGACGAAGCCCACGGGATCGCCGCTTCGATCCACGAACTGGTCGACCGTGGCCAGTGCAATTACGGCGATTGTGCGGTGTTCTACCGAGTCAACTCGATGTCCCGCCAACTCGAACAGGCACTCTCGAGATGGAGCATCCCCTACCAGGTCATCGCCGGGGTGGCGTTTTTCGAGCGGGCCGAGGTCAAGGACCTGCTGGGCTACCTGCGGCTGATCGAGAACCCCGCCGATGATGCGGCGTTCGCCCGGGTGGTCAACAAGCCGCCGCGGAGGATCGGCAAGGTCACCCAGTCGAAACTCGCACGCTTCGCCGTCGCCGAGAATCTCAACCGGCTCGAAACCGCCGCCCGTGCCGCCGAGATCCCCAACCTCTCAAAAGCGGCCACCACGGCGCTGTTGAGATTCCACGAGCTCGTCGAGGGACTCGATCTGGCCGACGCCGGATCGGTCGCCGAGTTGCTGAGGAGGGTCATCGATCGCACCCGCTACACCGCCGGCTGGAACACCGGACTCGGCAACTCCTCGGAACAGGACGTCCAGCGGCAGGCGGTCATCGACGAACTGCTGGCCCTGGCGACGCATTACGACGAGGACGCCGGCGAGAACCGATCGCTGGCCGGGTTCCTCGAAATCACCAGCCTGGTCGCCGACACCGACGACATCGACCTCGCACAGGGCAGCGTGACCCTGATGACGCTGCACGCCGCCAAGGGACTCGAATTCCCCACCGTGTTCGTCGTCGGCGTCGAACAGAACCTGCTGCCGCACGAGCGGTCGTTGCGAGACGACAGCTCGAGAGAACTCGAGGAAGAGCGCCGGCTGCTGTTTGTCGGCATGACCCGAGCGATCTCGAGGCTGGCACTGACCCTGGCCGCTCAACGTGACCTGCACGGACAGTCCCGCTCGACCATCCCCAGCCAGTTCCTCGGAGAAATGCAACTCTCCGCCAGGGACCACACCGACCCCGATGGCCCCTCCGTACCCAGGCCCCCTCTGCCCGATGCCAAAGCTGCGGCGGCCGCGGGGGCTGCGGTGGACCGGTTCGATTCGCCGCTGCTGACCACCGCCGCCGCTCTGCTCAACGGCACCCCCCAGGCCGTGACACTCGAACAGGGATTCGCCGTGGGGATGGCCGTACGGCACCCTCGCTACGGCCGCGGGACCGTGGTCGCCATCGATGGCTTCGCCAGGAATCGGACTGTCACCGTCCGCTTCGAAGACTCCGACGAAGGCGTCTCGTTCCAGGCCGCACACTGCCCGCTGCAGCCGGTGGGCCGGTCGTAGCGGCCCACACCATGAGTCTCAAGCAGACTCCCCCGGGGGCCGAACCATCATGATATGCCACGTCGCGCCCACCGATCGCCGGCCTCCCCCACCCGGCCACTGCCCCAGTCCTTCGACAGGCACCTCGCGGCGTTCCTGGCCTACCTCGAAGCCGAGTGCGGACTGGCCGAGAACACGGTGAAGTCATATCGAGGAGATCTGCGGGACTTCCTGGGCTGGTTGACCGAGCACCGTGGCGACTCGGTCGCGTCGCTCGAGGCGGTCGACTCGGATACGCTCCGCGACTACCTCGAGGCTCTGCGCACACGGAAACTGGCGACCAGCTCTCAGGCCCGGCGACTGAGTACGCTGCGGACCTTTTTTCGCTTCCTGGTTTTCGACGGGGTGCTGAAAGAAACTGCCGTCGAGCAGATCCGCTCACCCCGCATGTGGCAGCGGCTGCCCAAGGTATTGGGAACCGAGGTGGTCGATCGGCTGATCGAGGAACCCGGGCGGGCCAGCAGTGACCGCTTCCCGCTGCGGGATCGCTCGCTGCTGGGACTGCTCTACGCCACCGGCTGCCGAGCCTCGGAAGTCACCGGGCTTCGACTCCGCGACATCGATCTCGAGCAGGGACTCTGCCGCTGCCTGGGCAAGGGGAACAAGGAACGACTGGCGTACATCGGCAGCCCCTCGGTCCGCAGCACGCTACAGGATTACCTGGGCAGCGAACGGCCGAATCTGGCTCGAGACCCCCAGGTCCCCTGGCTGTTCCTCACCCGCAGCGGCAACCCGCTCTCCCGCGTTACGCTCTGGAAGCTGGTCAAGAAGTACGCTGCCCGCTGTGGCATTTCCGGCGACGTCAGCCCGCACACTCTGCGACACTGCTTCGCCACGCACATGCTTGCCGGTGGTGCCGGCATCCGTGAACTGCAGGAACTGCTCGGCCACGCCAGTGTCGCCACCACGCAGCTGTACACCCAGGTCGAACACAGCCGGCTCAAGGGGATCCACGAACAGTGCCACCCGCGTGGCTAGCCCGGCTGCGGCGGACTGAAGAACTCGGAGCCAGGGGTCTGACGCCGCCCACAGAAAGTCCCGCTCCACCCAGAACGGCACGCAGGCGGGGCCTGACCCCTTTTCAACCAGCACTCGTTGCAACTCGAAGAAGGGGTCAGGCCCCGCCTGTGAAACGCGACAGGTGGAGCAAACCCCGTTGTGGGTCCGCCGAAGGCGGATCAGACCCCAGGGTCCAAGTTCTTCAACAGGCTGCTGGCGACCTAGCCGCCGACGGGCGGCCGTTGGCTCTGGCGTGGAGGAGCAAACTTGATCTTCTCGACAAAGCGAGAGATCGTCCGTCTGCCTCCCTCGGTCGTGGCTCCGGTCACCTCGCCGGTGCAGGCACTCACCGTGCTGATCACGTGCTCGTAGTTCAGGTCGAAGTCCGCGTCGATCTCGATCTCGATCTCGTCGGCGTAGGGACTGCCGGCGATCTGCTCCTTGATCGTCTGCTGCAGCAGCAGGAAGGCCCGCGGCCCGGTTCCCAGGCTCCGCTGGCCGAAGCGGATCTCGACCAACTGCCCGGTCTCCACATCCGCCAGCAGGCGGATCTTGAAATCGGGCAACAGCTTGGGTGTTTCAGTCTGGGCCTGGGCCACCGCCGGCATGTTGATGTTGAAGTCGCCCTCCTGGCTGATGATCCTCAGCGTGCACATGAAGAAGATCAGCAGCAGGAAGACGACGTCGATCATCGGCGCCATCTGCGGCTCTATCTTCTCGGGCTGCTTCTGGTTACGGAACTGCATCGGTCAGTTTCCCCGCGGCTGGAAGGCGCGGTCGTCGGTGGCCATCTCGGCCTTCAACGCGAACTTGGCAAAGCCCTCCTGGGAACTGCCGTCGCTGCCGGTGAACGTTTCCTGGGACATCTGGATCAACTTCTGGACCAGGCCCGTCGGCACATGCGTGTCGGCCCGAATGATCACCGTCACCTCCTCGGCCGGACTCACCCCGCGGTCAAAAAACAGCCGCTTCTCCTGCTCGAGGCGATAGGCGAAGGGAACCGTCTCTACCGTCTGGTTCTGCCCGGCACTCCGGTTGTAGATCACCACCTGGTGGGGCGAATCGGTCTCGGTGATCCGGCAGAACTGGGAGTTGTGAAAGACGATCGGACCCTGCTTGGGGATCCCGTGGTCGGGATCACGGACGAAGCCGACATTGAGTACCAGTTCGTGAGCCGGCTTGACCGTCGGCGGCTGGGCCAGCACGTCGGTCGGCAGCCGCACCCGCTCGTCGGCCTGGGTCTGCTCGAAGTTGGAGATCACCATGAAGAAGGCGATCAACTGGAACACGATGTCGATCATCGGCGTCATGTCGACTTCGGCATGCGTCAGTTCGGTTTTCTTGAACCGCATCAGAGGTTCCTCGTGTCAGCCGCCGTCGTGGCCTTATTGCGAAACGGGTTACTCGTGCGGAGCCGCCGGGGCCGGGACCGTCGCGGCACCGCCTCCGGACGGCTTGCTGCGGCCCAGGGTCTGGAAGCGAGCCATCAGGCCCTCGCTGACCATGCCCACTTCGAGCACCAGACGCGAGACCCGATTGCGGAGAACGCTGTAGGCGACCATAGCCGGGATCGCGATGCCCAGCCCGACCAGGGTGGTCCAGAGCGCCTTCTGGATCCCGCCGGCCAGCTTCGCCGGCTCGACCTGGCTGACCGAGTTGGCGATCTCGTCGAAGGCGACGATCATCCCGGTCACCGTGCCGGCCAGGCCGATCATCGGAGCGATCGAACCGATCAACGCCAGGTAACTCAGGCGATGCTCCAAGGACATGTTCTCGTCCTCGCCCACCTCCTGCATCCCCTCGACCGCCTCGGAATACCCGCGGTTGAGCTTCGTCAATCCGGCCGTCAGCACCCGAGCCACCATCGAATCGTGGTCGCGGGCGGTGTTGTAGGCGCCCTGGTAGTCCTTGCCGTCCAGTTGAGATTCGAAGTCGTCGACAAAGTCCGGCGGCAACAGCACGTCGCGACGGATCTGCAACACGTTCATCATCACCAACGCCACCAGGGCAAAGGAGATCAGCAGGAAGATCGGGCCGAAGACGATCCCCAACGCATCAGCCGCCTTGAACAACATGTTCTCCGCGGGCGGAGGCGCCGTGCTTTCACCGGGAGCCGCAGACGGATCGACGGTCCCACCTCCGCCCGCCGTACCACTGGCCGCACCAGCGGCGGGATCCACTGCGGCATCGCCGCCACCGCCGGGTGCCGGAGCGCTGCCGCCTGCGGCGGCCGATGGATCGGTCTTCGGGGCGTCCTGCCAGGCCAGGGCGATGCCGGAGGCCGGGCCCAGGGCCAGGAACGTCGCCAGGCACAGGCTGGCAACCATCCACGCGGCTGTGCGGCGTGCGAGCAGGCGGTCGGACATGTTCATCTCCAGTCATCCCATCGTGTTGGTTGTCTTGATCAAATCGGGTGGCGTTGCCACACGTGCAACAACGCTTCGGGTCAGCTTCCCAGTTTCTTCGTCCAGGGACTCTCGGGATAGTCACTCCGCAGGCGTTCCCGGGCCGAAGCGGCACGTTCGGGATGCCCGACGGCCGACCAGAGCGTACCCAGGTGATACAGCGATTCGGCGTGCAACGGGGCCTGTGCGGCGAACAGCAGGTCCACATGCAGGTAGGCCAGCACCGCCGCCTTCTGCCTCCCCAACAGCCTCAGGCAGTCGCCCTGCCTGAGGTAGGCTTCGGCGAGGACCTGCGAGTTCGAATCGGGGACCTCGGTGAGGACACCTTCGAGCTCCTTGAGGGCGGTTTCGTAGGAGGCCTGTCCCTGCTTGCGGATCAGGCAGGTGGACTTGCCCAGCACCGCCGCGTACTTCTGCCCCTTGACCGAGGCCTCCGTGCTGGTGCCGGCCTGGGTGATCACGGCCTGGTAGGCCGCCAACGCCTCGTCGACGCTGTTGCGAGCCAAGAGCACCCGTGCCAGGGCTCCCTGGCCCGCCATCTTGGTGTCGAGCCAGGGTGCCGACGCGAGAGTGGTGAACTGGGCCTGGGCCTGGTCATGGTTCCCCGAAGCCAACTCGACCCGACCCAAAAGGCCCACGGCAGCAAAGTACCGGAAGCTGCTGCCTCCGACCTGTAGAAACGCCTCGAGCCTGGCCTTGGCATCCTCCAGCTTTCCCGCTCCAGCCAACGCCTGACCGGCGGTGGCGCGGGCGACAAGGAACTGCAGGTCCAGCTTGATGTTCGGGGTGTTGGACTTCGAATCGGTCGCCACGTCGGCGTAGGCGGCCAGCGCCCGAGTGAAACTGGCTGCATGATCGGCGCCCCGCGCGGTGATCAACTTCGCCGGCTCACCGTCCCATCGCACATCGATGATGTCGTTGGCCGGTACCATCACGTCGGCACCCACCTGCGGTTTGACGGTCAGGCCCGTCTTGGTAATCGCGGTGATCTTGCCACGAGTCGGTGTCGTGGAACTCTTGCGGATCACCTGGTCGATGGCCCGCGCCGACCCGGTCGTACTCAAACAGACCAGCAGTGCCAGGCCAATCGAGACGGCCAGAGACATTCGATCACGCATCGCCTTCGCTCTCCATGAAATCGAGTGGGTCGCTGTCAGAGTTCGTGCGCCGGCAGAAGGAATCATGAATCGGGTCTCGTTCGAGGCGTCTTGCGGCGAGCCTGGTCCGAGGCTTGCCGCCGCTTGCCCGTCCGCTTGCCCGTCCGCTTGCCCGAGGCAGTCCTCTTTTCTGCGGCCGTCGGGACCGGAGCCGAATCGGGAGCGTAGCGGCGGAGAGTTCGCTTCTTGCTCGAAGAGCCCTTGATCATGAACACGACCCCGACTCCGCCCACGGCCAACAGCAGACCGGCGAAGATCATGCCCAGGGTACCCATACCCGTCTCGGCAGTGCCGCCGGTGGTTCCGGTCACCGCGGCTGCTGCCGGTGCCGTGGCAGCGACCACCGTCGGTGCCGCAACCACCGCCTGGGGCTTGTGCTTCTCGCGGTACGCGGCCAACGAGATCACTGGTTCGCCCAGCGACTCGAGAATCTTGCGGTAGACCGCGTCGTAGCGAGGCGCCCAGCGGGGATCGACGACCGAGGTCACCAGCATCATCCCCTGGATCTCAGAACGTGCCCGCTTCAACTGGTCCGTCTTCTCGTTCGATTCACTCGCCACCTCGGCGCGCTGGATCCGACACTGCAACTGGTTGTAGCGAGCCTCCCACCGTCGAGTCCGGTACCGATCGGCGTCCTTGGAACCGCTGTCGATCAGCCGCTGCAGGTACAACGCAATCTGGCTCCAGCCCAGGATCCGCTCCGACTCGACACCGATGATCGCCTTGTCGAACTGTTCGCTGCGACCGGAATTCCCCCAGGCCTGGTACAAGGCTGCCGCCTCGAACTGCACATCCAGAGCCAGCGGCTGGCTGGTGGCCAGGCCGACGATCAGCGTGTGAGCCTCCTCGAAATCCTTCTGGTGGCGGCGGCAGTTGGCTAATCTCAGGGTCACTCCCGGCACCAGCTTCTTCCGCTTCGCCTCGTCGCTGACCAGCTCGTCGGCCCGTTCGATGATCTGCCGGTAGCTCTCGGCCGCGTGACCGAAGAAAGCCGTGGCCCGGGCCGAGTCGGTCGCACCCTGCCCCAGGCCGCTGTAGGTCTCGGCGATCCAGATCAGGGAATTGAACGTCTGGTCGGTCCGCTGCCGCAGCCGCCCGAGGAACTCCTCGAATGCGCCGAGTACCTCGTTGACCCGCTGCTGCTGACCCGCAGCACTCAGCCGATCGAGTTCCTGTTTCAATTCGTCTCCGAGTTGACGGTAGAGCTCCGTCACCGCCTCCCCCTTGGCAGCACCGGCAATCTTTTCGAGCAACTCCATCGCAGCCGTGGCCTCGTTCAGCTTCCTGAGCCCGATCTGGGCCCGCAGCAGCAGTTGAGCCGCCAGGCTGGCAAACTCGCGACGCTTCACACCACTCTCGGGACGAGTCGTTTCGTCCGCGACACTGATCGCTGTGATCACGCTGTGAGGCGACTGGACCAGCAGGTCGATCGTCTGCTGGTACTTGCCCGAGTTGTTGAGGATCTGGGCCAGGGAGACCTTTGCCGCCACCAGCAATTCGGGCGCCTCGACCGTCTCGGGCGTCGACTTCTCGGTCCGGGAGATGCCGTTGCGGAGGTGTTTCTGGGCGGAGGCCCGCCAGCTGTCGAGGTCCTGTTGAGGAGGTCTCTGCTCGGGCGGCACCGAGCTGGCGTCGAGCCATGCTCTGTGGAATTGCTGCCCCGCCCGCGTCTGAGCCTCGGCGTAGATCTCCGAATTCTCCGCCACCTGCGAGTAGTTTCTGGCCGCATCGAGAGGTCTGTTGCCCTCATAGACCTGGGCCAGTTGCAGCAAAGTGTCCTGCGCCCGGGAACTCTCGGGCCACTTCGCCAGGATCCGCGCCGCGGTCGACTCGATCAACTTCAGGCTCTGCTGCTTCAACTCCTGCGTCGGCGAATCGATGTAGCCGCGGACGTGTGAGGCCATGGCGATCGCGGCCGAATCGAGCGCCATTGTCTGGGCCTTGGGACCGGCGTGCCGCGAAATGAAATCGCCCAGCACCGCGGCCTCGTAGTTCTGCTGCTGCTGGTAATAGACGAAGGCCATGTAGAACCGGGTCCGGTCGAGGTCCTCCTTGGTCGTGCCACGATCGGCCAGCTTCAAAGCCAACTGCAGCATCGCCAGCGTGCTCGCGAGATGCTCGTCGCGTTTTGAGTTGAGCTTGTCGAGTTCGGCGGCCGGCTGCTCTTCCCGCTTGGCCGCTGCGATCAGGTCGTTGTGGCCCTTGATCTGCTTGAACCGGTGGTGTGCCAGCCCGAAGGCACTGTCGAAGTCCTGAGGATCGACCGCCTCACCCTTCAACTTCACCTGCAACTCGCGCATCTTGAACAACGCCACGTCCTTGTACTTGCTCGGCCACCGCTGGATGAACCGGCAGTTGGCCATCGCGGCACTCAACAACTGGTTGCGGTCCTTTTCCGGCAGCGTCCGCTCAACGGCCAATGCCTCCTGGGCCAGGACCTGCTCCCAGAGAATTCCCAGTGCGTGAGGGGCACGCCGTTGGCGGGAGGTCCGCTGACGGATCCACTCGGTCGACTGGTTGATCACCAGCAGGTAATCCTGCTTCTCCTCGTGGTTCAGGCAGATCAGCATGAACAGCAGCACCTGGTCCTGGATCTTCCGCATCGTGGCCGAACCGCCGGGGTGACCGAGCAGTTCCTTGTAGATCCCCAACGCCTTGTTGATGTCGTCCTGCTCCTCGTAACACTTCCCCTGCCACATCCGCGCGTAGAGCCCGACCACCACGCTGCGATACCGCGTGTGGATCATCTCGAATTCACCGGCCGCCCGGGTGGCCAGCTTGATGTAGGGCGGGATGCCTCGATCGTGAGTCTGAGCCTCCTCGTAGGTACACAACGCCAGGTCGTACTGAGCCCGCATGTACAGCAACTCGGCCCGCTTCCGCTTCTCGTACAGATCGGCCTGCTGCACCCGGTCCAGAAAAGTCGGGAAGACCTTCCACGCCTTCTGGTACTGGTCATGAGCCGTCTGGAAGATCTTGCGGGCGGCGAGTACCTGGTTCCGACCGTCCTCTTGGAACGTGGCCCGGTTGGCGGAATTCGACGGCGACTGAGAATACCAGATCTCGACCCGGGCCTTGCCCAGCAGGATCTGGCCACGCTGCGAATTCGCATCGGCGGCCAGGGCGTGGTTCGGATTCGCCTTGACGAACTGATCGAGGAATCCGACCGCCTTGTCGTAAAGCGGTGTCTTTTCAGTCGGACTCGCCGCAGCACGGCCCGCTTCCAGGAACGTGATCGCACGCTCGTAGGAGACCACCGCCTTGACTGCCGCCGACGCAGACGGGTTCTTTTCGAGTTCATCGAGATACAACTGGGCGTACTCGAAATACCCCCGTTGCCGCAGTGCTTCCAGGAACCGGCCTTCCCGGGTCTGGGCCGGTGCGCGAGCCTGTCCGCAGGCGATCGTCGGCACGATCAGCCACAGGGCCACCAGCACGAGCACCGGGCGGAATCGCATCTCAGCCATCGGCTTTCCAGGCGCGGATGTCGGAATCGGAAGTCGCGCGGGAACCATCGACCGCTGCGAGCGGGCCCGTGTCGAAACAGCCTGTGGAAAGAGAAGAACTTCGAGGACGGCCGCGAATGCGGACGCGTGAATTCAGCATAGTCCGCTCCGGCGAGGTTCGCAAGAACAGCCGTCGCACGTAGAATGAGCCGACATGCAGACTACGCCGGACCAACAGCCCGTGAATTATCTCGGCCGGAGATTCCAGCTGAGGATGCTGTCGATGGTTGCGCTGCTGGGGCTGGTGCTGGTGGCGATCGACCGAGCCAGCCAGCCGAGCTCCTGGTACTGGCTGACCGGGCCCCCTCGACCAACCGCCGGTTCCGCAACCCAACCCGACCCGACCCGACCTCCGGCGGCCACCGCCGAAGTCCGCGCCGCGGTGGCGATCCCCGCGGAAGATCTGGCCGCGATCACCGACGACACGGTCGGGCTCCGCAGCAAAGAAGCCGGCCCCTACCACAGGATCCTCGCACGAGCACGCGACCTGCCGAA
>CAUZEQ010000073.1:0-17400 GCA_963578885.1 Planctomycetota bacterium
GATTGACGAACACGTGACTCTCGAGGAGCGGGTGGCAGCGGTTGCCGAGATCGTCGGTGGCTTCGGGGCCGACCTGGTCGTCGAGTGCAGCGGGCACCCCTCGAGCGGTCCGGAGGGCATCGAGATGCTTCGCGACGGAGGCACCTATGTCGAGATGGGACAGTTCACCGACGCGGGAAGCATCGACACCAACTGGCATCGTATCTGCACCAAGGACATCACGCTGGTTGGCAGTTGGGCCTTCACACCCAACGACATCCCGCTGGGAATCGACATGATGCACCGGGTTGGAGAGAAGTACCCGTGGGAGCTGGTCCAGCAGAGGTTCCCGTTCAGCGTCGAGGGCCTCGTCGAGGCCACGAAGACCGCCGGTGAGCAGAGGTGTCTGAAGGCGACGATTGTGCCCGATGCCGCCTAGCAGCCTGGTGGAGCATCCCCGCCGCAAGCGACGTTCACTTTCGTGCTCACGTTCACAGCGAATTCCGGAGTTGACGTATGAATGGCCGTCTGTGGTTGGTGGCATTGGTCGCGTGTGTCTGGATGGCCGCCGGTGCGTCCGGTGATGAAGTGGCACGTGCAGGTGGGGTGAACCAGCAGGATCAAGAGAAGCAGAAGAACCAAAAAAAGAGGAAGAACGTCGTACGGCGGATCCGCGTGACGGCGTGGTTCGACAAGCAGTTCCTGCAGGACGGCACCGCGTATCGACGTCGGGCGAAGGAGTTCAGGGACTGGACCCGCAGCAAGTTACGGGTCGAGGTGATCAAGCGACTCAAGGCACTCAGTGCCACCTCGCACCAGGCCGCCTCGGCCGATCTCGACAAGCTGGTTGACGCCGGCACGATCAGTGACCTGAGGCGTTACTGGATCATCAACGGGTTCACCTGCACGACGACCACCGCCGGGTTGCCGGCGTTGAGGAAGGTGGTGGGTGTGAAGGAGGTCTACGTGGCCGGTCCGGCACGGGCCAGTCGTCCGGCCAGCCGCGGGACGGCCGTGTCGTTTGCCGTCGCGGGGAAACCGAAGTTCGACCCGGCCCGGTACCAGCACCCGTGGTACATCCGCTACCTGCAGGCCGATCGGGCCTGGAAGGAACTGGGCGTGACTGGTCGGGGCACGCTGAACGTCGTGCACGACTTCAACTTCGTCTACTCGGAAAACGTCACCGGCAACCTGTACCGCAACCCCGGGGAAACCGCCGGCAACGGCAAGGACGATGATGGCAACGGGCTGGTCGACGATGTCCACGGATTCAACTTTGACCAGCACAACGCCAACCTGACACTGGTGCCGGTTGGTCGCGGAGGCTTCAACCCGCGGGCCCAGCACGGGTTCATGTGTGCAGCGATCATCTGTGGCACTGGGGCGAAGGGGCGGAAGTACGAGTTCGGGATCGCGCCCGAGGGGACCTGGACGGGCGTGATCGCTTCAGGGCGACTCGAGGCGGCCATCGAATGGGCCGTCGAGCAGGGAGCTGACACGTACAGCATGAGTTTTTCGATCCCCGGTCTCGGCGAGTACCGTTCGCACTGGCGGAAGGTGATGGAGCACGGTTCGTTTTGCGGAATCTGCTTCGTTTCCGGTGCCGGCAACTTTGCCCAGCAGGCTCGCGTGCCGGTGCAGATGCGGACTCCCGAGGACATCCCCGCTGCGGTGTTTGCGGCGGCGGGTGTACAGAGGAACTTTTTGAGGACTCCGTTTTCGAGCAAGGGGCCGGTCCAATGGAAGACTCGGCATTACCAGGATGGCCGGGTGCAGAAACCGGAGGTGTGTGCCTTCAACATGGGGTTGCCGCAACTGTGGCTGGACGGCACGACCCGACCGGCGGGTCTCAACGGCAACTCGTTCGCCGGCCCGATGTTCTGCGGATCGATCGCGCTGATGCTCTCGGCCGACCCCGACCTGTTGCCGTGGGACCTGCAGCAGATCATCACGTCAACGGCGACCGACGTGGCGGCCGAGGGGGTGGATGACGAGACCGGTCACGGGTTGATCAACTGCTACCGGGCGGTTCGCGAGGTGCTGAGGCGGAAGGCGATCCGCGAGGGGAAGGACCCGAAGCGCTTTGCGGGGCGGCAGCCGGGTGACACTCTGGACATCGAGTCGATCAAGAGGAAGTTGAAGAGTTCGAAGGTCGAGGTCGGTCGCCTGCAACCGGGCGGCCAGGCAGCCAGGCTGGGTGTGAAACCCGGCGATGTGCTGGTCAGCTATCACGGACGCAAGATCGCCTCACGCCGCGACGTGCTGGCGGCCAAGCGAAAGGCGATCGCCGACAAGGCCGAGAAAGTCGAGGTGGTCTTCTCGCGCGGTGGCCAACTGATCAAGGGGGATTTCACCACCGCGGCGATCGGCTTTGTACCGCAGGTCGTCTTCGACGACCCGACCTTCAAGTGAATCGCAGTGGTGCCGCCGGCTAGCCGAACTTCTTCTTGAGCAGTTCGAAGTAGGCGTGCTCGCCGGGTCGCTGCGGCAGCCTGACGGGTGCTTCCCAGTCGTTGGGGACGTCATCGAGCCTGACCGGCTGGCCGTCTTGGGCGAGGTGGCTGTAGAAGCCGGCCAGGTAGGCCTGCTGTTTCATCAGGATCTGGTCGTAGGTCTGGGGCATCGGGTTGCCGGTGGCGATCTGCTGGAAGGCCCACAGGCACGGGGTCCAGAACCCGGTGTCGCGGTACAGTTCGCCTCGACCGAGCGTCAGCGTGAAGGGGCGACCATTGCCGTCGGCGTCGGTGTGGATCTGCAGCATGCCGACTCCGAAGCTGCCCGAGTGCAGCGTGCCGTAGAAGGTCCGGCCCTTGGCGTCCTGGTGTTCGAGCGTGAGGACGGCGGGAGGCGAGTGCCAGTGCTTGCCGCGGAAGGCGACCGAGACGATCGGGTTGCCCGCGTCGGTGATGGCTCGACTGAGGAAATACAGTCCGTGCGTGCCGTGCGTCGGGTAGTCCTCGGCCCCGGTCGTCGCGTGGTAGCCGGTCACCCTGGACGACTCGACAAAGTGCCGGGCTTCGACCACCACCTGGTTGTGCCCGAAGGCCGAGGGGACCAGCAGCGGCGCCTTGTGCTTGCGGGCCAACTCGACGATCGCCTTCGTCTTGGCGACCGAGTTGGCAAAGGGGCGGTTGACCAGGCACGGCAGGCCGGCCTTCAGAAACGGGGCCATCAGCACGTGGTTGAACGCATGGTTGTAGTAGCCGCCATCGATGACCGCATCGACGTGTCCGAGCATGTCCGAGGGGTCCTTGACCGCCGTGCAGCGGTGGCCTCGGGCAAACCCCGCAGCCGACTCGGCGTTGACGTCCCAGCAATGGGTGATCTGCATGTTGGTGTAGGACATCGGGCCGCTGATCAACCGGCCCCAGTGCGCGGCCAGGTGCGAGTAGACGCTGATATTGAGGACCCCGACGCGGATCGGCTTTCGGGTGTCCGAGTCATCTCCGGCGGCCGAGGTCTCGGTCGAGGCTGCTGTCGCCGCGATGGCCCCGGTGGCCAGCAGCGTTCCGGCGGCGGGAGTGTTCCTCAGAAAGCGGCGTCGCGACAGGGGGGTGGGATCGGTCATGGTTGTCTACCGAATACTGAGGATCGAGTCATAGACGCACGGCGAGGTGTCTGCCCGAGCATGATACCGTCGCTCAACTGTCCAGAGGTGGCTCCTGCTGAGGTTCACCTCCGGTGAACACGACGGGGACCAGCCGAGGATTGGGCGACGCGACGGTCTCCTCGATCAAGCGGAACCCACGGGCCTGGTAGTTGGGCAATGCGTGAGGGTGGTCGTGGTTGCAGGTCCGCAGCCACACCCGGTTTCCTCCCATCTGCCACGCGCGGTCGACCACTCGTCGTAGCAACTCGCCTCCCAGCCCCTGCCCGATGAACTGCGGCAGCAGCCCGAAGCAGATGATCTGCACGCTGCCGTCGTCGTGGGCCTCGAACTCGGCGTACCCGACCGGAGTCCCCTGCAGGTACCCGACCCAGGTCTCAAACGTCTCCTTTCCAATCAACTCGTCCCATTTAGCCTGGCCCCAGTCGCCGCGGCCGCCCCAGCGGTGCTGTTCTCCGATGGCCTGGAACAGGAACCAGTTGAACGCGGCACAGGGAGGATCGACCGGCCGGAATTCCAACCTCGCGGCCGCTTCACCACTCGACTCCGCGTCCTGAAACGACTCGCGGCACTCCAGCGACAGTTCCCAGGTGATCTTCTGCGACTGGTCGTAGTCCATCGAGCGTCTCATCGAAAAACATCGGGCTGCATTGAGGGGATCGCGGCAGACCCAGCATCGGCCGGGTGATAGAATGATAGAATACAGGCTCATCCGACACGGGGCGCCGTGGGCGTCTTTTGCAAGAGGGCGTGATGTTTCGCATCCTGGGCAATCGCCGAAAACTCTGCGACGGCTTCACGCGTCGCGATTGGCTGAACATTGGCAGCCTGGGCTTTTTGGGCCTGGGCCTGGCCGATGTGCTGCGACTCCAGGACGTCTCGAGCCAAACGGCCCGGGCGGCCGATCGAGGCGACCGCAGTTCGCTCGATGCCACCTTCGGCCGCGCCAAGCGGTGCATCCTGCTGCTGCCCTATGGCTCGCCTCCTCAACACGAGACCTTCGATCCCAAGCCGGATGCTCCGGATGAGATCCAGGGCGAGTTGAAGGCGATCCCGACATCGGTACCGGGATACCAGGTCGGCGAGGGTCTGCCGAAGATCTCAAGGATCGCCGATCGCCTGACAGTGATCCGGTCGATGACTCATCCCTACCCGGTCCACTGCACCGCCTACGTCACCAGCGGCATCCCCGATTACTCACCCGCCCTGGAATCGCGACCCCGCGATCCGAAGCTCTGGCCCTACATCGGCTCGGTGGTCGACTACGTGATGAGTCGTCGCGAGTCCGCAGGCCTGGGCACTGCGGCCCTGGTACCGCGGAACATGGCCCTGCCCTGGAAGATGAATTCGCGAGGCGGCCCGAAGGCCGCGGCGGTGCAGGCCGGTCCCTACGCCGCGTTCCTGGGCCCCGCCTACGATCCGGTGCTGACCGATTTCGAGGGCGAGGGGAGCCGGGTCTCGATCAAGATCTCTCCGGCCGGTGGCAAGAAGCACAAGGTGTATGACCCCTATGCGGGGATCAAGCCCGAGGGCCGGTTCACGCTGGCCGGTGCCAAGCGTCGCGACAGCATGACGCTCGAGCGGCAGGACCGGCGGAACAGCCTGCTGGCTCGGTTCGGAAAGGCCCGCAAGCAGCTGGATCGCAACGCCGAGTCGCTGAGCTTCGATCGTTATCAGCAACTGGCGCTCTCGTTGCTCTCCACAACACACGTTCACCAGGCGCTGGACATCCACCAGGAATCCGACGCGATGCGGTACGGATACGGCATGAACCTCTTCGGCCAATCCTGCCTGGCCGCGAGGCGGCTGGTCGAGGCGGGCAGCAAGTTCGTGACCGTCTTCTGGGACGAGTACGCCTACCTGAACGCCGACTGGGACACTCACTGGAACCACTTCTACCGACTCAAGGACCGCCTGCTGCCCGGTTTCGACCAGGGCTTCTCGCAGTTGATTCTCGACCTGGAAACCCGCGGCATGCTCGATGATACGCTGGTGGTCTGGATGAGCGAGCACGGTCGGACGCCGAAGTTCAACAAGAACGCCGGCCGCGACCACTGGTCGCGGGTCTACTCGATCGCGATGGCCGGAGCGGGCGTGGGTCGCGGGAACATCATCGGGGAAAGCGACCGCCTGGCCGGCGACGTGAAATCACACCCGGTCTCGCCCAAGGACATCCTGGCCACGATCCTGCACCTGATGGGCATCGACGCCCACACCACGATCCCCGATCAGCAGGACCGACCGGTTCCGGTGGCCGGCACCGGTGTGCTGCGTCCCGAGATCTTCCGGGGAGTCTGACGATGAGCGGGTTTCGGGACTCCCCTCGGCGGTGCCTCGCCGTGCTGTTGCTGCTGGCAACGGCACAATCGGTCTCGGCCCAGAGTTCCGCCGTGCTGGTTCACGACATCTCGCCCAGGGCGTTGGTCCCCGGCAGCGTGACCCGAGTGACGATCCGCGGAGCGGCGTTGGAGACAGCCCGCACGCTGTGGCTGAGTACCCCCTCGACGGTCAAACGGGTCAAGGCCCCCGGGGACGGTGCCCAGCAGGTGACATTCGAGGTGAGTGTGCCGGCAAAGCAGATGGGTCGAGTGGCGATGCGGGTGATCGCTGAGGCGGGTGTCTCGAATCCCAGGCTGGTTCTGCTGGACCCTCTGCCCAGTGCCGCCGCAAAGCAGGTCGGTTCGCGGGGTCTCGTCGCCGGTCCGGTCGGTATCGACGGGGTCGTCGAGGCGGGTGCGTCCGGGCGGTTCACGATCCGAATGCAAAAGGGTCAGCGGCTGACGGTGGATGCCTGGGCCAGGCGGCTGGGCTCGCCTCTGGATCCGGTGATTCGCATCAGCGGTCCCGACGGTCGCTCACTCGCCTCGGCCGACGATTCGCCCGGTCTCGACGGCGACGCCGTGCTCACGGTCCTGGCCACCTCAGCAGGGCTTCACACCGTCTCGATCACAGATGTCAGCCACCGTGGTGGGCCGACATTCGCGTATCGCCTGCGACTGGGTCACTTCGAGCCGGTCCAGTTGACCTACCCGTTCCGGATCACATCGGGCCGGGACAATACCGTCGAGCTGCTCGGGCCTCGCGTCAGCACCACCCTGACCCTGCCGGCCTCGACACCCCCGGGCCTGGCCTGGGTGGGTGGCCCGGCCGGGACCGGTGGCGGGAGGTCGCTGGTGTGCGTGGAGGTGGTTGAGGGGGAGGTCTTCTACGAGCGTGAGCCGAACGACGGTCGTCTACAGGCCACACAATTGCCGACGGGAGGCCGCCTCGGTGGACGCTTCGAGCGACCCGGTGACCGCGACTGGTACCGGGTGCAGCTGAAGAAGGGGCAGAAGTTGCAGGTGATCGGAGACACCGCATCGGTGGGAGCCGCGGGACGGCTGTACATGAAGCTGGTGGACCAGCAGGGGCGCACTATCGTCGAGGTGCCTCCATCGGTCAGCACCCGCACCAGCCTGGCCCACACCAGCGGGTCGGATCTCGAGGCCTGGCTGGTGGTCGAGGAGCTTCAGCGGCGGGGCGGTCCCCAGTACGCCTACCAGCTGGATTGCCGGCACGCTGCTCGAGGCTTCAGCCTCGAATGCGGGCTCGAGCGGTTGCATGCATCGGTCGGTGGCAAGGTGGCGATCAAGGTCACGGCGGTGCGACGCGACTTCAAGGGGGCCATCGAGCTGTCGGTCGAGGGGCTGGGTGCCGATGTCGTGCTGTCGGGCCAGCGAATCGCCGCAGGCAAGAACGAGACCACCCTGACGATCACACTCCCCACGACCGTGACACCGGGCAAGCCGCGTGTGCTGAAGGTCGTCGGCAGCGGCCTGCTCGAGCCACCCGCCGCAGGCACCACCGTTCTCGAAGTCGCATCGGTCAACTACAGCCGCGGCGACCTGGGCAAGTTCGATGGCTTCATCAGTGACAACAAGGGTGGGCTGAACTTTGCCGAGTACGATGTCGAGTTGCCCGAGGCGGGCGAGTACCTGGTGCTGCTGAAGTACGCGGCCCTGAAGGCCCGAGTCGCCTCGATGAAACTCAACGGCAAGGTGATCAACTCGGGCATCATGACGCAGACGACCGGCAGCTGGAATCCCAACACCGCCCGCTGGTTCAACGAGGGCCTGGTGAAGTTCGCTCGGGGAAAGAGCGTGTTGAGACTCGAAAAGACAGGAGTCTTCTCGCACCTGACCACGATCCGGATCGCTCGCCCGGCGCCGAAGTCGAAGGAGCCGGCGAAGTCGATCCGGTCAACGGCGAGCAGCCGGGCTGCTCTGAGGAGTGCGTTGGGGGGCATGACGTATGTTCCCGCCGAGTTGGGTGACGCGGTGCTCTTGAGCGTAGGACCATGACCGTGCTGACCATGCGCTTGATCGCTCGCGGTGTGCCGCTGCTGATTGCGGTGGCGATGACCAGCTCATCGGCCCCGGCGGCACAGCCCGGGCTGCTAGAGCGGCTGGAGGTGGCTCCGGCGGAGGTGCGATTGGTGGGTCGGCTGGACCGGGTGCAACTGGTGGTCACCGGCGTGAGGCCGGACGGGTCGCTGGTGGACGTGACATCCGAGGCGACCATCGTGCCGGGCCGCACGGGAGTGGTCTCGGTTGTTCGAGGCGCGGTCGTGGCGAGTGGGGATGGAGCGACGGAACTGCGAGTGCGCGTGGGTGAACGGTTGGTCCGTGTCGGAGTTCAGGTGAGCCGATGTGCTGATCCGCCGCGGGTGGGGTTCGAGACGGGCCTGCTGGCGGCGTTGTCCAAGCAGGGGTGCAGCTCGGGCGGCTGCCACGGTGCCCCCGCCGGAAAGGGCGGATTCCGGATGTCGTTGCGGGGCTTCGATCCGCGACTGGACGTGGAGACGTTGATCCGCGAGCAGTTTGGTCGGAGAACCAATACGGTGAACCCGGACCAGAGCCTGCTGCTGCGGAAGCCCCTGATGCGGGTGGCTCATGGAGGCGGCCAGCAATTGAAGGTCACCGACCCGGCCTACTCGCTGATCCGCGAGTGGATCGGCCAGGGATGCCGGCCGGATTCCGCGGGGTCGGCCCGCTGCGTGCGGACCGAGGTCTTTCCTCGTGACCGGGTGATCGAGGCACCGGCCACGTCGCAGCAGCTGCGGGTGGTGGCTCATTTCGATGACGGCAGCTCACGCGATGTCACTCACCTGGCGGTCTTCACCAGTTCCAATGAGGGCCTGGCCAAAGTGGATCGGAGCGGTCGGGTGAGTGGTGGGGGAACCGGCCAGGTGGGGATCCTAGTCCGGTATCTCGACCAGATGCAGGCGGCCCGAGTGACCCTGATCGAGGACCGGCCGGGCTTTGCCTGGCCGAATCCCGAGTCGTCCAACGAGGTGGATCGGCTGGTGCACCAGCGGCTGAAGGTCTTACAGGTGCCCCCGTCGGCCTCGAGCAACGACAGCCAGTTCCTGCGGCGGGTGTCCCTGGATGTCACCGGGCTGCTGCCCACAGTCTCCTCGACCCGCGACTTCCTGGCTGACAGCCGGCCCGACAAACGGAATCGGCTGATCGAGAGGTTGCTGGTCAGCGACGAGCACGCACTGTTCTGGGCCAGTAAGTGGGCCGACATGTTCCGCGTGACACGTGGGAAACTGGGTGCCCGCGGCGTCGACAAGTTTCATCGCTACCTGGTCGCCTCGATCCGCGACAACCAGCCCTACGACCGTTTTGTCACAGATCTGCTGACCGCCCAGGGCGACACGTTTTCTCAGCCGGCGGCGAACTACTTCCGCGCGGCGACCGACACGGACGACGCGGCCGAGACGACCGCTCGGCACTTCCTGGGGATCAGGATCGGGTGCGCGAAGTGTCACAACCACCCGTACGAGCGATGGACGCAGGCGAACTACTATGGCATCGCCGCGTTTTTCAACCGGATCCAGAGGACGAAGCCGAACAAGAGCGGCAACCTGGTGGTGTGGGTCAAGCGGAGCGGCGAGTTGGACGATCCGAACACCGGCCGGCCGGCGGTGCCCTGGCTGCCGATGACCGGGCCGGCCACGATCACTGACAACGAGGCGGACCGGCGGGTGGCTTTGGCGAAGTGGCTGGTGCAGCACGACAACCCGTTGTTTGCCCGGGTCGAGGTCAACCGACTGTGGGCCTGGACCTGGGGCCGGGGCATCATCGAGCCGGTCGACGACTTCCGTGCCTCCAACCCTCCGGCCAATCCCGAACTGCTCGACTGGCTGGAAGCCGAGTTTCACCGATCGGGCTTTGACCGACGGCACATCGTGCGACTGATCCTTCTGAGCCGGACCTACCAGCGAGACTCGCTGGCGACGAAAGAGAACCGGATCGATACCGAGTCGTTTTCGCACGCGATGGTTCGCCGCATGACCGCCGAACAGATCCTCGACGCGATCTGCCAGGTGACCGGGATTCCCGAATCCTACAAGAACGTCCCGCCCGGAACCCGAGCCACGCAGTTGCCGACGCCGGAGGGCTCGCCGGCGTTTCTGAGAGTCTTTGGGAAGCCGAAGCGGGAGACGTCGTGTGATTGCGAGCGACAGACCGGGTCGAACCTGACCCAGTTCCTGTTACTGGCCAATGGGAGCCTGGTCAATGACAAGGTGACCCATGCGAAGAACCGGTTCCGGATCCAGATCGAAAAGGGGTGGACCGACGAACAGATCGTCGAGGATGTCTATCTCGCGGCCTACAGCCGGCGGCCGACCGAAGAAGAGAAGAAGACGGCACGGGAGTACATCAACAAACTGGCGAAGAACCGCCAGGAGGCTCACGAGGACGTCCAGTGGGCGATTCTCAACAGCAAGGAATTCCTGTTCCAGCACTAACGCAACCGCCGGGGTCAGACGCCGCCATCTCCGGACGACACGTCCGGAGATGGCGGGGCCTGACCCCTTCTTGAGGACAACTGGTGTCTCTCACACACAACCACCTCCGTCCCCCACAAGGAAACCGCGTCGTGCTATCTCGTTGGCTGAGTCTTACCTGCGGGTTGGTGCTGGTCCTCTCTGGCGGTGCCGGCTGGGCCGAGGAAGCCGAGGATTTCGAGCGGCACTGGTCGTTCGTTGCTCCCCGAGCGGCTCAGCCACCGACGGTCCGCAACTCGGCCTGGCCGCGTGGTGCGATCGACCGATTCGTGTTGGCACGACTGGAGCGAGAGGGCTTGAGTCCTTCGCCGGAGGCCGATCGCCGCACGTTGATCCGCCGGTTGTCACTCGACTTGCTGGGTCTGCCTCCGAGCGTTGTGGAGGTCGAGGCGTTTGTGGCCGATCGTCGGCCGGGAGCCTACGCTCGCCTGGTCGATCGGTTGTTGGCCTCGCCCCGATTCGGCGAGCGGATGGCGATCCAGTGGCTGGACGTTTCGCGGTACGCCGACACGCACGGGTACCACGAGGACTATCACCGCGACATGTGGCCGTGGCGCGACTGGGTGATTCGGGCGCTCAACGACAACATGCCGTTTGATCGATTCACGATCGAGCAGCTTGCCGGGGACCTGTTGCCGAAACCGACCCCTTCTCAGATCACCGCCACCGGCTTCAACCGCAACCACGGCGTGACCGCCTCGGGGATCTCCGAGGAGTACCGTGTCGAGTACGTCCTCGACCGAGTCCGCACCACCGCCACTGCGTGGATGGGGCTCACGCTCGCGTGCGCGCAGTGTCACGACCACAAGTACGACCCGTTCTCGCAGCAGGACTTCTACCGCTTCTTCGCCTACTTCAACTCGGTAACCGACAAGGGAGTCGAGAACAAGTCGGGCAACGTGGATCCGCTGATCGAGGTCGTGCCTCTGGACCGCGTGGCTGTTGAGCAACGGTTGAAGTCGGCGATCGAGCTACTGGAGCGGCAGCGGCAGGCGAGGTTGGCCGAGGCCGGAGAACTGGTCGCCGGTTGGGAACGGTCACTCGCGAAGAAGCCGAAGAAAGGGCCGATGGTGCCGACGTCGGGCCTGGCGGTGCATTGTCGACTGGACGAGGGCAAGGGGAGTTCGATTTCTGCAGGCGGTTCGTTGAAGGCGCAGCTGGTGGGTCCGCCGCAGTGGGTCTCGGGCAAGCTGGGCGGCGGTCTGAAGCTGGCCGGCAAGACCTACGCCTCGCTGGGCGACACGGCCGGATTCGAACGCACCGACTCGTTCTCCTACGGAGGCTGGGTGCTGGGTGCCAGTTCCGGAGCAATCGTCTCGCGGATGGACGACGCGGCGGCCTACCGGGGCTGGGACGTGTACCTTTCGGGTGGCCACGTCGAAGTGCACATGATCCACTCGTGGCCGTCCAACGCCATCTACGCCAAGTCGACCAGCAAGCTGCCTACCGACGGCTGGACTCACGTGTTCGTCACCTATGACGGCTCGAGCCGCGTGGACGGCATCTCGCTGTACTTCAACGGGCAGAAGCAGAAGGTCACTTCGACACGGAATTCGCTGACCGGGACAATCAAGACCGACAAGCCGCTGCACCTGGGACGTCGCAACCCCAGCGGAATTCTCAACGGTGCTGTCGATGATCTGCGGATCTATTCTCGGGCACTTTCGGCCGTTGAGGTGAAAGCCCTGGCTGGTGCCGATGGTCTGAGAGAGATCCTGGCGATCGCACCCGAGAAGCGAACCCCCGAGCAACGCAAGGCGCTGACGCTGGGGTACCTGGAACTCCACGACCAGCAGTACCGCTCGCTGGTCGATCGCCTGTCGCGTCGACAGAGCGAGTTGGCCGCCTACAGCAAGGACCGGCCGACGGTGATGGTGATGCAGGACCTCAAGAATCCTCGGCAGTCCTTCGTGCTGTTGCGAGGCCAGTACGATCAGCATGGCGAGGCGGTCGAGCCGGGCGTGCCCGAGGTGCTGCCCGGGTTGCCCGTGGATGCTCCGGCCAATCGGCTGGGGCTGGCCCGCTGGCTGGTCGATGCCGAGCATCCGCTGACGTCTCGCGTGGCGATCAACCGCCTGTGGCAGATCGCCTTCGGACGGGGTCTGGTGGAGACGAGCGAGGACTTTGGCACCCAGGGTGAGCAGCCCAGCCACCCGAAGCTGCTCGACTGGTTGGCCAGAGACTACGTAAGGGGCGGCTGGGACACCAAGGCACTGCTGCGTCGGATTGTCACCTCGGCCACCTACCGCCAGTCGTCACGGGTGACCCGAGTAGAGTGGCTTCGCGACCCGCACAACCGGCTGCTGTCCCGGGCGTCGCGGTTCCGGTTGCCGGCTGAATTGATCCGGGATGGAGCACTGGCAGCGGGGGGATTGCTGGTCGAACGGATCGGGGGTCCCAGCGTGAAGCCGTACCAGCCGTCGGGTCTCTGGAAGGAGACCTCGAATCGTCCGTACGTACAGGACAGCGGAGCCGCACTCTACCGCCGCAGCCTCTACACCTACTGGAAACGCTCGGTCCCGCCCCCGAACATGTTCGCCCTGGACGCTCCGACACGCGAGACCTGCACGACCAGGCGGCAGCGGACCAACACTCCGCTGATGGCCCTGGTGCTGATGAACGACCCGACGTTTGTCGAGGCGGCTCGTGCACTGGCGGTCCGGGCGCTGGTGCGGGACGCCAACAACGAGGTGGCTCGAATCGAGTGGTTGTTCGCCAGCGTGACTGCACGGCGACCGACGACCGAGGAACTCGAGACCCTGGTCTCGCTGCTTGCTGACCAGCGGACTCGTTTTCGGGCTCGACCGGCGGCGGCCAGCGAGTTGCTCGCGGTGGGTGCCTCGCCGATCGACAAACGGGTGGACGTTGTTGAGCAGGCGGCGTGGACCGCGCTGTGCAGTGTGCTTCTTAACACTGACGAAGCGATCACCAGGGAGTAGCTGACGTGAGTGGACTGCCACGATTATACCCTTCGGTTGCCATCAACCGCCGTGTGCTGTTCTCGCAGACGGCCGGCGGCCTGGCTGCCGCGGCGCTGGCGAGCCTGGGCCAGTCGAAACCGGCCCAGGCCGCTGTGGCGGCGTCGGGACCGCATTTTCCGCCACGCGCCAAGCGGGTGATCTACCTGTTCCAGTCCGGCGGCCCCTCTCACATCGATCTCTACGACCACAAGCCGCAACTGGCCCGGCACCACGGAAAGGAGCTGCCCGACTCGATCCGCCAGGGCCAGCGGCTGACCGAGATGACTCACAAGCAGGCCAGTTTCCCGTGTGTCAGCACGGTGATGGCCTTCAAGCAACACGGAGAATGTGGCCGGTATCTCAGCGAGGTGCTGCCTCACATCGGGTCGATCGCCGATGAGATCTGCCTGGTCAAGTCGGTGCACACCGAGGCGATCAATCACGACCCGGCCATCACGATGATGAATACCGGCACCCAGCAACTGGGCAAGCCGAGCATGGGCAGCTGGTTGAGTTACGGGTTGGGCAGCGAGAGTCGTGATCTTCCGTCGTACGTGGTGTTGATCTCACAGGGGACCGGCCGACCAGGTGGCCAACCTCTGTTCTCGCGGCTGTGGAGCAGTGGTTTTCTGCCGTCGGATCACCAGGGTGTCAGGTTTCGGCGGGGACGGGATCCGGTGCTGTTTCTGGCCGATCCGCCGGGGGTTGATCGAGCCGGCCGCCGGGCGATGCTCGATGGACTGGGCCGACTCAATCGTCTGAAGCGGCGGCAGGTCGGTGACCCCGAAATCTCGACCCGGATCGCGCAGTACGAAATGGCATTCCGGATGCAGGCCTCGGTGCCCGACCTGGTGGATGTGTCCGACGAGACCGAATCGACGCTCGAGGGCTACGGATCGGCGGTGAAGACCCCGGGGACGTTTGCGGCCAATTGCCTGCTGGCCCGGCGATTGGCCGAGCGGGGTGTGCGGTTCATCCAGCTGTTCCATCGTGGCTGGGACCAGCACGGGGGGTTGCCCAAGGCGTTGCGTGGGCAGGCTCGAGACACCGACCAGCCGGCCGCGGCCCTGGTGAAGGACCTGAAGCAGCGAGGGATGCTCGAGGACACCCTGGTGGTCTGGGGTGGCGAGTTCGGCCGGACCGTCTACGCCCAGGGGAAGGTCTCACCGGGCAACTACGGTCGGGATCACCACGGGAGGTGCTACAGCCTGTGGATGGCTGGAGGCGGTATCCGGGGCGGGATCGAATACGGCCGCACCGATGACTTCTGCTACAACGTGGTCGAGAAGCCGGTGCACGTCAACGACCTGAACGCCACGATGCTGCACTGCCTGGGGCTGGATCACACGCGGTTGACGTACCCGTTCCAGGGGTTGGACCAGAGGCTGACCGGCGTGGAAGAGGCTCATGTGGTCGATGAGCTGCTGGCTTGACGGGCGGGGTCAGACGCGGCCCGTGGCCGGGCCTGAACCCTTTTGTTCCAACCGCGGTTTCTGGCCGAAGGGTTCAGGCCCCGCCTTGGGACCGCGTTGGGTGGAGCAAGACTGTTGGAGGGCGGCGTCTGACCCCGGGGGCAACTCTACAGCAGCTCTGAGATCGGCTGATAGGTTTCCATCGCGCGGTTGATGTCGCGGGGTACGCCCTGGTTGAGCCTCAGCTCCCCGACGTCAAACAGCGTATTGAAGATCGTGCCGACGAGGTTGTCGATGCGATAGGGCCTGGTCAGCGGTTCGCCGACGTTGCGGGTCGATTGTCCGACGACCTGTCCCATTTCGAGTCCGCCGCCGGCGAGCATCAGCGGGGCGATGTTGCCCCAGTGATCGCGGCCACCCTTCTTGTTGATCCGCGGCGTGCGTCCCATCTCGCCACAGCAGACCAGCAGCACCTTGTCTTCGAGACCGCGGTCGCGGATGTCCTCGAGGAACGCCGAGACGGCATGGTCGAAGGGGACGCCCATGTAGTTCATGCCGGTGATCATGTCGGCGTTGTTCACGTCGGCATGCATGTCCCAGACGAAGTTGGTGGTGACCGTGATGAACCCGCAACCTCGTTCGACCAGCCGACGGGCCAGCAGCATCAGCTTGCCCAGCGTGTTGCCGTTGTCGCGGTAGCGTTTGCGGTTGTTCCACCTCGGGTCGGTCGCGGCCTCGGGTGTGAGCTTGCTGGTGTCGTAGCGGGCGATCGTGCGGGGGTCTTCCTTGGAGAGGTCAAACGCCTCGCCGATTCCGCCGAGAATCGTGTTGAAGGCCTGCTCGCGGATCCGGTCCAAGCCCTCGCGTTGCCCATTGCCGTCGAAGGATCGCTTGAGTCGATCGAGGCGGGTCAGCAGGCCGCGGCGATCGGTCAGGCGATCCATCGGCAGGGTCAGCTTCATGTCCGCCTTCAGATCACCTCCGCCACTGGGCGTAAACGGCTGGAAGGCCGAGCCGATGGTGCCGGTCGAGTCGAACTTGCCGAACTGAGTGACTCCGGGCATCGCCGAGTCGTCGACCGCCTTGGGCAACAGCAGCACGTTGGTCGGCATGCCATTGTCACTGCGGTTCTGGCCGACGATCCGCGAGTAGATCGAGCCGAGGTTTCCGCCGAAGGTGCTCTTGCCGACAACCGGCTTGATGTCGTGTCGCCCGTCACCGGTGACGAACGAGCGGACAATCGATGTGCGATCGGCCAGGGCGGCCAGTTTTTCGAAGGTGGATCCGTAGGTGACGCCCGGGATCGCCGTCTTGATCTCGCCGGTGGCACTGCGGATGCCCGAGGGGGCGGTCATCTTGGGGTCGAACGTTTCGACCTGCGAGGGGCCACCGTGCATGAACAGGAAGACGACCGCCTTGTCGCGGACCACCTGGCCACTGGCAGCGGCGGCTTCACGACAGGCGATCAGGTCGGCCAGCGTCAGGCCGCCAAGGCCCAGGCTGCCGATTTTCAGAAAATCGCGACGACCGTAACGGCGGTGTCCGTCGTAGACGTTCAGCATCGTCGGGGTCCGGAGAATAGAGGATCAACCAGCACTGTTGCCATCAAATTCTATCAGAGTTCATCGATCCGATACAGCGCCGGGTTTGAACGGAAATCGAGCCATATCACTCACCGATCCCATACAGGTGCGTCTTGGTCCGCACGATCAGCAGGCCGTTGGACAGTGCCGGCGAGGCCATACAGCCGGAATCGAGCGTATTTGTGGCCAGGAGGCGGTATTTTTTCGGGTCAGCGGCAAAGACATGGGACTTGCCCATTTCACGCTGGAAGCAGTAGATCCGGTCGCCGACCAGGACGGGCGAGGCGGTGAACTTGCCGGCGATCCGCTTGGTCCAGCGGGCCTTGCCGGTGGCGGTGTCGATGCAGGAGGCGACCCCACTGTTGTCGACCATGAAGATCGAGTCACCGACGAGCAACTGCGCCGGCCGGGCGGGCACTCCCTGTCTCGTGATCCACTCAACATGGGTCCCGGTGACATCACCGCTGCCGTCGGGCCGGACGGCCAGCAGCTTGGACGGTGAACTGGTGGTGATGTAGACCTTCCCGTTGCCGAACAGTGGCGGAATGCAGGCGTTCATCCCGCCGTGGATCACTCGCCACAATTCCTTGCCGCTTTCCGGTTCGTAGGCAATTGTCGCCATCGCCCCGGGCACGACCACCTGGGTGCGTCCCTTGAAGGTGATCACCCGTGCCGTGCAGTAGGCCTTCTTGATGTCGCCGTTGTCGGACTTGTAGTCGATGTTGCGATCGTTGCGCCAGACGGTCTTGCCGTTCCGCTTGTCGAAAGCCAAGACGAACTGGTGATCGTGCCCGTCGAAGGGCAGGAAGAAGAGGTTCTTGTAGATCGAGACGCTCGAACCGGGTCCCCGCCAATGGTTGCACTGAAGGTCCTCGCGTTTCCAGATCACCCTCAGGGTCTCGGTGTCCAGGCAGGCGGTGCCCAGGGCGCCGAAGGTGACATAGATCCGAGAGTCCTCGACCCACGGTGTGGGCGAGGCGTAGCTGTTGAACGGGTGGCAGTACTGGGGCTTTTCGTGTTCAAA
>CAUZEQ010000074.1:0-17226 GCA_963578885.1 Planctomycetota bacterium
GGGCCGACCGATGAGTATGGTCGCGAGTGCCTGATGGCTCGGAGGTTGGCTGAGAGTGGCGTGAGGTTCATCCAGGTCAACCACAGTTACCCTCGCAACTACTGGGACGCACACGGCGGACTCAGGGACAACCACAGCAAGAACGCGAAGAAGATCGACCAGCCGATCGCGGCATTGATCACCGACCTGAAACGGAGAGGTCTTTTCGAGGACACCCTGGTGGTACTGGGTACCGAGTTCGGCCGCACCCCGGCGGCCCAGGGCAGCAACGGCCGCGACCATCACCCTCATGCGTTCAGCATGCTGTTGGCCGGAGGCGGGGTCCGTGGTGGGATCAAGTACGGCAAGACCGATGACTTCGGTTATTACGTGGCCGAGAACATGGTTTCGATCCCGGACTTGCATGCGACGATCCTGCACCTGTTGGGCCTGGATCATGAGCGTCTGACGTTCCGCCACGCCGGTCGCGATTTCCGTCTGACCGACGTCGAAGGCGAGGTGGTCCACGAGATCCTCGCCTAGCGCCGGGGTCTGACGCCCCGCCTCAAGCCACCGCCCAAACCCACCAAAAGCGCCCCAAGGCGGGGGGCCTGACCCCTTGATTTCAGGTGGTCGTGTCGCGTGAAGGGGTCAGGCCCCGCCTGCGGGCCGTGGTGGGTGGATCAAGACTCGAGGTGGGCGGCGTCTGACCCCCAGCCCCCAGGCGGTGTCTGACCCCTGCGGCCCGATTCACTTTGCAGTAGCATCGATCCCATCGAAAGCCGTACCCAAGAGAACACGATGACAGGCGAACGCATTGAAGTCGGCGGCCTGCTGGTCGACCGTGGCCTGCACCAACTGGTCCGCGACGAGATGGTCCCCGGGACCGGCGTCGACGCCGACGAGTTTTGGATCTCACTGGGCCAGATCGTCGACGACCTCGAACCGGGCAACCGCCGCTTGCTCGATCGTCGCGACGCCCTGCAGCAGCAGATCGACGCCTGGCACCTCGAGCACCGCGAGTCGGGATTCAGCGGCGAAGAGGCTCGCGAGTTCCTGGCCGGGATCGGCTACCTGGTTGAGGACTCGGGCGAGTTTGAAATCGAGACGCGGGGTGTCGACCCCGAGATCGCCACGATCGCCGGTCCGCAACTGGTCGTCCCGGTCGACAAGGCTCGCTATTGCCTCAACGCTGCCAACGCCCGCTGGGGCAGTCTCTACGATGCCCTCTACGGTACCGACGTCCTGAGCTGGGAGGAGGGCGAGTCGACCTCGGGCTACGACGCGGCTCGAGGAGCCCGAGTGGTCGCCCGCGCCGCAGCCCTGCTCGATCAGCACGTCCCCCTGGCCGACGCCAGCCACTCGGATGCTCTCGGCTATCGACTCGAGAACTCCGACGCCGGGCATCGACTGGTGGTCGAGCTCGAGGGGTCAGCGACGACGGGGCTGGCCGATGCGGAGGGACTGGCCGGGTTTGGCGGTCCGCCGGAGTCTCCTTCATGCGTCCTGCTGGTCCACCACGGGTTGCACATCGAGATCGCGATCGATCGCGAGCATCCGGTCGGAGCGGTGCATCCGGCCGGTGTGAAGGACGTGGTGCTCGAATCGGCGGTGACCACGATCCAGGACTGCGAGGATTCGGTTTCGGCCGTCGACGCCGACGACAAGCGGCTGGTGTACGCCAACTGGCTGGGCCTGATGAAGGGTGATCTGAAGGTGACGTTCGACAAGGGAGGCCAGTTGGTCACCCGGCGTCTGAACCCCGACCGCAGCTACACGGCTCCTGATGGAAGCATGCTGAGTTTGCCGGGGCGGAGCCTGTTGCTGGTCCGCAACGTCGGCATCCACATGTACACCGACGCGGTGACCACGCTGGCGGGTGAACCGATCCCCGAGGGCTTTCTCGATGCGATGGTCACCTCGCTGGCGGCCGTCCACGACCTGAAGGGCCTGGGCACCGTCACGAATTCCCGGGCCGGCAGCGTCTGCATCGTCAAGCCGAAGCAGCACGGGCCCGACGAGGTGTCGGCGACGGTCGAGTTGTTTGATCGAGTCGAGGAGGCCTTGTCGTTGAAGGCCGACACGCTGAAGATCGGGATCATGGACGAGGAACGTCGCACGACGGTCAATCTCAGTGCCTGCATCCGCGCCGCACGTCGGCGGGTGGTCTTCATCAACACCGGGTTCCTGGACCGGACCGGGGACGAGATCCACACGTTGATGGAGGCCGGGCCGGTGGTACCCAAGCCGGAGGTCAAGGACTCGGTGTGGCTGGGTGCCTACGAAAACCACAACGTCGATGTCGGACTCGCCACCGGGTTCCGCGGCACCGCCCAGATCGGCAAGGGCATGTGGGCGATGCCCGACCTGATGGCGGCGATGCTCGAGGCCAAGAGCGGGCATCCGCTGGCCGGAGCCAACACCGCCTGGGTCCCGTCGCCCACGGCCGCCACGCTGCACGCGTTGCACTACCACGAGGTCGATGTGGCGGCCCGGCAGGACGAACTGGCCCGGCGGCAATCGGCCAAGCTGGCCGATGTGCTGACTCCGTGTCTGCTCGGCGAGCGTCGGCCCGACGCCGATCAGATCACTCGTGAACTCGACAACAACGTCCAGGGCATCCTCGGCTATGTCGTTCGCTGGATCGACCACGGAGTGGGTTGCTCGAAGGTGCCCGACATCAACAACGTCGGCCTGATGGAAGACCGGGCCACGTTGAGGATCTCGAGCCAGCACATCGCCAACTGGCTGCATCACGGGCTGCTCACTTCCGACCAGGTGACGGCGACGTTTCAGCGGATGGCGGCGGTTGTCGACCAGCAGAATGCCGGCGATGGGTCCTACACGCCGATGGCTCCGGGTTTCGACGGCCTGGCGTACCGGGCGGCCTTGGAACTGGTCTTCGAGGGTCGCGACGAGCCCAACGGCTACACCGAGCGCGTGCTGACCAGTTATCGACGTCGTGCCAAGGCGGCTGTGTAGCCGCGTTCGACGAGGGTCCTGGTTCCCGTCTCGATCCCCTCTCGCGCTCTCCGGTTCAGCCAACGAGCTCCCGTCGAAGATGAACCCAGTCCCCGCCAAGGGCGGGGGCTCGGTTGTTGGTGAGGAGGTTGCGGGAAAGGGGTGGGGTCGTGTCGGGTGAACCCCGGGGTTTTCCACCCCGGGCTAAGCCATGCCGCCCGCCTCCGGCGGGCTCGCACCCTCCTGGTCCCCAGGGAGGTTGATGGAGACATCCGTCGTGCGCCGACCTATACTTACGTATTACCATGTGTTGATGGGACTGCAGGTGTCGGCGGTCCAGGTGGATCCACGGAGAACTGTCATGAGTTCCGGACGCTGGCAACACGCGGGAATCAACCGCCGCGCGGCCGTGCAGGCTGGCGCGATCGGTCTGCTGGGCCTGGGCACGAACCACCTCGAGGCGTTGCGAGCTGCCAGCCCCGAATCTCAGGCCACTCCGGCGACTGCCAAGTCCTGCATCTACATCTTTCTCTCAGGCGGCCTCTCCCAGCAGGACAGTTTTGATCTGAAGCCCGATGCTCCCGATACGATCCGCGGCGAGTTCAACCCGATCGACACGGCGACACCGGGGATCCAGATCTGCGAGCACCTGCCGATGCTGGCTGCTCGCAGCCAGCACTGGGCCTTGGTCCGCTCGCTGACTCACCCGACCAACGGCCACACGCTGGGCCACTACTTCATGCTGACGGGCCGCTCGATCAAGTCGGCCGCCTTCAAGGGTGACCGCAAGCCCCGACCGGGCGACTGGCCCTCGATCTCCTCGACCGTCGGCGACGCCGTACCTCGCTACTCGGTCAGCCTGCCCAACAACCTGCCTCCGGCGGTGATGCTGCCCGAGAAGCTGGTGCACTGGTCAGGCGGCACGATCCCCGGCGCCTTCGGCGGCCAGATGGGGTCTCACCGCGACCCGTTCATCATCGAGGCGACTCATTACGGCGACCCGTTCTGGCGAGGTGCCTACCCGGAATACACCTTCCACCAGTTGCCGATGAAGAACGCGACCTCGACTCCGCCGACGGTCTTTCAGGCCCCCAGCCTGAAGTTGCCCGGCGAGGTCAGTGGCGGCCGCTTCGGCAACCGGCTGAACCTGTTGAACACGATCGACGGCCAACGAGCGGCTCTCGAGGAGTCTGCCGCCGGTCAGTCGTATGACCTGCATCGCCAGAGTGCGATTTCGTTGTTGGCCAGCCAGGAGGTGCGTCGGGCGATCGACGTGACCAAGACCGACGTCAAGCTGCAGGAACGCTACGGCCGCAACAGCTTTGGCTGGAGCCTGCTGATGGCGTTTCGGCTGGCCGAGGCGGGCGTGCCGATGATCCAGGTCAATCTCTGCAACAACGAGGGTTGGGATACTCACGGTGAAGCCTTCTGGCGGTTGCGAGAGAAGCTGTTCCCGCCGACGGACCGGGCACTCTCGGCCCTGCTCGACGATCTCCACGGCAGCGGCCTGCTCGATTCGACCATGATCGTGATGGGCGGCGAGTTCGGCCGCACGCCGAAGCTCTCGACTCTGCCTGAGCACTACAAGGAAGCCGGGCGAGATCACTGGGGCGCGGTGCAGACGCTGTTCTTCGCCGGTGGCGGGATCCGCGGCGGCAACGTGGTGGGGTCCTCGGACAAGATCGGCGGCTACCCGGCCGCGGATCCTCAGACGCCTGAGAACATGGCGGCGACGATCTACAGCGGCCTGGGCATTCCGCGCGATGCGGTCTGGCTGGATGAGCTCGACCGGCCGCATAACATCTACTACGGCCAGCCGATCGCCGGCCTGTTGTAGGATCGCTCGGGGTCAGACGCCCCGCAAACGGCGGGGCGTCTGACCCCGTCCTCTTGAATGCCCCCACCATGACCGACACCTCACGATCCCTCAGCGTCGCCGTCCTGGGCGGCGGCATGTTCTTCGACGACATCATCGGCCAGTCCTTCAAAGACCTCATCCGCGGCGGCATCGCCGGCTGCTTGACGTCGATTGGCATGAGCCACCTGGCCGCCGACGTGGCCGATGTCTCCATCGACCTGTGTGCCGTCGGGACCCGCAGCGAGCAAAGCGGCACGGCGGGGCGGATCGTCGAGTGGTTTGCCGAGGAGTTCGCCGGCTCCTCGATCGAAGCGTGTTACGGCGAGACGGTCTGGAACGAGATCATCGAGCGGCACCAGCCCGACGTGATGTTCGTCGCCACTCCCGATCACCTGCACACCGACCCGATCCTCGCGGCTCTGGATGCCGGCTGCGACGTGATCGCCGAGAAGCCGCTGTGCCTGACCTGCGACGAAGCCGACCTGATCATCGCCCGCGCTCAGCAACGGGATCGCATCGTCGCCGTCGACATGCATAAGCGCTACGACCCCTTCGTCCGCGACATGATGCTGAACTCCGAATCGAAGTACGGGCCGATCAACCGCGTGAGAACGGTGCTCGAGGAGCCTCTGGAGGTCAGCACCGAGATCTTCGGGTGGGCTGAACAGAGCAACCCCTTCACCTACGTCGGCTGTCACTGGCTCGACGTCGTGCATCACTACCTGGAGGTCAAGCCGCGGAGCGTGTTTGCTACCGGGCAGAAGAACCTGCTGATGCACTGGGACGAGCACCATCTGGAGGTGGCCAGGCGGCTGGGTGTCGACCCGTCGACCTTCAAGCGGCAGCACGCGATCAAGACCTGGGACAGCATCGACGTGGCGGTGACCTACGACAACGGCATGCGGGGCGATTACAGCAACAACTGGATCAACCCGGCCGAGTTCGAAGGTGCGGTGAACCAGGAGATCGAGCTGTACGGGATCTACGGACGCGGGATGGTCGACCAGCAGGACCGGGGCTTCCGAGAGGCGATCATCGGCGACGGCTCCCGCACGCGGAACCCGTCATTCGGCGGCCGCTTTCAGCACCAGGGTGGCGAACTGGAGATCTTCGGCTATGGCAAGGCGTCGATCGCGGCCGGGTTGCTGGCGATCATCCGTCGCCGCCTGTTGGGCGAATCGCTCGAGTCGCTCGAGGAGACGTACCCGACGGCGGCGAGCCAGAGAAGCGTGGTGCAGGTGGCCGAAGCGGCCGAAGTGGTCGCCGAGAAAAACCTGCAGTACTTTGAAACCGGCCGTGGAACACCGGTGACGGCCCTGCTGAGCGACACCGAGATCCAGATCCTCGAGCCGGGAGCCTGACGACTCATGAATCAGCTCAGGCCGATGCTCTCGCGACTCGCCGCGACCGTACTCGTGCTGCTCGCCCTGGTCGGTACCGCTCACGGTGAGCCTCGAACAGCTCCCGCAAAGCCGAAGTCGTCCTCGCAGCAGGTTCACATCGTCACGCTGGGTGATTCGATCACCAAGGGCGCGCGGAGGGGTGTGACCGATAAGCAGACCTTTGCGTCGCTGATCGAGGTCGCGCTGCGAGACTCTGGCCAGTCGGTCCGCGTGACCAATGTCGGGATCGGCGGAGAACGGACCGACCAGGCGCTGAAGAGACTTGGGAGGATTCTGGAGCTGCGGCCCGACGTGGTCACGATCATGTATGGCACCAACGACAGCTACGTCGACACGGGGAAGACGGACAGCCGGATCTCTTGCGAACAGTATCGGGATAACCTGGTGCGGCTGGTCACCGAGTTGCTTGGCCGAGGCATCACTCCGGTGCTGATGACCGAGCCGCGCTGGGCCGACGACGCGAAGCCCAACGGAGTCGGCGAGCACCCCAACGTGCGGCTCGAGAAGTACGTCGAGGCGTGTCGCGAGGTCGCGGCGTTGTGGCGGGTGCCGCTGGTGGATCACTTCGCCGGCTGGTCGAAGGCCAGGAAGGACGGGGTCACGCTCCGCGACTGGACCACCGACGGCTGTCACCCCAACCCCGCCGGTCACATCGTACTGGCCAACACGATGCTGCCGGTGCTCGAGTTGCCTCTGGCACACAGCTCTCGGATTCGCCAACGCATGACCAGCAGTAGGCGACCGATCCGGGTTGTCTGCTTCGGCGACAGCGTGACCGGCGTCTACTATCACACCGGTAGCCAGAGAGCCTACACCGCGATGCTCGAGCTGGCTCTCGAAAGAGCCCTGCCCGGCACCCGCGTGGATGCGACCAATGCCGGCATCAGCGGTCACACGACCGCCGACGGCCTGGCACGGATCGACAAGGACGTGCTGGCTCACAAGCCGGACATCGTCACCGTGATGTTCGGACTCAATGACATGGTTCGCGTCTCGCTGGCCGATTACCGCAAGAATCTCGTCACGATCGTCACCCGCTGCCGGGCGATCGGTGCCGAGGTGGTCCTGGCGACGCCCAACAACGTGATCGAAACCCCTCGGCGACCGAGCAGGAAGCTGGTCGAGTATTGCGATGTGGTCCGGGAGGTGAGTCGCGAGTTGAAGGTGCCGCTGTGCGACAGCTTCCGCGGATTCGACGCGGCAAGGCATCACGATCGAGCGGACTGGCGGCTGTTGATGAGTGACCAGATCCACCCGAACATGGATGGGCATCGCCTGATCGCGACACAGCTGGCACGCACGATCACAGGCCGTGGTGTCGATCTCAGCAGCGTGCATCCGACCCAACCGGCGATTTCCAGGACGCTGTCGTTGCTGAAAGCCGGCAAGCCGATCCGCGTGCTGGCGATGCCTCCCTACGACAAGTCGATCGTCGCGGTGCTGAAGACGCTGAAGCCCGAGGCGCGTGTCGAGGTGACTCGCTGGGAGACCGAGGGCCTGTCGTTGCAGCAGATCGAGCAGGATGCGGCCAGGCGGGTCCGCCCGATGAAGCCCGACCTCGTGCTGATCGCCGTGCCGCGGACCGCCGCTGCCGATTCCCGCGAGGACTTCATCCACTCCTACTCCTGGATCATGAACCACTCGCTCAGCTTCTCGCACCGGCAATGGGACTGCGTCGTGATCCACCCGTCGGTGGCTGCGGTGGCTGATGTCGCCGAAGCCCGCCAAGATGCCCTGGTCCGTCGGCTGGTGCGTGCCCAGGACCTGCACCTGGTCGGTCGGCCAAAGGACAGCCGGGCCGGGCCGACGGAGATCCTTCAGGAGTGGCTTGGCCTCCAGCTGAAGTTACAATCGAAGTAATCAGCAATCAGCAATTGGCATTGGCAGTTAGCGAAGAGACTGTTCACAGAGATCGACCGGTGTGGGGTCAGGTTATCCGAATCTGCGTGGCGTGGGCGATGCTGGGTCTGTTGGCCCCGCAGGCGTCGTGGTCCGCCGATCGGGCGGCTGAGTTGCAGCGGTTCGAGCGGAAGATCCGGCCGTTGCTGGTCAAGCGCTGCAGCAAGTGTCACTCGGGTCCCAGGCCCAAGGCGGGCCTGAACCTGGTTGATGTTGGTCTGCTGATGGACGGTGGCCGCTCGGGGCCTGTCATCGTGCCGGGCAACCCGACCGGCAGCCTGCTGGTGCAGGCGATCCGCCGGCGTGGCAAGAAACGCATGCCTCCGGATGCCCCGCTCGAATCCGGCGAGGTGCTCGAGCTGGTGAGCTGGATCAAGAACGGGGCGGTGCTTCCGGTGGCCGGCGGGGCGGGCGTGGCGGGAAAACGCGAGCCGGGCGGGGAGATCACTGACGATGATCGGCAATGGTGGTCGTTCCGACCGCTTGATCTCGGCGTCGTGCCGGTGGTCCCCGGCGACCGGTGGTCGCGTTCGGCGATCGACCGCTACATCCTGTCGCGGCTTCACGAGGAGCAACTGGCTCCCTCGGGTCCGGCCACCCGGCGGGCGTGGATTCGGCGTGCGACGTTTGACCTGTGGGGGTTGCCGCCGACTCCCGAAGCGGTCAGGGCCTTCGAGGCCGATAGCGATCCGGGTGCCTTTGCCCGGGTCGTCGATCGCCTGCTCGCCTCGCCCCGCTACGGCGAACGCTGGGCCCGGCACTGGCTGGACGTCGTCCGCTACGCCGACACCAACGGCGGCGGGTTCGATTACGTCTACCCCACGGCCTGGCGATACCGCGACTACGTCGTCAGGGCCCTCAACCTCGACATCCCCTACAACAGCTTCCTGGTCGAACAGCTCGCCGGTGACCTGTTGCCCGAGACCGACGACGAGACGCGTGCGATTGAACGCAAGCTGGCCACCGGCATGCTGGCACTGGCTCCCAAGGGACTGGGCATGCAGGACAAGGAACTGATGGCCATGGATGTGGTCGACGACCAGATCGATGTTCTGGGCCGGTCGCTGATGGGGCTCACGCTGGCGTGTGCACGATGTCATGACCACAAGTTCGACCCGGTGCTGACGGCCGACTACTACGCACTGGCCGGCATCTTCCGCAGCACCGTGTCGCTGAGTGACCTGACCAAGAACCCCTCGTACTGGCCCGAACAGACTCTCCAGCGACGCTCCGTCCGCCTCGCCAGCGAGCAACACGACGCCCGGGTCAAGGCGACATCGACGGCGATCTCGAAGATCGTCACGGTGGCCAACGGGCGTCTGGTTGCCGACGCGAGAAAGCGGCTGGACGAGTACCTGCTGGTTGCCGCCGTGATGCATCACACCCAAGGCGACCGGGGGGCGGTTGCTCATTGGCCACTCGATGGGCTCGCGGGAAACAGCGTGGCCGCGACCACCGGTCCGCCGGGGATCCTGGCCAACACGTCGGGCAAGAAGGGTGCCGAGTTGCCCGCCCGGATCGACGACGGGAGGGTGGGCCGGGCGTTGAGGTTTGGGGCGGGAAAGATCGTCGAGATCGATGCGAAGGCACTGAAGCCGATTGCCCTGGGCAAGACCGGTGACTTCAGCGTCGGAGTGTGGCTGCGGGCTCCGAATGGTTACAAGCCGGCCTCGGCCGATTCGATTGTCGCCGCCAATTACAAGTCGGAGGCCATTTGGTTCATAGCGCTGCGACCCGGTGCCTACAACGGCGTCTACCTCAGGCACTACAACGGCTCAGCGGCGGTCGACATCAAGCCGTCCGCGAATCTCCTGCCGTTGCTGACCGACGGTAAGTGGCACCACCTGGCGGTGACGTCGGATCGAGATGCCATGGGCATCCTCTACGTGGACGGCAAGCAGGCCGGTCGGACGTCGATCGCGGCGGTGAGTACAACGGCTGACTATGGGACGCCCGTGTCGATGAAGCTGGGGGCATCAACCAACCGCTTCGCCGGCGATCTGGATGACGTGGCGATCTGGGACCGAGTGCTGGATCCGGCCGAGATCACCCGCCTGTTCGATCTGGGCAATCGAGACGACTCTCCTCGGGACGTGGCCGCCATCGAGCGACAACGGCCTCGAAAGGAAGGCGCACCGTCGGTGGCCCAGTTGCTGAAGTCGCATCGCCTGGTTCCCAGTCTCGTACGCGGCCTCTCTCGCGAGATCCTGGCCGCGGCCGGAAGGCCCGCTGCTGCGTTACATGCCCTGGCCAGGGAGATCCCCGAAAGCGTCGCCCAGGTTCGTTCGCGGGTCGACCTCAACAGCCCCGAACTCACCAGGCGACTCGATGGCAAACAAACACCCTTGGTACCCGACAGTGATGCCGAGGCGTTTTATCCGGCAGGCGAACAACAGGAGCTGGCGAAGTTGAAGGCGGATGCGGCCCGCCTGGCAGCGGTGACATTTGACAAGCCGGTCCGGGCGATGGTGGCGTTTGACAGCAAGAAGCCTGCCGATTTGCGAGTGCATGTCGCCGGAGACAATCGCCGGTTGGGCGAGGTCGTCTCGCGGGGATTCCCTCGCGTGCTGCTCCACAAGGACCGCCCGGCAGTCAAGATTCCTCCGCAGGCCAGCGGAAGGCTCGAACTGGCTCGCTGGCTGACCCGGGCCGATCACCCGCTGACCGTTCGAGTGATGGTCAACCGCGTCTGGCAGTGGCACTTTGGCGAGGGCCTGGTGCGGACGCCGGACAACTTTGGTCAACTGGGCGAGGAGCCCTCGCACCCGAGATTGCTCGATCACCTGGCCGCGACGTTCATCCGCGACGGCTGGTCGCTGAAGCGGCTGCATCGCCGGATCATGCTCTCGGCCGTCTACCTCCAGAGGAGCGCACCGCGGGAGGGGCCGATGCAGGTCGATGCGGGCAACCGGTTGTTGTGGCGGATGAGCCGTCGACGGCTCGAAGCCGAGCCCTTCCGTGATGCGATGCTGGCGGTTTCCGGCGGACTCGATTCACGGATGTACGGCACGCTGCAGTCGTGGAAGCCCAAGGACTTCAGCGTCGATGATGCGAACAAGGAAACGGCCAACTTCAAGACACTCAGACGCAGTCTCTATCTTCCCGTCGTGAGAACGACTCTGCACCAGATGATGGAACTGTTCGACGTGGGCGACCCCAACTCGATCACGTCACGCCGGGTCAACACCACCGTGCCTCACCAGGCATTGTTCATGCTGAACAACCCCTTTGTGCAGCAGCGGTCCCAGGGCCTGGCCCACAGGGTGATGGCGTGGTCCGACGACGAGGTGCAGCAGGTCGAGCGGGCCTGGTGGCTGGTGCTGTCACGCCCTCCGAGCACCTCCGAGATGTCTCGCGCTCGCGGGTTCCTGGCGGCGGCCCGGCAGCCTGCGGGTGCCAGTTCCAGGCAGGCTTGGATCTCGCTGGCCTGGGCCTTGTTCAGCCTCAACGAAATGCTGTATGTAGACTAGAAGACCATGGATTCGTTACAGCACATCACACATCGCGAGTTGGCCGGGCTCAGTCGCCGAAGCTGGTTGTCGCGGGCGGGCTGCGGTTTCGGCGGCCTTGCGCTGTCGGCCCTGGCGACGTCGGAAGTCCTTGGTGCCGAGACCCGAGCCGGGGCGCGGCCGACCCATTTCCCCGCACGTGCCAAGCGGGTCATCTTCCTTTATATGCACGGCGGGTGTTCCCACATCGACTCGTGGGACTACAAGCCGGCCCTCTTCCAGCGACACGGCGAGTCGTTGCCCGAGTCGATCAACACCGGCCGCACCACGTTCAGTTCCGGCCTGCAGAAGATCATGCAGCCGCCCTGGGCCTTCCGCCGGCACGGCGAGAGTGGCCTGTGGGGCAGCGAGTTGTTCCGCGAGACCAACTCGCGGATGGACGATCTGTGTTTCCTGTACTCGATGTACAGCAACAACAACGCTCACACGCCGGCGACGCTCGAGTTGCACACCGGTTCGCAGACCCTGATGCGTCCGAGCATCGGGTCATGGATCAACTACGGCCTGGGCACGATGACCGATGACCTGCCCGGTTTCGTGACCATCTGTCCTCCCTTGACCTACGGCGGGCAGCGGAACTTCGGATCGGCCTTTCTGCCGGCCTCGAACCAGGGCACGATGATCGGCACCAACCGATTGCCGGTGGCCCAGTCGCAGGTGCGAAACATCAAGGCGGCCCGACCGGCGATCGAGCAGCGGAGGCTGATCGACTTCATCGCCGCGTCCAATCGCGAACAGCAGCAGACCGGGGCGGACAGCACGCTGGAGGCCCGCATCGCGTCCTTCGAGCTGGCCTTCCGCATGCAGCGGGCTGTGCCCGAGGTGATGGACCTGGGAGAAGAGACCGCCGCGACACACAGCCTGTACGGCATCGACAACAAGACGACCGAGAACTATGGCCGCGAGTTGCTGATGGCCAGGCGACTGGTCGAGCGGGGTGTGCGGTTTGTCCACGTGGCTCACACCGGAGGCCGGGGTGGCCGCTGGGACCAGCACAGCGCGCTGAAGGCCAAGCACCAACAGAATGCCCGCAGCTGCGACAAGCCGATCTCGGGACTGATCGCCGACCTGAAGCAGCGAGGATTGCTCGAGGACACGCTGGTGGTCTGGAGCACCGAGTTCGGCCGGACCCCGGAACGGCAAAACAGCACCGGTCGCGGACACCACGCACAGGGGTTCACCTTCTGGCTGGCCGGCGGCGGCGTGAAGTCGGGATTCGGCTACGGAGCAACCGATGAGTTCGGTTATCACGCCGTGGAGAAACCGGTCAGCATCCACGACCTGCACGCAACGATCCTTCACCTGCTGGGGCTCGACCACACGCGGTTGACCTACAGGTACTCGGGCCGAGACTTCCGCCTGACCGATGTGCACGGTCGCGTGCTGCATGACGTGATTGCATAGGGTCTGGGACCGCATCGTGAATCCTAACGCTCCCTGGCAGGCCGAGCTAATCGACGATCGCTGCCGCTTGAGGGGAGTGTTCGCCAGCGAGACCGATGAACAGGCGTTGCTGGGCGAAACGCAGCAGGCACTGGAATGGGTGAAGTAGGTCAGGCTGTGCCTGACAAGAAAAACGAACCGGCCTGCGATGTCAGGCACAGCCTGACCTACAACCCGAAAGTCAGCCAAACTCAATCCCCATTTGTTGCCGATCTCTACAACGGGTAGAATCTTCTGCGAAAGGATCCCGGTCGTGACACGTCGCCCATCACCCTCGTCAACCGGCTGCGGAGGTTTCCGTGCCTGGCAGCAGATGTCACGGCGTGAGTCTCTGCAGATCGGCGGATTGGGTGCAGTGGGGCTGACGCTGCCGGAGTTGTTCCGCGGTCGCGAGGCGGCTGCTGCCGATGGGACGCGGCCGACATTCGGTCGAGCCAAGACCGTGATCATGATGTTCCTGCACGGCGGGCACCCTCAGCAGGAGACCTTCGATCCCAAGCCCGACGGGCCGACGGCGGTTCGAGGCGAGTTCTCGTCGATTTCGACCAGCCTGCCGGGCGTGCGATTCAGCGAGGTGTTGCCTCTGACCGCAGGGCTGGCTCACCGGCTGGCCGTTGTCCGCTCGATGAGCCACGCCAACCCCAGTCACGTGCAGGCCTGCCTGCCGGCTCAGACCGGCCACGTGCATCCCGACGAGTTTCGTTCGCGAGGCGATTTTCCGCCCTCGGCCACCGACTTCCCGCCCGTCGGCGCCGTGCTCGATGCCGTGCAGCCGGCTGTCGGCGACCTGCCGACGTGGGTCCGAGTCGGTCCGCTGATGCGCCGTAACAACGGCACCACGCTGCACGGTCAATTGCCCGGCCTGCTGGGAGCCCGGCACAGCAGCTTTGTCGTGGATCAGAAGCTGACCGACAAGGATGTCCGCATCGAGGCGATCCGGCCCAACGATGACCTGACGTCGATTCGCCTGAAGGGTCGGCGTGACCTCCTGGCCCAGTTCGACAACCAACGCGGCCTGATCGACGAAGTGGCCGGGGCCCAGAACCTCGACGGGTTCTACCAACGAGCCTTCAACCTGCTCTCCTCGCCCAGGACTCGGAACGCGTTTGCACTGGCCAGTGAGAAGCAGGAAGTGCGAGCGAGGTACGGCAAGACCGAGTTTGGCCAGAGGTGCCTGTTGGCTCGACGGCTGGCCGAAGCGGGCGTGCCGCTGGTTAACATCAGCTACTGCCACACGCCGCGCGGCAGCTGGGACACTCACAGCCGCAACTTCAGCAAGATGAAAGATTCGCTGGGCCCGACGCTCGACCAGGCGCTGAGCGCGTTGATCGAGGATCTTGCCGAGCGGGGTATGCTGGATGAGACGCTGGTGGTGGTCAACGCCGAGTTCGGGCGGACGCCCAAGATCAACAAGAACGCCGGCCGAGATCACTGGCCCTGGGTCTACTCGCTGGTGATCGCCGGAGCCGGAGCCAATGCGGGGACCATCTACGGGGCCTCGGACGAGTCGGCCGCCTACCCGGCCACCAACCCTCACGATCCCAAGGACTTCGTCGCCACGCTGTACCACCTGTTGGGTGTGCCCCCTGCCACGACGATCACCGATGCCACCGGCCGCCCGCACTTCGTGATCATCGGCAAGCCCATCTGGCCGCTGATCAGCTAGCCCGCCTGCGGCGGGTTGAAGAACTCTGACCCCCTTTCCAACCGCCGCGGGGGTCAGACGCCCGCCTCGGACGAGTTCTGCTCCATCTTCAGCGGTCCGCTGGCGGGGGCCTGACCCCTTTGTTGCAAACAGGCTGGCTGGCCGAAGGGGTCAGGCCCCGCCTGCGGTCCGTGATGGGTGGATCAGGACTTTCTGTGGGCGGCGTCTGACCCCCGCGCTGCAGAACCGCCCCCAGCCTACCGCCGTTCCAACCGAATCTTCCGCGGCCCGATCAGCCCAAACAACTGATCGATATCAAACTGCTCGAGCAACCCGAAGCAGAACAGTTCCGGAGCCTGGTTGACTCCGATCTTCTCGTCAAACACCTGCTTGAGACTCTCGTAGCAGTCAAAGAGGTGCAACCCGGCGATCGATTCGGGTTCGAGCCCCGCGGCGACCAGTGCGGCCAGCGACGTGCGTGCTCCCACGGCGACCAACCCGGGTGCTTGCCCGTGCTGGAGGTGGACCCATTTGGCCACCGCCTGCAGCTGCCGGGCCTGCAGGCCCAGAGCCCGGTCTCCGACGGTGGCGACCATCAGTGCGAACAGGTAACCGCGGCGACCGATCGCCGATTCGCCGAGGTAGAACGGGTCGACTGCGAATACGCGGTGCCCCTTGGCCAGCAGCAACTCGGCCTGCTCGGCCACCGAGCCGCGGCCGGTGTCGGCCAGCAGCACCGAGGTCTGCTTGGGTTCTCCTCGAACCAGTTCCACCACCGGCACGGTCCACTCGCCTCCGAGTCTCAGCTTCCAGAGGATCGCCCGCGTCCGCTTCTTGCCCTCACCCTCGACCTTCTCATCCACCAGCGTGGACCCCAGTTTCATCGGCCGCGATCGGATCACCCGGGCCAGTCGTTCTCGGGCATTCTGCTGCCAGTTCTTCAACGCGGTTGTCGCGGCGTCGTCGGCGGGCACATCGGGGTAGCGGGGCAGTTTCGAGGCGATCTGCCGGGCGAGTGAGACGAAGGTGGCGTTGTTGTCGGGGATCGCCACGTGGAGTTGCGACTTGGTCTTCAACTGGTCTGTGACATCGATCTCGCTGGCACTGTAGTCGGCCTGGTCGGGGAAGAAGTGGACTCCGAACATCCGGTAGAGCACTTCGCGGTTGTCCCGGCCGAAGTTGTGGTTCCCGGGTGAGAAGTTGATGTGAGCCCAGAGGTTCTTGCGTTTGCCGTAGAGGTCGTAGATGGGGCGGGCGGCTGCGAGCAATGGCGGCAGGGCGTGGCCGGCGGCGAAGCAGCAGTTGTCGGTGGCGTTGAAGGTCAGCAGAGCGGCTCGCGGGGCCAGCATGGCGGTCAGGTGCGAGTAATCGGCGATGGTGGCCAGGTCGCAGGGGGTCTGTTCCGAATCGCCGAGGTCCGAGAAGTTGCGGTTTCGTGTGAGGTAGCTCGAGTAGCCCGCGACGGGGTCGCAGAGGGTCACTCGGGTGTCCAGGGCACTGATCGTGATCGTCTGCCAGCCGCCTCCCGAGAGCCCCGCGACCGCTACACGTTGGGGATCGGCGTTGGGGTGAGCCAGCAGCAGGTCGATGCCTCGCGACATCGAGAGATAAAACGGAGCCAGTCCGCTGGTGCCGCAGAGGTCGAGCTGGTTCATCAGGTTGTGGCTGTACCCCGGCTTGTGCAACTGCCCCATGCCCAGCCATTCGACGTTCAGAGCCAGCATGCCGCGGCGGGCCTGGTTGATGCAGCGGATCTGCTTGTAGTCGGCCGCCTTGCCGTTGGGTCGATCGTGTCCGTTGACGTTGAGCACGACGGGGATCGGGTCCGAGTCTTCGGTGAGCCCTTCGGGTTCGTAGAGCAGGGCCGGAATCCACAGACCCGGCAGCGCCTCGTATCGCACCTTGCGGATCCGGTAGCCCGGCCCACCCGAAATCGTCTCCATCCACTGAACGCTCGGTCGGGACTTCTTCCACCTCGCCGCTTCGCCACGCAGGACCACCTCGTCGAGCACCCGCCGCCTGAGCACTCGTGCAAGAGACTCCCACTGGGCCTTCGACTTGACCTGTGGCATCGCCGGCACGCGGCTGTCGGTGAACGAGATGACTTCCCGCTGAGGTGTACCGGGGCTGAGGATCTTCGTCTGCAGCAGGCTCTTGACGTCCGCGGGAGCTGGCGAGGCGGGCAGTGCGACGAGTGCGACGAGGGCGGCGAGAGCCAGGGTGTGGCGGGTGAGAGGCAGGGGTCGCATCGAGGCACCTCGTGGAGGAGTTCATCCGCCCGAGAAGGCTCATGCGAGTCGCGGTCGGTGCGTGATTGTGGCCACGGTGTGCCGATGGCCGCAAGCGGTGCCGCGGCAGAAGAAAAAAAGAGGTACCCCTCGCAGATCGACAGGCGGGCTCGGACCGGCAGTCCGGGTAGCCGGTGTGCCAACGCCTGTCGTCTGCGAAGGGCTCGTCCCCCCCGACGAGTCCCGCCAGGCGACTCGTGAGTCACCGACGGGGTCCGCCCGAGTCATCGCATGTTGCCGG
>CAUZEQ010000075.1:0-17219 GCA_963578885.1 Planctomycetota bacterium
TTAAGCTGCCGGGGCCGATGATAGTGCCCACCAGTGCGAAAGTAGGTTATCGCCGGGATTTCTCAAAGAGTCCCGAGTCCCCCCGTGGGGACTCGGGACTCTTTTTATGCGCCTTGGGACTGCTGCTGGGCTCCCTCGCCGGCGCCGGCACCACCCAGGCAGCTCAGCCGGCCCCAGCCGTTTCTTCCAGCCGCCTGCTCGATTCCCTGCCAATGCAGAGAACGCACCGCTCACTGCTGGCCAGGGCCCGCGGCCGACTGGAACTCGACGACCCCAGCTCCGGCCTCCCACTTCTGCAGGCCGTCCTCGACAGCCCCACCGATTCCTTCTTGCTGTGGCGTGGCACGGTTTCCAGCGCGCGGAGGCTCGCCCTGCAGTTGATCCGGACCCATCCCTCGGCCGGCACCCGCCGCTACGCCGCACGCTATCAGAGGTCGGCCGCCGCTTTGCTGCGACAGGCGACGAGGCTCCAGGGGACTCGACGGATTGTCGCGCTGAGGCAGGTGGTCCGCCGCTTCCGCCTGACTGAGGCCGGCTTTGATGCCCTCAACCGCCTGGCCACCACCTGGCTCGACCAGGGCCACCCCGAACTCGCCTGGCGGGCCCTGCGGATGATGGCCACCGAACCGAGTCACCGCCTCCGCATCACCACCGCGATCCGGTCCAAGATCATCGTTGCCTGCCGACTCACCGGCCTCCCGCGACCTCCCAGTATCGGCCCCGGCCCCGCATCGCTCGAAGAACTCACCCGCGTTCCTCGCTCCGACTGGCCGCTGCCGCTGGGTTCGGCCCGCGGGGACTACCCTCCGGATGCCTCGGCCCCGCTGCTGACCGAGGCCTGGCACACGCGGCTCTCCGACTCAACCCACTCGTCCCCGCTGATCCCCTGGTCGACAGCTCAATGGTCCGACGGCCGTCTGACCGGGGCCATGGCCCTGTTTCCGATCGTCGTCGATCGGCAGGTGATTGTCCGCGACCAGCGAGGCATTCGCGGTCTCTCGCTGGCCACCGGCGCCACGCTCTGGCACTACGCCTCCCCCTGCACCTGGCAGATGCGTCACCGAGCCTTCGATCGCCTGGTCCCGATTCTTCGCAGTGGAACCGATCGCTTCTCGATGGCCCTGACCGGCAACCCCCGCTTCGGCATGATCACCAGCGACGGCCACAGGATCTTCGCCGTCGAGCTGTCCAAGACCCCCGAACAACTTCCCGCTCCCCGCGCGAGCCGGCAAGCGAAAGCGATTCGTCGTCGGAGCACGCCGGAGTTTTCGTGGCCATCCCGTCTTGTGGCACTGCCCCTGGCCGCTCTCGGCCGATCCTCGGCCCGAGCGTCGGTACGGCCCAGCTGGAGCTTCCCATCGGCCCCATCGGCCGAAGCCGCCACATCGAAACCCGCTGCAGCTGCGGATCCCAGCCCGATTTCGGTTCTGGGCGCGGCGTCTCCTGCCGGGGGGATGCTGCTGGTGCTCGTGGAGCAGAGACGTCAAGTTGACCTGGTCGCGCTGTCTCCGGGCAGTGGCCGCCTGCTGTGGACTCAGCCGCTGGCACACAGCGACGCCGGACTGTCTGACGTCCGCGGCGCCCTGCGTCATTCGGCCGCCTGCCTCCCGGCGACCGCCGCCGGGCTGGCCATCTGCCCGACCGGCATCGGGATCACCGTCTCGATCAACCTGGTCGACGGCACGCTGATGTGGGCTCACGATGCCCGCAACCCGGACCGCTCCGGTGCCCCCACCCGCAATCTCCGCACCGGCCTCCTTCGACCCCCTCGAGGTGACTCGGGACTGGCCAACCTGCCGCTGGTGGCCGGCAACCACGTTGTGCTGCTCTCGCCGTTTTCCGAACGGCTGGCCAGCGTCGAGCTGGAAACAGGGCGTCCGGTCTGGTCGCGTGGCCGCGAGGGTCTCGAATACGTCGCTGCGGCCACCGGGCAAACCCTGCTGGTCGTCGGGCCTCACCAGGTCGAGGGCATCGATTTGGCCACAGGCAGCGTCTCGTGGCAACGGCGTCCGGGCCTGGTTTCCGGTCGAGGCGTCCGGCTGGACCAGGATCGCTACCTGGTCCCGTTGAAATCCGGCCGGATCACCTGCTTGCAGATCGACACCGGCCGCGAAGTCGGGCTCAGCCTGCCCCCGCAGACCTCCGACGGCAAGCTCCCGGTCCCCGTCGGCCTGCCCGCCCCGGCGGGCATTCGACCGGGCAACCTGGTCGTCGCCGGTGACTGGATCCTCTCGCTCACCGCCGACAGGATCACGGCCTATCCCCAGGCCAAACGGCAACTGGCCAGGCTCCAGGCCGAACTCGCCGCCGACCCAGAAAACGACCGGTTGCAGCTGCAGGCGGCCGAGCTGACCCTGGCACTGGGCCAGCACGACGCGTCGCGCCGCCTGCTCGATTCGGTCGTCGACAGCCTCGACCCGTCGGTCGCTCAGCGAGGACGTCGGGTGCTGCGTGAGCTGCTGTTCCAGCAGCTGGACGCGGCACGTTCGCTGCCCAACTCGCAGGCCGCCGCGCTGCTGCGGCGTCTCGGCCAGCTGGCCGAAACGCCCAGAGACTCGGCCCGCGTGCTGGTCGAAGAGGGCCGCTGGCACCTCGAGCAGAACGACCCGCTGCTGGCCTTCGAATCCGCCTCGAAGCTCGCTCGACTCGAGACTCCCGCCGGCGCCCTCGATGTCACCAGGACAACCGAAATCACCGCCGACCGCGACGGGATCCACGTGCTGACACGTCGCAGCTGGGTCACGGCGCTCTCACGCAGGTCGATCCGATTGGCTCGAAGCCGCGACGCGGCCGCCGACCGATCGCTCCTGCAACGGCTGCAAGGCCAGGCCGCCGAGCTGGCCGACTCGAAGTCACTCGACCAGCAACTGACCTTCGTCCGCCGCCACGCCGGCAGCCCGCTGGCGGACCCGGTCCGGCTGGCAATCGCCGGGGGGTTGATCGACACCGGAGAGTTCCAGCAGGCCGAACTGCTGCTGCTGGCGGTCCGCCAGCACGGCCGACCTCGCTGGCGGCTGCCTGCCACAATTGCCCTGGTCGAGCTCTGGAGTCGACTCGGGCTGCACGAGGAGTGCGGGGCGCTGCTCGACGAATTGGACACAGGACGGCTCGCCGATGTGCGTGGGGTCGACGGAGTGACCGGCGGCGACTGGGTGGCTTCGCAGCCGGCCAACGGCCTCGCCATCGGGACCTGGAAACGACACCGCCATCCCACTGCTCGGCCGGGTCGTGTCGAGATCACCCGCGACGCCTCGATTTCGGCGACCTCCGAATTGGCTTCGACCTACCAGAGGTACCGCCGCCGCTTCAGCACCTCGGAACGCTCGACGTTCGACCTGCTCGAGACCTACACCGGCTCGAACCGCCGCGTCACGCTGATGGACCGGCAGGTTGGTGTCGAGGCCGGCCACATCGACCTACCGACTCAGTTCAGCGTCTCCAGCTGGTGGCACCAGTCCCGCAGCGGCCACCTGCTGCCGCTGGGATCCCATTCGTCGATGCTCGGCCTCTCGTTACTCCAGCGGAGCGAGTCTCGCCCGTTGTGGAAACGGCCGTTCGCCCCGCTGGCGTCGCGACCGGAAATGCTCCGAGTGGGCCCCTCCGGAGTACTGGCTGTCACCTTCCAGTCTCGACAACACCTGATGGCCCTCAGCCCGGTCGACGGCGAGCTGTTGTGGCGACGCGGCGACCTGGAATCCGGCAGCGGCAGCTTCGCCGACGCGGCCTCGGGGTTCTTCGGTGACGACCATGTCCTGGTCATCAGCCACTCGGACCGCGTCGGCCACGATGTCTACGATACGCTGACCGGGCTGAAGCTGCGGCAGTCGCGATTGCCGATCACATCCCGCACCCGGCGACGTGCATTCGGACGCCACCTGATGTACGTCACCGTCGAAGAGGGGGGAGGCCAGCGGATCCGTGTCTGGGACCCTCGAGACGATCGGACGGTGATCGACGAGCCGCTCAAGGACCGGATCTTCCCCGTCGCGACCCCCGACCACCACCTGGCCTGGATCGACGCCGCCGGACGGCTCAAGGTTCACGACCTCATCCACGGCACCCGAACACTGGAATTGAAGATCCTGGGTGAGAACGACCAGCGGATCAGCTCGATCAAGGTCTTCCGCGACCGCGACTGCTACTACGTGGCGATGCTGCCGGCCCAGGGAGCCGCGGTTCCGCGGGCTCGAAACTCACCGGTCTACTTCGTCGGCGATACGCTGCTGCCGGTGACTCACGTCCACGGCCAGTTGTTGGCCATCGACGCCGGCACGCGGACACTCCGCTGGAGTCGCACGGTGGCGTTGCGGAGCGTGGTCCGGTTCCGGCACGACCACCTGCCAGCCCTGGTCCTGCTGGGACGCACCCGTGACCGCGGCCGCGGTGGCCGCCAGAGAATGCTGGTCGAATTGCTCGACTCGAGAACCGGAGACACGCTGCTGCTGGATGAAAAGCTGCCAACCGATCGCATCGTGCTGGCCTGGTACGACCCGCACGCCCTGAGGCTGGACCTGCAGGGACTCAAGAGCCGAATCACGATCGACTTCCGGGCCGACGAAAACGGACCCGGTTCCCCGCAGCCCGATTGACCGACGTCGGGCTGCCGCGCAGAATGGACACGTCGCGGCTGTAACTCAATGGTAGAGTGCTAGCTTCCCAAGCTGGAAGTTGCGGGTTCGAATCCCGTCAGCCGCTCTTTGCTCAACCCACCGGTCCCTCAGGCCAGCAGCGGCTCGACGACCCGGCCGTGCACATCGGTCAGCCGGTGGTGCCGCCCCTGGTACTTGAAGGTCAGGCGGCGGTGGTCGATTCCCAGGCACCCCAGCAGCGTGGCATTCAGGTCGTGAACATGCACGCCGTGCTCGGCCACGTTGTAGCTGAAGTCGTCGGTCGCCCCGTAGGTCATCCCCCGGCGGATGCCACCACCGGCCATCCAGATCGAGAAACAGCGGGGGTGGTGGTCGCGGCCATAGTTGGTCGACGTCAACTCGCCCTGGCTGTAAACGGTCCGGCCGAACTCGCCGGCCCAGATCACCAGCGTGTCATCGAGCAGGCCTCGCTGCTTCAGATCGCTCAGGAGCCCCGCCGAGGGCTGGTCGGTCGCGCGGCACAGCTGGCGGATGTCACCGGGCAGGTTGGCATGCTGGTCCCAGCCCCGGTGGAACAGCTGAATGAACCGCACGCCCCGCTCCGAGAGCCGGCGGGCCAGCAGGCAGTTGGCCGCGTAGGAGCCCCGACGTGCCACCTCGGGGCCGTAGAGATCCAGCACGTGGCGGGGTTCGTCTGAAAAGTCGACCAGCTCCGGAACCGATCTCTGCATCCGAAAGGCGAGTTCGTACTGAGTCATCCTCGTCTCGATCTCCGGGTCCCCAAAGCCCTCGAGCTTGATCCGGTTCAACCTCGCCACGTCATCGAGCAGTTCCCGTCGCAGTTCCCTGGCGATTCCCGGCGGGTTTGAGAGAAACAGGACGGGATCCCCGACGGCTCGGAAACGGACCCCCTGGTGCCGCGTCGGCAGGAACCCGCTGCCCCAGAGCCGTTCATAAAGAGGCTGGCCCCCCTTGAGGCTCCAGGAGGTCAATGCCACAAAGGTGGGCAGGTTCTCGTTCTCGCTCCCCAGCCCGTAACTCAACCAGGCCCCCAGGCTGGGGCGCCCCGCCTGCTGGCTGCCGGTTTGCAACAGCGTAATCGCCGGGTCGTGGTTGATCGCCTCGGTGTGCATCGACTTGACGACGCACAACTCGTCGGCCATCGCGGCGGTAAACGGCAGCAACTCGCTGATCTCCGTCCCGCTCTCCCCGTGCCGACGGAAGCGAAAGATCGAGGGAGCGACCGGGAACTGCTTCTGACCCGACGTCATCGTGGTCAATCTCTGGCCACGACGGATCGACTCGGGCAACGGCTCGCCAAACCGGCGTACCAGCCCCGGCTTGTGGTCGAAGAGATCCAGTTGCGAGGGAGCACCCGACTGGCACAGGTAGATCACTCGCCGCGCCCGCGGCGTCGCGGCGGGTCCGGCCGTGGATTCGCTGCCCAGCAGGTCGGCCAGCACGGCGGTGCCCAGGCCGGTGCCGATCCCCAGCGACGATCGGCCCAGGAACAGGCGTCGACTCACAGCCTCATGCAGGCGACTGATGCCGGATTCATTCACGTGTCACCGCCTCGTCCAGGTTCAGGATCACGTGGCAGGTGGTGACCAGGGCAGCCAACTGTGCCACCGCCACCGCTGTGGCTGGCTCGACACTCGGCGAAGCCCCCACGCTCAACAACCGCCGCCCCGCTTCCGGGTTGGCCCTGAAGCGGGCTCGCGAGCGGTGGAAACTCCCCAGCAGGACCTGCAACTCCAGCGGCCCTGGCCGTCGCCCCAGCACGCGGGCAAAAGCCCGTTCCACCCGGGCCTCGACCGTCGGTTCCCCCCAGACCCGCACGGCCAATTGCCGGGCCGCTTCGACAAACAGCGTGTCGTTCATCAGTGCCAGGGCCTGCAGCGGCGTATTGGTCCGCCCCCTCCCAACCGAACACGCCTCGCGGCTGGGCGCATCAAAGGTCGCCATCATCGGCGGCGGAATCGTCCGTCGCCAGAACGTATACAGGCTGCGACGAAACAGGCCCGGGCCACGATCGGCCTGGTAGCCGTTGCGGTAGGCCCCCGAGGCGCCTCCGGCAATCTCCTTCCACAAACCCGCCGGCTGATACGGCTTGACCGACGGCCCGCCCAACTGTTCGACCAGCAGACCCGAGACACACAGCGCCTGGTCCCGGATCGTCTCGGCCGAGAGCCTCAACCGCGAGGCTCGTGCCAGCCAGATATTCTCGGGGTCACGCAGCAGGTCACCGGGCCGGACGACCGACGCCTGACGGTAGGTGTGGCTGGTCACGATCAGCCTCAGCAACCGCTTGACATCCCAGCCCCCCTCGCGGAACTCCGACGCGAGGAAATCGAGCAGGGCAGGGTGCGACGGCCGCGAACCCTGAACGCCGAAGTCCTCGGGAGTCGACACCAGCCCGCGGCCGAACAGCTGCTGCCAGATCCGGTTGACCGCCACCCGAGCCGTCAACGGATGCTTCGAGTCGACCAGCCAGCGTGCCAGGCCGAGACGGTTGACCGGCCACTTTTCCGAAACCGGCGGCAGCGACTCGGGAACACCGGCCGTGACCTTCTCGCCATGACGGTCGTATTGGCCACGCACCAGGATGAACGTGTCGCGACGTGGCCCCTCCTTGAGCACCATCGTCGAGGGCACGGACTTCAACAGCGCCTGCCGAGTCGCCTCCAACGACTTCCGCCGCGAGCTCTCTTCCGGAAGACTCCCGATCAAAATGGCCAATTCGGCCAGCTCATCGGCCACCAGCGGAGTCGGGATCTTCAGCAGGGGAGGCGAGTTGCGTCGGTAGGTGCCCTTCTCTTCGATGTTGTTGAAGTAGGCAAACAGACGGTAGAAGTCGCGTTGCGAAAGCGGATCGTACTTGTGGTCGTGACACCGTGCACATGCCAGCGTCAGTCCCATCCATGTGGTCGAAAGCGTATCGAGCCGATCGACGATGTACTCGACCCGGAACTCCTCGGCGATGCTGCCGCCCTCGCCGTTGGTCCGGTTGTTGCGGTTGAAGCCGGTCGCCAACACCTGCTCGGGGCCTGCATCGGGCAGCAGGTCGCCGGCGAGTTGTTCGATCGTGAAGCGGTCAAAGGGCATGTTGCGGTTGAGCACGTCGATGACCCAGTCCCGCCACCGCCACATCACTCGTGGCTCGTCGTCCTGGTAGCCATCGGTGTCGGCATAGCGGGCCAGGTCGAGCCAGTGCCTGGCGTGGTGTTCGCCGAATCGCGGCGAGGCCAGCAGTCGCTCGACACACCGCTCGTACCAATCGGCCCCCGCTTCGGCAATCGCCGAGTCAACCTGCCGGGGTTCCGGTGGCAGGCCGGTGAGATCGAGAGTCACCCGCCGCAGCAGCCGGGCGCGATCACTGGGCCCGGAGGGTTTCAGGCCGTGTTCGGCGAGCCGTGCCTGCACGAACCGATCGATCATGTTGTGAGACACGCCCAACTCACCGTCCACACCGCCGCCCACCCCCCCGGCAACAGCGTCGGGCACCTTGGGACGAGCGATCGGCCGCAGCGACCAGTGACGCGTCCAACGGACGCCCTGGGCAATCCAGTCCCTGATCCGGGACACCTCGGCCACGCTCAACCGTCGCCCGCTTTCCGGAGGCGGCATCCGCTGTTCGGGGTCCGATGACGACACCCGCTCCAGCAGCGGACTGTCTGAAGGCCGCCCCGACTTCACCTGCCCCAGCACGCCCTCGCGACGATCCAATCGCAGCTTCGCCTTGCGAGCCCCCCGGTCGGGTCCATGACAGCCGAAACATCTGTCGGCCAACACGGGTCGGATCTCGCGGTCGAAGTCGACTCGATCCCCAGGCTCCGCGGCAGCCGCGATCGCGCAGCTGAACCCGGCCAGGACCGCCACCAGCGACCGCACCGCCACGCAACTCCCGGTTCGAAGCCCCCTCGGCAATCGACCTCCTGGCGGCTCAGTCCTCATCGATGGCCATGGCCTCCAGGCTCTCGTCGATCGCCGACACCAGCCCGTCGATGTCCGAGGGCTCCATCGCCAGCGACACGGCGTTCATCCCCAGCGAATGGCTCAGGTAGTAACCCCGCTCGATCAACCGCCCGAACAGCTCAGGGTTCCATTGACGTCGGCAGGCAGCCAGGTCGCGGTAGCACGTCGGTGGCCGATCGGAGAAATAGAGGCTGAAGAGCGAGCCTGCCACGACGGGGCTCAACTTCAGAGCGTGGCGCCCGGCCACCTCGGCCAAGCCGTCCCCCAGACGCTGGCCCAGCGAATCGAGCGTCGCGAAGGCCTCGGGCGTCATCTGCCTCAACGTCGCCAGCCCGGCGGCCATCGCCACCGGGTGTGCACTGAATGTGCCGCTTTGATGAAAACCGGTCGCCGGGCCCCGCATGTCGAGCCGGTCCATCAGCTCGGCACGACCGCCGAAGGCACCGATTGGGAATCCTCCACCGATCAACTTGCCGTAGGTCGTCAGGTCCGGCGAGATGCCCTCAGTTTGCTGCCAGCCTCCCCGAGCCAACCGAAACGCCACCACCTCGTCGGCGATCAACAGGATCTCATGCTCGACCGCCAACGCTTGGACCGCCTCGACCCAGCCCTCGACCGAGGCCAACATCCCTGCCTTGGGATCGAGCAGTATGCAGGCCAACTCATCGGCGTGGCCGGTGAGCAGCCCGGTCACCGCCTCGATGTCGTCATAGGGCAGGATCAACACGTCCTCGGTCGATCCCGGGGCCATGCCACGCACACCCTCGACCGGCGTCGGAGCCGACGGGTCTCCGGCAGCAGACACCGGGGGAGCCACGCTGATCTCGACCGCGTCATGGCTGCCGTGGTAGCCGCCCTCGAACTTGGCGATCCGCGATCGACCCGTGATGCCTCGGGCCAGGCGGATCGCGTGCAGAGTCGCCTCGGTGCCGGAATTGCAGAACCGCACCCGCTCGAGGCTCTCGACCCGACCGCACAACTCCTCGGCCAACTCGGTCTCGATCCCCGTCGGACCACCCAGCACGATGCCTCGAGACACCTGCTGGTTGACCGCATCGATCACCGCCGGGTGACCATGTCCGAGAATCTGGGCGGTGTGGTGATTGGCAAAATCGACCAGGACACGGCCATCGACGTCGGTCACCCGAGCACCCTCGGCCCGCTCGAAAAACAACGGGTAGGGCGGATAGTAGTAGGCTCCCTTGGCCCCCCCGGGCATCACCTCCGTGGCTCGGTCGAAGGCAGCCCGTGAGCCCGCTGAAGCCGACTCGTAGGCGCTCACAACACTCTCGCTCGTCGCGCCCGTCTCGCTCGTCGCCATCGCAGTGTCCTCCACGTCCGCACTCACTCTACCAACCGAGACCGACTCGAGTCCAAGAACCGGGGGACTGGCTCTCCCGCCCGTGGCGGGGTGCCTGTCCCGGCTACGAACACCGACATCCATGCTGTACCGGCTACGAGGACCGCCGTCCGTGCTGCAGCCGGCTGCCTGTGCCGGCTGCCTGTGCCGGCTCCAGGAACCGCCCAACCTGCGCCGGGACAGGCACCCCGCCACGGGCGGGTGAGCCAGTCCCTGGGGCCGGCTGGGAATTGATGCACTGGTGACGTATTCTGAGCTCGGCCGAGGAATCGGCGAACAGACACCAGGCCACCTACACCAGCCCCGGGGAGCAACAAGGATGTCGGCCAGAGAACGTCCGCTGTTGGTGATCCCCGGTGACGACCCGGTCCAGATCGCCGGGTCCCCACGGCTGGACACGCTTGGGGAACACTACGAGATCCGGTTGTTTGACAACCGGCCCGCCGACGACAGCGAAAAGGTCCAGCGGGCCGCCGGAGCCACCGCGATGATCAACTCGCGGGGAGCGGTGACCTGGCCCGGTGAGGTGCTGAGACAATTGCCCGAGTTGAAGTTCATCAGCACGTGCGGCATCGGCACCGATTCGATCGACCTGGTCGCGTGCGGGGAACTGGGAATCACCGTCTCGAACATCCCCGGCCGCACCGCACCGGTGGTGGCCGAGCACGCGTTTGCCCTGATGCTGGCCATCTCGCGCAAGACCTCGTACTTCACCGAGGCCATCAAGCGCAACGACTGGCACCAGGTCCTCTCCACCTCGCTCGCGGGCAAGACGCTCGGCGTGATCGGCACCGGCAACATCGGCACCGAGATGATCAGGCTCTCACGTGCCTTCGGGATGGAGGTGATGGCCTGGACATTTCATCCCGACGCCGAGAAGGCCGCCCGGATGGGGTTTCGATATGTCGAGCGGGACGAGCTGTTTGCCGGCTCGGACGTGGTCAGCCTGCACGTGAAGCTGACCGACGACAGCCGGCACCTGGTCTCATCGCGGGAATTGTCGCTGATGCCTGCGGGAAGCCTGTTGGTCAACACCGCCCGCGGTGCGGTGCTCGACACCGAAGCCCTCGTCGAAGCCCTCGACTCGGGCCACCTCGGCGGAGCCGCGCTGGACGTCTACGAGACCGAGCCGCTGGAGGCCGATCACCCGCTGACCCGTTGCCGGCACGTGGTGCTGACTCCTCACTGTGCCGACCAGACCCCCGAAGGCAACGACCTGCTCAACCTCGGCGCCACCGAAAACGCCATCACGTTCCTGTCCGGTCAGCCGCAAAACATCGTCAGCTGACCCGGCCACCGCACCACCGCAAAAGATCACTCGATGCCCGCGCTGCTGCGAGTCGGAGTGATCGGAGCCACCGGGCAGGGCGGCTACGGACATGGTCTCGACCGCGCGTTCGCCGAGGTGCCCGGCACCGGAATCGTCGCCGTCGCCGACCACGACAGGGCCGCCGGCAAAAGAAAGGCCGCGGGGTTGGGACTCGATTCCGCCTACACCGACTACCGCAAGATGCTCGCCGACGAAAAACTCGACATCGTTTGCATCGGACCCCGCTGGTTGACTCGACGGGTCGAAATGGTCGAAGCGGTGGCCGAGGCCGGATGCCACATCTACTGCGAGAAGCCCTTTGCAGCCGATCTGGTCGCGGCAGATCGCATGCGTCGCGCCTGCAAGAGGGCGGACGTCAAGCTGGCCATGGCCCACCAGTGGCGGGCGATGCCCCCGATAAGGCAGGCACTCTCGGAACTGAAGGCCGGACGATACGGGCGACTGCTGAGGGCTTCGACCCGACCCAAGGACGACCACCGCGGCGGTGGCGAAGAACTGCTCGTGCATGGAACCCACTGGTTCGACCTGCTGATCACGATGGCCGGCCCGCCTCGCTGGAGCAGCGGCCACATCCAGGTCGGTCGCCGTGACGCCACCCGCAAGGACCGCACCGACGCCACCGAACCGATCGGCCCGATCACCGGTGACTCGATCTCGGCACTCTTTGGGTTTGACCATGGTGTGCGAGGCTACTTCGAGTCGACGGCGCACCTGGCCGTCCGCGGCAAGTCCAACTTCGACAACCTCTATGGCGTCTTCCTGGAATGCGAACGGGCGGCGATCCACTTTCGGCAACCCGGCGACGCCTGGGTCTACCCGGCTCCCAAGGTCTTGCCCGACCACAAGCGACTGGCCTGGCACAGAATCACCGTGCCCGGCTGGCACACCGATGCGGACGGGAAACCACGAGATGTCCGCCGAACCTGGATCGGCTACGGCAACTCGGTTCTGGCCGCTGACCTGGTGCAGGCGATCCGCAACGACCGCGAACCCCTCTCGGGACTCGATCACGCGATGGGGATCACCGAGATGGTCCAGGGCGTCTACGCGTCACACTTTGCCGAAGGCCGACGGATGAAGATCCCGCTGGAACAGCGGCAGCACCCGTTGGAAGCCTGAGCCGGTTTTACGCCTGAGAGTGAATCCCGGCGGTGGCCTCTGGCGGCTGGTCGCGTGCCGGGGGCCGGGGACCGACTGCAACGCAATTCGGCGAATGACCCGGGATTGACCGCCTTTTGGAGAGGCCATAAACTGAGCTTCGGGGGGCGATGGGCGGCGATCCGACCCCCGATCGCACAGCTTTGAGATTCTGCTGGCTGCCATTCAGGTCGGCATCGGAAGGTGCAATGGAATTCCTCGAAACCCTCGGCGACATCTTCAGCAGTATCGTCGCATGGTTCGAGCGGATCCTGCGACGGTTGTTTGGATCGGCCAACGACCGCCGGATCGCTCGCATGGGCTTCGTGCGTCACTCCGACGAGCAGGTCGAGGTCGTTGCCGGATCGATACTCGACCGCGTCAACGCACTCGAGCCCGAATTCCAGGCCCACTCCGACAGCCGGCTCAAGGAAATCGCCCCGCAGATGCGCGAGCGGTACGCTGCGGGCGAGACGTTGGAGGACCTGTTGCCGGAGGTCTTTGCGGCGGTCCGCGAGTTGGGTCTGCGGCACTTGGCGATGCGGCACTACGACGTTCAGATCGTCGGCGGGCAGATTCTGCACGAGGGGATGATTGCCGAGATGGTGACCGGTGAGGGCAAGACGCTGGTCGCCACGTTGCCCGCGGCTCTCAACGCGATCGCCGGCAAGGTGCACGTGATCACAGTCAACGACTACCTCGCCCGCCGTGACATGGAATGGATGGCGCCGATCTACATGGGCCTGGGGCTCAGCGTGGGTGCCATCCAGTCGACGATGACACCCGGCGAACGGCAACCGGCCTATGCCTGCGACATCACCTACGGCACCAACAACGAGTTCGGCTTCGATTATCTCCGAGACAACATGAAGCCGACCCGCGACCAGCAGGTGCAGGGGCCGCTGGAGTTCGCGATCGTCGACGAGATCGACAACATCCTGATTGACGAAGCCCGTACGCCGCTGATCATCTCCGGACCCGCCCAGGACGATGTCTCGAAGTATGCCAGGGCCGACCGCATCACTCGACAGCTGAAACGCGACGAACACTTCGAGGTCAAGGAAAAGGAACACAGCTGCCACACGACCGAGGAGGGGATCCGGGCGGCGGAGAAGCTGGTGGGGGTTGAGAGTTTCTACACGACCGGCAACACCGAGTGGCCCCACCTCTTGGACAACTCGCTCAAGGCACACCACCTCTACAAACGCAACGTCAATTACGTGATCGAGGGCGGCGATATCGTGATCGTCGACGAGTTCACCGGTCGCAAGATGCCCGGTCGCCAGTGGAGCGACGGGCTGCACCAGGCGGTCGAGGCCAAGGAAGGGGTGACGATCAAGGAGGAGAGCCAGACGCTGGCGACCATCACCCTGCAGAACTACTTCAAGCTCTACCAGCAACTCTGCGGCATGACCGGTACCGCCATGACCGAGGCCGGCGAGTTCCTCAAGATCTACAAGCTCGACGTGGTCGCCGTTCCCACCAACGTGCCATTGAAACGGGTCAATCACCCCGACGTGATCTACCGGTCCGAGTCCGAGAAGTGGGACGCGGTGGTCGAGGAGGTGCGGAGGGAACAGTCCGAGTCGAAACGGCCGCTGCTGATCGGCACGGCATCGATCGAGAAGTCCGAGGTGATCAGCAAGAAGCTGGAACGCTACGGGATCGAACACAACGTGCTCAACGCCAAGAACCACGAGCGCGAGGCGGAGATCGTGGCCCAGTGCGGCCGCAAGGGGGCCGTGACCATCTCCACCAATATGGCCGGTCGAGGCACCGACATCATTCTCGGTGGCAACCCCGAACACCAGGCCTGGCAGCAACTCTCCGAAACCTACGAAACCCGCCTCGATGTGCCCAAGGTCGAGTGGGACACGATGACCTCGGAAATCTCGGATCGGGAAGGCATGGCCGCGGAAGGACGCGAAGTCGCCCGCAACGGCGGACTCTACGTCATCGGCACCGAACGACACGACTCGCGACGCATCGACCTGCAACTCAGAGGCCGGGCCGGACGGCAGGGAGACCCCGGCTCGAGCCGCTTCTTCCTCTCGATGGAAGACGACCTGATGCGGCTATTCATCCCCGAGCTGGCCATGAGGATGATCGATCGCACGATGCAGGACGGTGAGGCGATCGAGAGCCGGATGGTGACCAAGCGGATCGAAGGGGCCCAGAAAAAGGTCGAGGAACGACACTTCGAAAGCCGCAAGCACCTGCTCGAATACGACGAGGTGATGGACGAACAGCGGAAACGGGTCTACGCCTACCGACAGCAGATCCTCGATGGAGTCAACTGCCGCGAGCTGATCATGGACATGATCGCCGAACAGGCCCGGCGACGCGTCGTCGAGTTCCTCCACACTGACTACAGCTGGGACGTGATCACGCAGTGGGCCGCGGCCGACTACGGCATCCGGGTCGACGTCTCCGAAATCCGCAACAGCTCGCACGAAGAACTGACCTTCGTCCTGCGTGATCGAGCCGCACAGCAGGCCCGCGAGGACGTCAACGACCAGATCGAAGAATGCCTGCTGCAGGATGTCGACGAGAGCGAATGGAACTGGCAGGCACTGGCCCAGTGGGCCAACAACCGCTACAGCCTCGGGATCAGCGACAAACACCTCCGGGTCGAAGCCCGCGAGGACATCTACGACCTGCTCGTCGATCGGATCGACCCGGTCATCGAGCACTACGACTTCAAGGCCGCCGAGTTGTTTCTCGCGGAACTCTTCCCGTTGCAGTCGATGTGCGAGTGGTTGCGGCAACAGTTCACGCTCGAAGCATCTCCGGAACGGTTCGTGAACAAGACCGAAGCAGAGGTGATCGAGACGACTCGTGAGCTGCTCGATGAGCTCTACCGCAGCAAGGAAGTCGAGTTCCCGGTCACCGTCGGCATCAACAACTTCCTGATCGCCCGGCAAGTTGGTGGCGAACGATCCGATCGCGAGGGCCTGGTGCAGTGGGCCAGCGACCGCTTCAATCAGCCGATCTCCCTCAGCGACATCGCCAACCGGCAACGCGACCAGATCCGCGCGGCTCTGCTGGGCTTCAGCGAGCGGGCCTTCGAGGCCGGAGAAAAACTCAGGGCGGAAATCGATGACTTGTGCAGCAACGGCCACACGCCCTCCAATGGCGCCTCGCCGGATGGCACCCCGACGACCGACATCGCGAGAATCACCGGCTGGGCCGAGTCGACATTCGGGATCACCGTCGATCCCGATGACTGGAGTGAACTCGACATCGACGACGCCAGGCGGAAGTTGCTGTCGCTGTACGACTTGCGGTACCGACCCGAACTCGGACAGGCCGAACGCTCGCTGATCCTCGAACTGCTCGACACCGCCTGGAAAGACCACCTCTACCACATGGACCACCTGAGGGCGGGAATCGGGTTGGTCGGATACGCTCAGAAGGACCCCAAGACCGAGTACAAGAAGGAGGGGATGCGGGCGTTTGACCTGATGTGGGAGCGGGTCGGCGAACAGGTCACCTCCTCGATCTTCCGCATCGAAGTGCAGAGCCCCGAATTCGTCGGCTCGCTCTGGGATATCTCGGCGACCTCCCACGCCGACGCGGGCTCGGTTTACGACGAGGTGGAGTCCGAGCGGTTCGAGGGCGGGGGGCCGGGAGCCGACGTCGATGTGATCCAGCCGATTCGTAACACCGCTCCGCGGATCGGACGCAATGACCCCTGTCCCTGTGGCAGCGGAAAGAAGTACAAGAAGTGCTGTGGATCTCCACGCAATAACTGATCGACGACGGATTCGAGACCGCGGTCACCGACGGCCGTGACATCGTGAGAAGGGGGGGGGGTAAGGATGCCCTGGCTGCTCAATCTCGTCTACCTGGTCGTGCTCGCCGCCGTCGCACCGGTGCTGCTCTGGCAGAGACTACTCCGCGGCAAGCGGCGGCCGGGGATCTGGACCAAGCTCACCGGGCAACTCGCTCGCCGAGACGGCGATTCCCGCCTGGCCTGGTTCCACGCCGTCAGCGTGGGCGAGGTGCTGCAGCTGGAACCGATGATCTGTGAGTGTCGCAGCCGATGGCCGTCGCTGGAGATCCTGGTGACGACGACCACCGCCACGGGATACCGCCTGGCCTGCGAGCGGTTCGCCGAGCACCGGGTCGATTGGTTTCCACTGGATTTCAGCTGGTCGGTTCGCCGGGCGCTCAGGCGAGTACGGCCCGATCTCGTCGTGCTGGTCGAACTGGAACTCTGGCCCAACTTCGTGCTGGCCACCCACCGCGCGGGCATCCCGCTGGCACTGGTCAATGGGCGGATCAGCGAGTCGAGTTTCCGAGGCTACCGGCGGTTGAAGTGGCTCTTCGCAGGCTTGCTGCCCCGCTTCGATCGCCTGATCGCCCAGAACGAAACCTATGCCGCGCGGCTCGCAGAACTGGGCGGCCCGACCGAAAAGATCCACGTCTCGGGGTCGATCAAGTACGACCGAATCGAGACGCGTCGCGACAACCCGGCTACTGGGGAATTGGCCGCTGAGCTGGGAATCCACCGCAGCGAACCCGTTTTCGTCGCCGGCAGTACCCAGGAACCCGAAGAACGGCTGGCGGTCGAGGCCTGGCAACAGGCGCGCCAGACGCATCCCGACCTCAGGCTGGTGCTGGTGCCGCGGCACCCGGAACGCTTCGACCAGGTGGCCGAGATGGTCGTGTCGATGGAACATCCGCTGCTGCGACGCAGCCAGAACGACGGCGCGGTACCCCGGGCCCAAGAGAGACCGGTGGTGCTGCTGGATACGATCGGCGAACTGGCCGCCTGTTGGGGACTGGCCGACGTGGCGTTTGTCGGAGGCAGCCTCGGTAACCG
>CAUZEQ010000076.1:0-17182 GCA_963578885.1 Planctomycetota bacterium
ACCCCTGTTGGGTGGTCCGGATCGAGCGAGGTATCCAGCTCTGGGTGATCTTGCCCAGGCAGGGATAGCAGGGCGCCTGCACCAGCCCCATCGCCAGTCGGATCACCGCCAGGCCCTGGTAGGCCGAAACGAGCGCGGGAGCGGCGGTGACCGCCGACCACAGCACCGCGCTGATCGGGATCACCAGGTGCGGACCGAGCAGATCGCCGGCCAGGCCGCCGGGGAACTGGCCCAGTCCGTAGGTGATGCCGATCAGGCCGTCGAGCCAACCGACGTTCTCGTCGGTGACCACGCCGTCCTCGAGCAAAAACGGCTTGATCACCCCCCACGAGTAGCGGTGCACGTAGTTGATGTAACTGGCCAGGGCCGCCAGGGTGAAGATCATCCAGCGGATGTTGGTCGGGCGCGAGGAGCTCATACGAGCGGACACTCCGCAGAGACCAATGCCTGACGAAATGCCTCGCGGGCCTCAGGCGGAGCGTCCACTCGAGGCGGACGCACGCGGCCACCGGCCAGGCCGACCAGGTCCATGCCCGCCTTGACCATCGCCGCATCATCGTGAGCCAGCCTGAGCTGTTCGAGCACCGCCACCTTCTGCTGGATCTCGACGATCGTCTCCCAGTCGCCTTGGACGCCCGCGGAGTGGATTGCCAATTCGGGTTCAGGCCAGAAATTGCCCTGCCCCGATGTGAAACCCTCCATCCCCATCTGGTACCTCAGCTGAGCCACTCCCGGGTCGTGCTTCTTGTTGCCGATCCAGACAAAGCGATCACCCAGCATCCGGATCGCCCGGAAGAACTCGTGCGGCACCTGGCAGGGGTCCTTGACCCCGATGATCACATCGATCTCGGCCAGCTCGACCACGAATTCCGCCGGCCAGCCCTGGGTGTTGTAGGGCATCAGCGGCAGGTTGGTGCTACTGCCCAGTTCGTTGAAGTAGTTCCAGGTTCCCGAGAGGTCGGTGGGGATCTTCGATCGAATCAACGGCGGCATACCCAGGCAGATCTCCACACCCAGCCGCTGGTACCGGCCCAGCAACTCGACCGCTTCGCCCAGGTTTGCCGGCAGGCAGGCAATCACCAGTGCCCGGCCGGCGACGGTCCGCAGCGCCGTCCCGACCAGTGTTTCCAGTTCATCGACCGTCAGGGTCTCGATCTCACCGGTTCCGCCCCCGACGGCGATCACCTGCATGCCGTGCTCGACCTGGAACTCGAGATTGCGTTCGAAGCCGGCGAGGTCCAGGTGCAGCAGGTCGTCGGTGAACGGTGTTGCCGCGTAGGTGTGGACGTTCTTGAGCCGATTGCGGAGTTCTGCGTCGTGCGGCATCGAGGTCGGTTTCCGGATCAGGCGGACATTGATTCTGACCGGGTGGTCGCGTCGAGACCACCGTGGCGGCAAACCTGTGTCGGCTGAATCGAATCCGGAAGTCAGCTGAGGTAGAATCAACGCCGGTTGATCCGCACACAAGTTCTCCGGATCGCCTCGGTCTTCCTACTGGCCGTCGACGAGGCTCAACGTGTCCATTGCTCCGACCACCGACGACAACCAGGGTCCCTCGCTCAGCCAGCTGGGCAAGTACCTGATCATCGCGACCGCCTTCCTGGGCTGGTTCTTTGGCGGGACGCACATGGCCATCAATGGCCTGGCGATGCGGCCGGCGGCGTTAAACCTGCTGGTGATCTCGGGTGAGGGCGACTTGACCGATGACGACAGGGCCGAGCTCACGAAGCTGACAAAGGAGCTCGACAAGGATGCCGATGGCACGCTCAGGCTGTCGGAACTGGCGGGCTCTGATGCGAAGGACGGCACACCGAGCAAGGCCGACCTGAAGGCGGCCGGGTTGGAAAAGGATCCCGACGGGGTAAAGATCCTCGGCAAGGCCGGTGACAAGGACGGGGTGATTTCGGCTGCGGAGCTACAGCGGTACGTGATCGATGCCCGGCTGGGCGGCCGGGCCAGTCGCTGGTTCGGGTTCTACGTCTGCGCCTTCCTGTTCGGTGCGGCCTTGGGCGGGTTGGTCTTTGGTCGGATCGGTGACCGGTTTGGTCGGTCGAAGGGTATGGCAGCAGCCATCACCTGCTATTCGGTCATGTCGCTGTTGTCGTATTTCGTACAGTCGCCCGAGCAGTTGTGGATCGCTCGGTTCATCACCTGCATGGGCGTGGGCGGCATGTGGCCCAACGGCGTGGCGTTGATGTCCGAGGCCTGGAAGGGGGTGTCGCGACCGATGCTCGCCGGGGTGATCGGCACGGCCGCCAACGTGGGGATCTTCCTGACCTTCTGGCTCGGGCGAGAGGTCGGAGTCGACTACGACTCGTGGCGCTGGATCCTGCTGCTGGGTGGATCGCCGATCATATTGGCCGTGTTCGTGGTCGCCTTCGTGCCCGAATCGCCCAGCTGGATCGCCGATCGGCGGAAACTGCTCGCCGGTGAGGGTCTTGAAGAGGACACAGCGGCCGCCTCGACCTGGGACGTCTTCAAGCCGGGCATGATCGGTGTCACCCTGGTCGGCATCCTGCTGGCCACCGTCCCATTGCTGGGTGGCTGGGGCGCGTCGAACTGGGCGCAGGGCTGGGCTGACAAGGTGGGAGCCGAGATCGGGAACCCCTCCCTGAAGGCCGACATCGGCATGGCCCGCTCGCTGACGGGCATCATCGGCAGTTTCCTGGGAGGGATAATCGCGACAGCCGTCGGCCGCAAGCTGACCTACTTCCTGACCAGCATCCTGTGCCTGGTCTGTGCCGAGTACGTCTACTTCTTCCACACGCCCGAGCAGTGGCAGTTCCTGGCGGGATTCGCGGTGCTGGGGTTCTTCAGCGGAGTCTTCTTCGGCTGGCTGCCGTTGTTCCTGCCCGAGTTGTTCGTCACGCGGATCCGGTCGACCGGTGCGGGTGTCTGTTTCAATTTCGGCCGGATCATCACGGCCGTGACGGTGTTTGCCGGAGCGATCCTGATCCAGCAGTTCAACGAAGACTATGCCCTGCTGGGCAAGATCATGAGCCTGATCTACCTACTGGGCGCGATCGGCATTCTGCTGTTGCCCGCGGGTGTCGGTGGCGAAATCGAAGACTAGCCGGCGGGCCGGGCGGGGGATCACGGGAAGCGGCATGTTGAAACTTGGACTGATCGACACCGGATCAACTCCGGCCGACGATTGGCAGGCGGCGGCCGACCGGCTGGCCGATGTGACGATCGTCGACGCCGATGAGGCGGATGCTGTGCTCGTGGCTGGTGTCGATCGAGCGAACCAGGCCGTTGCCGACGGTCGACACGTGCTGCTGCTGCCCGGGTCGGTGGCTGAGTCGACCGAAGCGGCACGGCTGGAGACTCGCGAGACCACCGTCGTGATGCTGGCGGCCACCGGACGCTTTGAGCCGTCGATCCAGGAAGTCGCAGCCGTCAATTCCTCCGGAACGCTGGGGCCACCGGGGGTACTGCGAATTCACCGCTGGATGCCCGGTGGCCAGCAGGTGAGAAGATCCGACCTGGCCGATCTACTCGACCTGGCCAACTGGCTGTTTGGCACGCTTCCCGACGACGTCTACGCCGTCCGCCGAGGCGAATCGGACAGCTACATCCACGTGCACCTGGGATTTCCCGGCGGCGGCATGACGCTGATCGATGTGGCCACCACGTTGCCCGACGGCGAGGACTACTATTGCCTGTCGCTGATTGGCGGCGACGGATCGGCGTACGTCGACGACCATCACAACATGCACCTGCTGTTTGCCGGAGGCCATCCCGAAGCGGTGCGGGCCGGCGAGGGCGTGGCGGGGCTGGTCGGTTTGTTGCGGGAATTTTCCGAGGCGGTGGCCGAGGGCCGCATCGCAGTGCCCGGCCCAGCTGACCTGGTGGCTGCCCTGACGGTGGCCGAAGCTGCCGGGCGGTCGATCGAGGCGGGTGAGCCGTTGAGGCGGGATGAGACAGGAGACGGCTATGAGCTCGGATGAACTCCCCGCCGTGTTCCGCTGTGCCGTGGTCAGCGTGGTCAAGCACGCTTACGTTCCCAACGGAGTGGTCAAGCATCCGCGGTTCGACCTGGTCGTCGTCTGCGACGATAAGGATCAGCCCGACTGGGTCCACGAGCGGAACCAGCTCTACGCCGACGAGCAGGGGATCCCCTATGTGCGGGATATTCAACGGGCGATTGCCGAACACGATGTGCAGGTGGCGGTGATCAGTTCCGAGGCCGAGCGACACTGCGAGTTGTCGGTGCGGTGTGCTGAGGCCGGATTGCACGTGGTGCAGGACAAGCCGATGTCGAATCGGGTGTCGGAGTGTGATCGGGTGGTCGAGGCGGTGGCCGAGAACGATGTGCGGTTCATGATGTGGAACCGGAACTTCCTGCCCGCGCTGGTTGAAGCGAAGCGGATGATCGACGAGGGCTGGATCGGTCGGCCTTATGCGTTTCACGTCGACTTCTACTTTGCCAAGGACTCGGGACCGGCCAAGGGAAGCCGTGGCCCCGACGAGCCGCCGATCGACTGGCTCGAACGACAGATCGAAGCCCACTCGGATGGATCCGACGGAGGTGTCGGGGTGGATCCGATGGGCGAGTTGAAGATCGAGGGCATTTATCCCCTGGCCTACATTCAGCACCTCTCGGGCAGCCGCGTCGAGCGGGTGTACGCTCGGACCACCTCACACTTCCACCAGGCCAATTCCGACAACGACGTCGAGGACCTGGCGACGGTGACGCTGGAGATGGAAGACGGGGTGATCGGGACGCTGTGCATCGGTCGGATTGGAGCAGCCTCGCACCCGGATATCGGCGAGATCAAGTTGCACGTGCTGGGCGAGGCCGGGGGGCTGGTGATCAGCGAGGCGCGGCCGGAGGTGAGCGTGTATTACCGCAACCAGCCGCAGTTCGAATTCCGCGGCCGGCGAATGGCCATCGACCTCGACTACCAGTTGATGGCCGACTTTGCGGCTGCAATCGATTCGGGCAGCGGCGGGATCCTGGACGCAGCCACCAGTCGCGACATCGCCGCCACGGTGCAGGCGGCGGTCGATTCGGGTAAGAGCGGGCGGGTGGAAGAGGTCGGCTAGGTCGCTTCGGCGTCGAGTTCGGCCAGTTCCACCCAGCCTCCGCGGCGGGCCGACGTGGCGGCCGAGTCGGTAAACAGTTGCACTCGCCAACCATCGTCCATCCCCGGGTGGACTCCTCGAGTGCCGCCGACCTGTTCCTGGAACGAGCCGAAGACATGCCTGGCGGCGCGGTTGCCGAAGCCCGGGTCCTCGATCGTCTCGGGCTGCCCGTCGGTGTCCTCGGGCGGGTACAGCGTCACCGTGCTGCGGATGCGATCGACGGCCAGCGAGGCCTTGGTGCCGTGCAGTTCCAGTTCCGGAGCCAAGCCCTTGCGCAGGAACGGAGCGTGCGAGAGGATAATGGCTCCGATGGCGTCGTTGTCCCATTCCCAGGCGATCGTCGCGTAATCGAACGCCGTGCCGGTCTTCACCTGCTGGCTCTGTGCGACCTCGTTGTCCTGGCCCCAGCCGATCGCTTCCCCGAGATCGATGTCGCCGAGGTCGGGCTTGGGAGGCGAGATGACATCGGCGTGAGCGAGCACGCGGCGGGCCTCGCAGCCGATGATCCAGCGAACCAGGTCGTAGGCGTGCGAGCCGACATCAGCGATCGAGCCGGCCGATGACACTCTGGCGTCGTCACGCCAGGTGTAAGGGATGGCGGCGGGTCGAGGATTCTGCCAGCGGTAGATGATGCCTCGGATCTCGCCCAGCGTACCCGCCTGCACGATTTCCCGGGCCCGGATGAACGCCGGCACGTAGCGGCTCCAGAACGGCACGTAGTGAGCCACTTTGGCATCACGCACGGCCGACCACATCCGGTACGCCTCGTCGATGTTGGCTCCGATCGGTTTTTCACAAAACAGATGTTTGCCGGCCTCGGCGGTGGCGAGCACGGGGTCCAGGTGCAGGGCGTCGGGGGTCAGCACCAGCACCAGGTCCACCTCGGGGTGATCGACCACCTGCCTCCAGTCGTCGGTGATGAAATCGCACCCGTCCTCGTCGGCCGCCGCCTGCAGGCGGTCCTGGCGGCGGGCACACAGCGCCACGATCCTCGCCTCGTCGGTGCATTCGCGGATCTCGGCGCGGTAGGGCGTGCCGATGAACCCGGTGGCTCCGATGACGCCGATTCCGAATGTCATGGGGTGGGCTTTCTGGTGCGCGGGGGAAAGATGCGGGGTGGTTGTTTACCACGATTGTGGGCTGTTGGCTATCAAGTGCAGTGCCCATGACAGATGCGGCGAGTCACTTGAAAGTCTACAGTCGGAGGTTCCCCAGGCAGAAAAGAAGGGAGCTTGCAGTCGATGTTGGGTGCGGGCGAGGCGATCAGGATCACGAAGCTCGAGACACTGCTGGTGCAGCCTCGCTGGCTGTTCCTGAAGGTACACACCGACGCGGGGATCGTCGGGCTGGGTGAGCCGGTGGTCGAGGGTCGGGCCCGGACGGTGGCCGAGGCGATCAGGAAGCTCGAGGCCTACCTCGTCGGCAAGGACCCTCGTGCGGTCGTTCACCACTGGCAGGCGATGTACCGCCACGCCTTCTATCGAGGCGGACCGGTGCTGACCAGCGCCATCAGCGGCATCGATATGGCGCTGTGGGACATCAAGGGCAAGGCACTGGGGGTGCCGGTGTACGAGTTGCTCGGCGGTCCCACCCGAACCCGGGTCCGCGTCTACGCTCATGCCTCGACACCCGAAGCGATCCGGGAGCGGTCCAGGGAGGGATTCACGGCGTTCAAGACCGGTGTATTCAAGCATCGGCCGGCCCGGATCATCGAGACGCCCGGGTTCGTCAAGCGGGTGGCCCGGCGGTTCGAGGAGCTCCGCGAGGCGGCCGGTGACGAGCGGGACATCGCGATCGACTTCCATGGCGCGATCAGTCCGCAGACGGCCAAGCTGTTGATCAAGGCGCTGGAACCCTACCAGCCGATGTTCATCGAGGAACCGGTGCAGTGTCAGAACGTCGAGGTGATGGCCGACATCGCACGGAGCACTCACCTGCCGATCGCCACCGGTGAGCGGGTGTTCACCAAGTGGGGGTTCCGCGAGTTGCTGGAGAAGGGGGCCGCGACGGTGCTGCAGCCGGACCTGTGTCACGCCGGCGGGATCACCGAGGTGCGGTTGATCGCGGGGATGGCCGAGAGTTACTACGCGGCGATCGCGCCGCACAACCCGCTGGGTCCGATCTCATTGGCCGCCGGGCTGCAGATCGCCGGGTCGATCCCCAACTTCCTGTGCCAGGAACAGGTGCATCTGGGCGAGGGGTACATCACGAAGCCGTTCGAGGTGCGGGATGGGTACATTGACCTGCCCGACGGGCCGGGTTTGGGAGTCGAGCTGGATGACGACGCGGTGGCCGAGAAGATCGGTCACGATTGGCGGAATCCGATGCCGTACGACGCGGATGACGGATCGGTGGTCGACTGGTAGGTCTCGCAGGGAGTGCAGGGACGATGAAGTACAACGTGATGCTGTTGGCCGTGTGCCTGGTCTCAACGCCCTGTTCAGCCCAACAGCCGCTGGTTCGCTGGCAGACGACCGTCGACCTGGGCCGAGACCTCGGGCAGCCGTTCGGGTCGCTGTTCGAGGCTCGCGATGCGAAGGGTCGACTGGTCGCGGGTGCCGGGTTCGAGGAGGTCTACAACACGCGGTTCCGCAGCAATCGGCACACCGTGCAGTTCTTTGTACGTCCCGCACGGGATCCCGGAGGCTTCCGGATCGAACGGTTGCCCTTTCCTGACATGGATTGTGGCATCTACCTGTTCGAACTCGACGGACGAGTCCATGCCTGGACCAATGCTCGAGGTAACCGGGTCAAGCGGTGGGACCCGCAGCAGCGAACCTGGGAATCGAAGCTGAAGACGGTTGGCGGGCTGGGCTCCGGCGATGGCGTGATGCGGGTCGGCGGTGGACTGCTGGTATTCCGAAACAGCTCGGCGACGTTCGATGGCCGGGTGATCCTGAAGGCTCCCAAGCGAGGCCGCTACTACAACTTCTACTACGCCCTGGGCCACCTCTGTTTCTATTTCACCGATCGCGAGGCCTCCGAGCCGTTCACCCGGATCATTGCCTGCCCCTGGAACGCCGATCAACCGGGCCTGATCGACGTGTCCTCGGGTGTCACCTTCGCGGCGAAGTACGTCGGAGCGACACCGTTTGCGTGGGGACAATTCGGCGGTGAAGCGATGACGGTGACCAACCAGGGCGGTGTCCACGCGTTCAACGGGCGGAGGTGGCGGACACTCTCGGAGGCCAACGACCAGGTCAGTTACCAGGTCTACTCGTTCCTGAACGTCTTCGACCGGGCGCTGCTGGCCCAGTACCCGACCGGTCACCTGTTCGAGTACCGAGGCGGAAACCTGCTGAAGCACCTCGACGGCCATCCGCCTCGGCTGCCGGGCGTTTCGAGCAGTGCCCGCGAGGCCCAGACGATGGCGATTTACCGTGGCGAGATGTTCACCGGGGTGTGGCCGTGGGCGGAGTTGTGGCGATACGACCACGATGTCGATCGTTGGTCCTCGATGGGCCGCGCATTCACTCACCCGAAACTCACCGACAAGCAGGTGCATCCCTACCAGGAGCACGCCGACCGGTTCAAGCTGGTGTCGAACCACTGGGGCCAGAGGATCACCGGGATGGTCTCGATCGGCGACTCGCTGTTCATGTCGACCTCGGCCAAGGGCACCTACGAGTGGTACGACAAGTACGATTTCCTGACCGAGGAGCAGCGACGCGAGTACGGCTCGGTACTCAAGCTGACCATGCCGGGCCATCTCTCGGCAGTCGTCTCGTGGACCGGCAAGCCGTTGGTCCTTGAGTTCCTGGTTTATGCCGATCGGCTGGTGATCCGGCAGGACGGCCGCGAGATCGGCAGGTCGCGATTCGTGCCGAGTGACATCGCGAGGCTGCGGGGTTTGAAAACGACCCACGGCCGGGGCATCTTCGGCCCGCTGGTTGGTCGGTTGCTGAACAAGTAAGAGCCGGTTGTGTCACCTGAGTCGCTCGCCGGCATGCCCAAGTTGGTAACCTGTTCTTTCTGCCCGACTCGAAGCCGCGTTTGATGGGAGACTGGATCGTGCGTCGTGTGACTGTGCTGTGGACGGGAATCGTGCTGTTGCTGCTGTCGGGTGTATCCGAGGCTGAGAACTGGGCACGTTTTCGTGGCCCCAACGGCAAGGGAATCAGCACTCAGAAGGGGATCCCGGTCAGCTGGACCGACAAGGACTACAAGTGGAAGACGCCGCTGCCGGGCCTGGGCCATTCGTCTCCGTGCGTGTGGGGCAACCACGTCTTTGTCACCTCGGCTCTCGACAGGGGTGCCGTTCGGCTGGTGATATCGGTTGATGCTGCAAGCGGGAAGGTGTTGTGGACCGACCGCCTGGCATCTCGGACCCACTCCAAGCATTCGCTCAACAGTTACGCTTCCGGGACACCGGCCAGTGACGGCAAGCGTGTGTTCGTGCTGTTCACGACTGACGAAGACACGGTGGTGCGGGCCTACGACTTTGCCGGCAAGCGGCTGTGGCAGACCGACATCGGCAAGTTCTACAATCAGCACGGCCACGGCTGCGGCACCTCGCCGATCGTCTGGAGAGACACGGTGATCGTCGCCAGCCAGCACGACGGTCCGTCGGTGATCGCCGGCCTCGATGCTGCCACCGGCAAGATCCGCTGGCGATCCGAGCGGAAGGTCAAGCTGACGGCTCACTCGACCCCGGTCATCCTCGAACGCGAGGGCAAGACGCCTCAGCTGTTCACCAGCAACACCGGCGATGGCTTGGCCAGCTTCGATCCTCGTAACGGTAAGCTGCTGTGGCGAGCCAACCTGTTCACGTCCCGCGCCGTCAATTCCCCGTTCATCGCCGGCGACCTGGTGATGGCGATCACCGGCGGCGGCGGACGCGGCAAGCAGCTGTTCTCGGTCTCGGTCGACCAGGCCGGCGAGGTCGGTGCCGACAAGGTGGTCTGGTCGGGCGACCGCAACCTGCCCTATGTCCCCACCCCGCTCGTCTTCGGCAAGCACCTCTACTTCTGGTGCGACAACGGAGTGGTCAGCTGTCTCGATCCGAAAACGGGCAAGGCGGTCTGGACCGAACGGGTCGGAGGCAAGTTCTGGGCAAGCCCGATCTGCATCGACGGCAAGATCTACAACATCAGCGACAAGGGCGAGGTGATCGTGATCGCCTCGGGCACCACCTTCAAGGTGCTCGGCAAATCCCAGCTTGGCGAACAGGTCCACGGCACTCCAGCGGTCGCAGGCGGCCGGATGTTCCTCCGCGGTTTTGAAAACCTGTATTGCCTCGAAGCCAAGTAGCCGGATTCCACCTCAAACTGCTGCTGACCTGATCGGGGTGGCTGATCTACAATCCGCGACCCGGCCGCTGGCTTTGTGGCGGGCCGGTCCCTGGATTGCGGAGGCATGCCGATGTCAGACTCCCGGCGCTTTTGGTGTGTGTTTTCGTGTGTCGTGGTTGCGGCACTCTGTGTGATTTGTGGACCGCGGTCGGCTGTGGCAGACGATCCGCCCCAGCCACGGTTCATGCTTGAAAAGTTCCGGCCTCTGCAGAGTGGCGTCGAGATCGAACAACCCGAGGCGGCCGATGTGGCCAAGTGTCGAGTCGAAGTCGACCGCGGACGTTCTCACACCGGCTGGAAAGTGATCGGACCGGCAGGACAGGTGCTGCGACGATTCCTTGATACCAACCGCAACAACCTCGTTGACCAGTGGCGGTATTTCCAGAACGGCATCGAGGTCTATCGCGACATCGATTCGAATCACAACGGCAAGGTCGACCAGTCGAGATGGCTGAACACCGGCGGTTCGCGGTGGGGATTCGATACGAACGAGGACGGTCGGATCGACTCGTGGCGGCGGATCTCGGCCGAAGAGGCCAGCCAGGTTGCCGTCGAGGCGTTGATGCGTCGTGACGTCGCGCTGTTGCAAACGGTGTTGATCAATCGCCAGGACACCCGGGCATTGGGCATCACAAGCAAGCTCGAGAAGTCGCTGCTGGCATCGGTGGCCGACCCGGCGGGTCGACTGGCCAAGATTCCTGCCCTGGCCGCCGGTACACGCTGGGTCCGTTTTGATTGTGCTCAGCCGGGCCTGATTCCCTCGGACGAGGGCAAGGCGACCAACGATCTTGAGGTCTACGAGAACGCCCTGGCGATTATCGACGTGGGGGGCAAGAGCGGGCTGGTGCAGATTGGTGAACTGGTCAAGGTGGGCCAGTCGTGGAAGCTGACTTCGATCCCCGTGCCTTTGGCCGGAGACACGGTGCAGTTGACCTCCGGTGGCGAGCTGCTTCAGCCGGCGATTGCGAGCGTCGCGGTGGGCACGCCGGGCGTCTCGCCGCAGATGCAGAAACTCCTCGACCAACTCCGCGATCTCGATGGGTCCCCTCCCTCTGCCACGGCCACTCGTGAATCCATCTCGAGTTACCACTCGCGCCGCACCGACGTGCTGGGTGGCTTGAACCTGGCCGCGGGGACGCCGTCGGAACGAGACCAGTGGGGGCGTCAGCTGATCGACAACCTGGTGTCGCTGGTCCAATCGGGAGCGTGGCCGGAGGCACTGGGACGGTTGGCGGCCGAGGAGACTCGGCTGAAGAAGCAGAAAATCAAGTCGCCCCTGGTCCCCTTTGCCACCTACCGTTACCTGCTGGCCCGCTACAGCCGGTCGGTTCAGGCGGTGACCGATGCGGCTGCCCAGGCCCGGGCGCAAAAGCAGTGGCTCTTGCAGCTCGAGCAGTTCATCGCCGCATACCCGGCGGCCGAGGACACTCCCGAGGCGATCTGGAGGCTGGGGACGGCTCACGAATTCGAAGCCCGCGTCGATGATGCCAGGACCTGGTACCGGAAACTCGCTCGGCAATACGCTGCGACACCCGCCGGCCAGCGAGCGGCCGGGGCCCTGGTGCGGCTGGACCTGAAGGGCAAGCCGCTGTTGGTCGCCGGCAAGAACCTGGCCAACACCACGGTGAGCAGCAATGCCTACCGCGGCAAGGTGTTGCTGGTGGTGTACTGGGCGACATGGTGCAAGCCGTGTACCGAGGAACTGCCCGCATTGCAGGCGTTGTATGCCCAGTACCGTGCCCGCGGTTTCGAGGTCCTCGGCGTCAATCTCGATCTCGACCGCACCCCGGTCCCCGCCTACATCTCGGCCCACCGCGTCACCTGGTCGACGCTGCACGAGCCGGGCGGACTCGACAGCCGCCCGGCCCGCCAACTCGGGATTCTGTCGCTGCCCACCATGGTCCTGCTAGATCGACAGGGCACGGTGATCAGTGCCGAGGCGACGCTGGCGGATCTGAAGAGCGAGTTGCCCAAGCTGCTGGGAACGCAAAGTCGCAAGAGTGCGCCGTGATCCCGCTGGTGCTGAGGTGACCGCGGTGGTTCTTTACTCAGCCGCCGCGTCTGCTCAGAATGGAATTCATGGCGACATCGGGTTTTCTCAAGGGCATCGAGAACACGGTCCGCGGCGTGGTGAAGCGAGCGGTGATCAACCATCACCGCACCAGCGACACCGTGCTGTTCAGCGACACGACGTTGCGTGACGGCGAGCAGATGCCCGGCGCGACGCTGGAACCTCACGAAAAGCTGCGGATTGCCCAGGCGCTTGAGGCGGCTGGAGTCCATTCGCTGGATGCCGGATTCCCCGCCTCGTCGCAGGCCGACATCGAGGCGATTCGGCTGATGATCGGAGTGGTCAAGGGGCCGGTGCTGACCGCACTGTGCCGGACCGTGCGGGGCGATGTCGATGCCGCCGAAGAGGCACTCTCGGACAACCCGCGTCACAAGCGCGGGGTGAGCCTGTTTTGCGGCACCAGCCCGCTGCACCTGGAACACAAGCTGCGGAAGAACCAGTCCGAGGTGCTTGGGCTGATCACCGATACGGTCGGTTACGCCAGCCAGAAATTCGACATCGTGGCGTTCAGTCCCGAGGATGCCAGTCGGACCGAGCCCGAATTCCTGGTCGAATGTTACTCCGCGGCCATCGACGCGGGAGCCACCACGATCGGATTCCCCGATACGGTTGGAGTGATGACGCCCGAGAAGGTCCGCGACATCATCCGCTACATCCAGGACAACGTCTCGAATCTTAACCGGTCGCTGTTGGCCGTCCACTTTCACAACGACCTCGGGCTGGCCGTCGCCAACACCCTGGCCGGGATCCAGGAAGGGGCGAACGTGGTCCAGTGCACGGTCAACGGGATCGGTGAACGCGCCGGCAACGCATCGCTCGAAGAAGTCGTGATGGCGCTGCACCTGAACCAGGAGCAGTACGGCGTGAAGATGAAGATCGACACGACGAAGCTGTACGAGCTGACTCAGCTGGTGGCCGAGCTGACCGGCATCGGGCTCTCGCCGATGAAACCCGTCGGAGGCGACAACATCTTCGCCACCGAGGCGGGCATCCACCAGGACGGGTTGCTCAAGAACCCCGACACCTACCTGCCGTACCGGCCCGAGGTGGTGGGGGCGAAGGGAATTCGGCTGGTGCTGGGCCGTCACAGCGGGCGCCGCGCGGTGGCCCACCGGCTGAACGAGCTGGGCATCGAGCTCTCAGACGAGCAGGTGCTCGGTGTGCTCGAAGGGATCAAGGATGTCCCCAAGGGCGTTTCGATCGACGACGAACTGCTGGGGCAGTTGGCCCGGGGCGTCTGACCCCAGCGGTGGGGGTCAGACGCCGCCTGTGGTTCGCCGGAGGCGGACCACAAGCGGGGCCGTGACCCCTTCGGCCGGACAGTGTGGTTGGAGAAAAAGGGTTCAGGCCCCCGCGTGCGGACCGTTGAAGGTGGAGCACGGACTATCTATGGCGGGCGTCTGACCCCAACCGACGTGGCGGGCTACACCAGGATCTCACCGATCGCCTTGCCGCCGTCGACGATCTTCAGCGGCCGGCCGCCCGGGGTGAAGAGTTCCTTGTTGGCGTCGATTTTCATGGCTCGGCAGATGGTCTGGAACACGTCTTCGACCGAGACCGCTCGGTCGATGACTTCCTGTCCATTGGCGCTGGTCTTTCCCAGCACCGTGCCGCCCTTGATACCGGCTCCTGCCATCAGCAGCCCGAAGTTCCTGGCCCAGTGGTCTCGACCCGGAGCAGGAGTCTTGGTGTTGACCTTCGGCGTCCTGCCGAATTCGCCCGCGACGATTACCAGCGTGCGCTCGAGCAGTCCTCGCTGCTTCAGATCACCCAGCAGTGCGGCGACACCGCGATCGACTTCGGCGGCGGAGGTCTTGATCCGGGTAAACAGGCGATTGTGCATGTCCCAGCCCCCCTTGCTGACCTCGACGAACGGCACGCCCGATTCGATCAGCCGGCGAGCCACCAGCAGTCCCTGCCCGAACCGGTTCTTGCCGTAGGCCTGCTGCTTTGCATCGGGTTCGGAATCGAGCTTGAAGGACTTGAGCTTGGGCGAGGTCATCAGTCGGCGGGCTCGTTCGTAGAGCACCCGGTGCTCTTCGACCAGCGCCGCGGCTCCCGCCTCGGACAACTCGGCGTCCTGGGCCTTGAGCAGTGCCAGCCGGCGTGAGACTCGGGGCGAGGCCAGGCCGTTGGCGACATTGGCGGGCAATTGGCCGGCCCGATTGACAATAAACGGAGCGACCTTGACTCCGAGGAATCCGCTGCTGAGCGTCTTGCCGATGCTGACGAAGTTGGGGAGGTCGGAGTTCACGTCGCCCAGTTCGGCGGCGACGACCGATCCGAAGGTCGGGTGCTTCTCGGGCCCGCCCATCCGGCGACCGGTGTGCAGGTGGTAGGTCCCGCGAGCGTGGGCGGCTTCCTTGCCGACGATCGAGCGGATGACGGCGATGGTGTTCAGCGACTTGGCCAGCCGGGGCCAGTGTTCGGCGATCGAGACGCCCGGCAGGACTGTCTTGATCGCCTTGGTCGGACCGCCGTTGGCGGTACCCGGCTTGGGGTCCCAGGTCTCCATCTGGCTGGGGGCTCCAGCCAGCCAGACCAGAATGCAGGCCCGCTGCTGCCGCTTGAGTTGCTCGGCGCACAGGCCCAGGGGTGCCAGCAGCGAGGCGGCCGAGAGACCGATCGCCTGGCGGCGGGTGAACGGGATCTGCTGGTGACCGGGCTGGTGGGTGGAGGTCATGTGATGTTCCGCGTGGCCGGTGTGAATCAGCGATTCAGCGTTTCGTGAGGAATTCGGTCGAATTGACCAGCACCCACAGCAGGTCCTCGATCGCCTCGGCCCGGTTGGGCACCTGCCTGAGGTGTTTGAGTCCGCGTGCGAATTCCTTGTCGGTCGGACGTCGCGAGAGGACGGCGAGATAGAGTTGGGTCAGCACGGCGCGGGGCTGCTTGACGGTGACGAGTCGTTTCTTGAGCTTGCTGGCATTGAGCTTGCTTTGCAGAGTGGGGTTGTTCATCAGGAACAGCGCCTGCTGGATGGTCCCTTCGAGGTCCCGCTGCGGGATCGACGGATCGTTTCGGAACTCGCGGTCGAGGGCCCGGCCGATGTTGCGATCGGGTCCGGTCAGTCGCAGCACGCTGGCCTTGACCTGTCCGGAGTTGAGTCGCATGGGTCGAACGGCGGTGAACAACTCCTCGTCCTTGTCGATCGTCTGGATCTCGCGCTGGTAGGCTCGCGTGTTCATCATCAGCCGGAAGACCCACCTGGGATCGAAGTTGCGGTAGCGGAAGACGGCCGCGATGCGATTGACGACCGAGGGGTGCAGGCATTCCTGGTCGGGTCCGAGGCTGTCGATGGCGTAGAAGCCGTCGCCGAGGAGTTCGTTCCAGATCCGGTTCACGAACGAGCGTGCGAACCAGTAGTTGTCCTGGTTGTAGACCAGGTAGGCGGCGATGGCGACGCGTCGCTGGTGAACGGTCAGCTTGATAGGAGGCTGTTCGCCGAGCAGGAACTTCGGCTGCATCTCGGTTGTTTTCGAGGTGCTGTCGAGGTTGGGCATGAAGTACTTGCCGCGGGAGAAGAACGCGGCGAGTTCGTGGAACTGCTCGCGTTTCCAGGCATCGAACGGGTGGTCATGGCATTCTGCACACTGGATGCTGATCCCCATGAACAGCCGAGCGGTCTGTGCGGCCAGCAGCGGAGCCTTGTTCTCGTAGGCCAGCACGAAGTTGTTCTGCCCGGTCTTCTGGCTCCAGTCGTTCTTGTCCTTCTTCTTTGCCTTGTTGCGGACGGGCATCGCCGAAACCAGCTCGGCCACGATCCCATCCCACGGCACACCCTTCTTGAACTGCTCGGTCAGCCAGTCTTCCAGGGCCTGCGGGTTGGTGCGATTCCGGTTCGCGGTCGACTCGTAGAAGATCACGTTCTTCCAGTACCGGGCCCACTTCCTGGCGTACGCCTCGGTCGCCAGCAGCTTGTCGATCAGTCTCATACGTTTCGACTTCATTGTGTCGGCGACGAACTCGCGGACTTTCCGGGCCGAGGGTGGTCGGCCGACGAGGTCGAGATGGACTCGGCGGACGAATCGTTCGTCGTCGATCACCGGAGCATAGATCCGGTCGCGGCCGACACGGTATTCGAGAGATCGGTCGAGGTCGTAGGAGGTGTAGCGGAGGTTGCTGCCGACGCGGCGAACGGGCATCGAGGCTCGGATGGCGGCCAGGAACTTCTGCTTGTCGGCGGGGGTCTTCAGAGGCGGCAGCTTGGGCGCTTTCGGAGCCGGTCTCTTCCTGGCCTTCGCCGACTTCTTCCTGGTCGATTTCTTCGGAGCCGACTTCTTCTTGTTCTTCTGGGCTGCCGTGCGACTCTTGGTCGCTTTCCCCGTTTGCGCGATTGAGTCGGAGGACGCCAGGACGAGCAGCGCGCAGGCCAGCAGGAGGGTCAGGCGGGGCATGCGTGAGTGTCCCGGGGGGGATGTGAAGAGAGAGAGTGGGTGCAGATCGGGTGGCCCGAGGATTTGATTATACGGTCAGGATTTGAGAATCGACAAGATCGGCGGCCTCGGCTTGTCTTGGCATGCCGAGCCTGCGCTACTGGCTCTTGAGTCGGCCTAGAGTGAAGAGACGGTGCCCAAGGACAACCCGCACGAGTTGTTTGACGTGGTCGATGCCCGAGACCGTGTGATCGGGCAGGCGACTCGTGGCGACGTCCATGCCCGCGGACTGCTGCACCGGGCGGCTCATGTGTTCGTGTTCAATTCCAGTGGCCAATTGCTGTTGCAGCAACGAT
>CAUZEQ010000077.1:0-17082 GCA_963578885.1 Planctomycetota bacterium
CGCCTGGGGGAAGCGGGGGTTGATCCGGACCGCGGCACCCAGGTGCTTGATCGCCTCGAAAATCCGCTGCTGCTGCACGCAGATCGATCCGAGGTTCATGCGGGCCTGGAGCTGGTTGGGGTTGAGATCGACCGCCTGCCGGTAGTACCGCTCGGCACTCCGCTGGTCACCAAGCCTCAACGTGGCGTTGCCCAGGTTGGTCACCGCCGCCGCATCGGTCGGGTCGACCTCGTGAGCCCTCCGGTAAGCCACCGCAGCGTCCTTGTATCGTTCCTGCTTGTCCCAGGCGTTGCCCAGGTCGATGTAGGCCGCGGCCGTCTTGTGCTTCAACTCAAACGGGTTGCCGTTGCGCTGCGACAGGTCGGCGGCCAACTCGACGTACGACTTTGCCGCGTCCAGGTGACCGCGACGCACCAGCCGATCGGCCACCCTCACCGCCACGCTGCCCAGCCCGTGAGGCCTCAGGAACCAGCGGCCCGGGTAGGCGATTGCCGGGTCGATGTCCGAGTCGTCTGCCAGCAATGCCACGTCGGAAAGCAACCTGTCGACGCTGACGGGCCCCTTGTAGATCACCGCGAGGTGCCCCGAGCGATCGAGCAGAAAGCTGGCCGGCACCGGGAGCGTATACTTGTCGTCGAGCTGCGTGCGGGTCGTCATCACCACATCGTGCATCACGTCCAAGCGATCGACGGTGCCGCTGGTGGCCCGACGGACCCCGAACGGCAGCTCGTGCTTCTGGACAAATCCCGAGACCACCTTGAGCGGGGCCGGCTTGCCGTCCTTGAGCCCGTCGACCGACAACGCCACCACGTCCAGGCCCGCACTCTTCAACTCCTCGCCCCGCTCACTGAACTCGTGCAATTCCTTGATGCACGGCAGGCACCAGGTCGCCCACAGGTTGACCAGTGTCGGGCGACCCGAGACGACCAGCGAACGGGTCATGTCGCTCTGGTCAAGATACTCGATCGGCGGAAGCGGCAGTCGTTCGAGCAGCGGGATGCGGGCAATGCCCGTCGGAGCCACCACCGCCAGCTCGCCCGCGGGGATCTGGATGTCACGAGCCTTCTGCAGCAGGGCCTTCCCCGAGCCTTCGACCACCCGGTACCGTCCCCCCGCCGCCAGTCCCTCGATCGTCTCGTTCGATCCACCCGGCCAGGCCACCTTCAGCCGGAACGGCCCCGCGGCCGCACCGACTCCAAAGTGAACCCACTTGCTCGATTGAGACAGGTACCCGCTGCCGGCGGTCACAAAACGGACCAGCGGCTTCCCCTTACCCTCCGCACCCTCCGCAAGCCTCAACTCGAGTCGAGCTCCAATCGCGTCGCGGTTGCCCGAGGTTCCCTGCAGCCGGATCAGCACGCCCCGTTGGCCCTTCGACCCGTTGTTCCTGAGAAATCTCAGCCGCGGCGCCGTGCGGTTGGTGATCCACAGGTCCAGGTCGCCGTCGTGGTCCCAGTCGACCGACGCGATCGCGCGGGCGTCGTCGGGGAAATCAAACCCGCTGGCGTAAGAGACGTCGGCGAACGGCCGGTCGCCGCCCAGGTTCAGGTAGCAGCAGTTCCGCTCTCGTCCGCTCCACGAACCACCCGTCTCGATCAGGTTGGTGATCCGAGACCAGCCGGCTCGGTACTTGGGATCGACCGGACCCTGGTCGATCCTGGTGGGCGAATGCGACACGACCTGCCGCCAGAAGAAACTTCACAAGTCCTTGGTGTCTTCACCGGTGATGTACCCGTTGGCCACCAGCAGGTCGGGACGCCCGTCGTTGTTGATGTCGACAAACGGAGAACCCCACGCCCAGCGGCCCATCGTGACGTCACGATCGATGCTGACATCCCGGAACGTCCCATCACCGGTGTTCTCGAACAACGTGTTCCCGCGTGCATGACGCTGGAACTGCCGCCGCACCTCATCGGCGGCACCGCTCAGGAAGCGACGCTGGTAGGCAATGCGTTCGCCGGCCGAGGAGAACATGTTGCCGACGTACAGATCGGGGCGACCATCACCGTTGTAGTCGCACCACGAAACACTCATCCCCGCAGCAATGTCCTCGACACCCGCCGTCGCCGCCACGTCGCTGAATCGACCCCCGTCGTTGCGATACAGGCAATTGCGGCCGTAGTCGTTGGCGACGTACAGATCGAGATCACCATCGGAGTCGTAGTCCGAGAAGCTCGCCGCGAAACTCCACCTGCGGTTGTTCTCGCCCAGGCCCACCGCGTCGGTCGCATCGCTGAATTGCCAGTCACCGTCGTTGCGCAACAACAGGTTCGGCCCGCCGTTGTTCGCGTCGTGATACGGATACGGGATCGCTTCACCCAGGGCACCCTCGCCGGTGCGATTGGCCAGGAACCCCGCCCCGTAGCCGGTGACGTACAGGTCCAGATCGCCGTCGTTGTCGAAATCGGCTGCGGCCAGCGAGTACGGGTCGCCGGTCGAAAAGAACACGTCTCGCTCAACAAAATGACCCGCACCGTCGTTTTCCATCAGCACCACGTTGATGTTCAACACGCAGACCAGGTCCTGGTCGCCGTCGTTGTCGAGATCGACCAGCAGGGCACTGCGGGAACGGTCGAGCCAGTCGACACCCGCAGTCCTGGCGACGTCGACAACCGTGCCGTCGGGCTGCTGTACCAACAGTCGGTTCGGCATCCCGCCGGGCTGGGCCAGGTAGAGGTCGTCCAGGCCGTCGCCGTTCACGTCGCCGATGGCCAGGCCCTGGTGACCATGCAACGCCACCCCCAACTCCGCCTGCAAACGACCTCGCCAGTGATCCACGCTGCGACTCAACTGGTCGCCGACCTCCACCGCAGGTTTCAGGACCGCCGCGGTCGAGTCGACCAACAGGCGGCCACCCGGTGAACTCCCGGTGACCTCCTCGAGTGATTCGGATCGCAACTCGATCAGCTTCGGAGGCTTCTTGCCGTCCAGTTTCCAGCCACACAGCCACCGGCCTCGCAACTGGACAAACCGGTCACCTCGACGTGCCCCCGCCTCGAGCAACACCCGAGTCGTGGCACGGTCGTCCTTGAGTTCGACCGAGGTGATCTTGAAATGAAGGTGCACCTCCGACCAGCCCTTCCAGCCCGATACCAATCCCTGCAACGACTCGGCTAGGCCGTCGATGCCACGCTGGGTGCCCGGGCTGCCGCCAGGCTCGGAGGCAACATATCGGCGAATCAAAAGGCCGTCCGATTCGTACACCGTCGGCATCGTCTCGGGACGCAGGAGATCGCCGGTGAATTCGGTCGAGGCCACTCGGGCCACGACCTTGCGATCGAATTGACCGTCGCTCTCGAGGTCGTCGACCAGCAGATGCAATTGAGCTCCGGCGGCCAGGTTGAAGTCCTCACTCGCCCAGGTCGCCGTCGTCTCCGAGGTGCCCTTCTTCTGAGCCTGGCCCGTCGTGTCCGACACGCCTGGGGAATCGGTCCCCGCAGCAACAGGCAATTCCGACGGCTCGTCACCACATCCGATCCAGATCCCGATGCCAACCGCCAGGGCGGCCAACACCCCGAGGGTGCCGGCCCTGTGGCCTCGACAACAGCCCATAAACGACCGGTCACTCATCGGGGTCCCGTTGTCGAGGAATGGAGATGGGAATGTGAGCAACGAGAGAGGTCTCGGTCAATTATCACACAACGATTCCAGAACGGTAAAGAGGCCAGCGGCCGCTCGGCAGACTCGGTGGTCGGTTTTTCTCACACCCGGTAGACTTGGCACCACTGTCACAAACGGATCGGCTGCCAGGGGTGCTCGATGCATAATTCGGCCAAGTTCGTCGCAATCTGCCTGCTGACGTCGCTGATCGGGGTATTCGCAAAACCCACCTCGATCCACTCGGCCCAACCCACCGCAGCCCCCACCGCAGCCGCCACCGCAGCCGCCACCCACCCGCTGCTGCCGGCGTTCGAGAGATTTCATGCGGCCGGAGACAAGCTCAGTCCGGGCGCGGGCTGGTTGCTGGTTTCGGAGTTGAACTGCACGAGTTGTCATGCGGGGGGCACGTCGGCCACGGGAGTCAAGACGAAGCCCGCCCCGATACTCGATGCCGTCGGCTCGCGGGTCCGCCCCGAGTGGATGCTCGAATTTCTGGCCAACCCGCATCGTTGGAAGCCGGGCACCACCATGCCCGACCTGTTCCCCGGTCTCGATCCCCAGGCCGAGGCCGCCCAGGTCACGGCCCTGGTCAACTTCCTGGCCAGCACCGGTACTCCCAGGCATTCTGCCCCTCAGCCCCAGGAAGTCGCTCGTGGAGAGCGGCTGTTCCACCAGGTCGGCTGCATCGCCTGCCACCAGCCACGGCGAGACAAGAAAGCCCTGCGGCTGGCCACGTCGGTGCCGCTGGGAGCGATCGAAAAGAAGTACACCCGCGACAGCCTGGCCGAGTTCCTGCGGAACCCGCTCGCCGTCCGTACCGGCGGCCGCATGCCCAGCCTCAACCTCAACAACCAGGAATCCCGCGACATCGCCGGGTACTTCTTTCGCGGTCTGCAGCTACCGCCCAACCTGAACTTCGTCTACTACGAAGGCAACTGGTCCACGATCCCCGACTTCAGCAAACTCAAGCCCAGGAACTCCGGACAGGTCGCCGGCTTCCAACTGGGAGTCGCCGCGCGACGTGACCACTTCGGTATCAGATTCACCGGGTTCCTGCAGATCTCGAAAAAAGGACGCTACACCGTCTTCCTGGGTTCCGACGACGGCAGCCGACTGCAAATCGACGGCAAGACCGTTGTCGAGGTCAACGGGGTGCACCCCTACCAGGAAAAGAACGCCACCATCGAACTCGACGCCGGGCCCCACCCGCTGCTGGTCGACTACTTCGAAGCCGGCGGCCAGGAAGTCTTGAAGGTCCAGTTCCAGGGACCGGGCATTTCACGACGCGACCTCGCGACTCACACCACCACACTGGCCAAGCCGAAACCGCCCAAGGCGGCCAAGGGAGAAAAGACCTTCGTCGCAGATCCGGCTCTCGTCGAGACCGGACGCAAGCTGTTCGCCTCGATCGGATGTGCCTCGTGTCACCAGATGAAGCACAAGGGACAGCCGATCAAGCCGACCGGGAAACCCGCCGGGCGACTCGGGGCACTCAAGACCGCCCGTGGCTGCCTGTCAGCGGATCTGGTCCGGACACCGCTTGCGGGCATCCCCGATTACCGACTCTCCGGTCCCCAGCGCCGGGCACTCGCTCTGGCACTCAAGGCTCCGGCACTCGACTTTGCGGGGGATGCCCAGATCGCGTTTCGGATCAGGGGTACGACCGAGGCCTTCAATTGCCTGGCCTGCCACTCACGGGGCAAGCGCGGAGGTGTCGAGCGGTCCCGGGACACGCTGTTCGTGACGACGATCAAGGAGATGGGTGACGAGGGCCGCATCCCGCCTCGACTCGACGGCGTCGGCGACAAGCTCAACGACAAATGGCTCGGGCACGTGCTCGACAACGGAGCCAACGACCGGCCGTACATGCTGACCCGGATGCCGAAGTTCGGCACCGCCAACGTCGGGCACCTCGTGAAGGACTTCGCCTCCGCCGATCGACTCAAGAAACCTCTCGCGCTGAGGGTGACCGATCGGATCCACCGAGTCCGCTCGGCCGGTCGGTTCCTGACCGGTGACAAGGCACTGGCCTGTATCAAGTGCCACTACTTCGGAGGCCACAAGGCAACCGGCATCCAGTCTCTGGACCTGCTGAGCATGACCCGGCGGCTCCGCAAGGACTGGTTCGTCCGCTACATGCTCGACCCCCAGGCCTATCGACCCGGAACCCGGATGCCCGCCGGCTGGCCACGTGGCCAGACACTGCTGCCGGATGTGCTCGATGGAGTCGCCAAGCACCAGATCGCCAGCGTCTGGGAATACCTCGCCGACGCCGGCAAGGCGGGGCTGCCTCGAGGCCTGATTCGGAACCCGATCGAGCTGGAACCCAAGGACGAACCGATCATTTATCGCAACTTCATTGCCGGCCTCAGCCCGCGAGGCATCGCTGTGGGCTACCCCGAAAAAGCCAACCTCGCCTTCGATGCCGATCAACTGGCCCTGAGACTGATCTGGCACAACGCGTTCATCGACGCCGCCAAGCACTGGAACGGTCGTGGACAGGGGTTCCAGCCACCGCTCGGTGACCACCTCGTGACGCTGACCGGCGGAGTGCCGTTTGCGTCGCTGGAGACACCCGATGCCGCTTGGCCAACCGGCTCGGCTCGCAAACTCGGCTACCGCTTCACCGGGTATCGGATCGACAAGCAACGACGGCCCGTCTTCCAATACCGCTTCACAACGATCCGTGTCGAAGACCACCCGCGGCCGGTCAAGACCGACAAGGACCCGGCCCTGACCCGCACGCTGACCCTGAAGCGGACCACCACGCAATCCCGGACGATCTGGTACCGCGCCGCGGCAGCTCCCACGATCGAACCGCAGAAGGACGGGTCCTACACCGTCGGCAAGATTCTCAACGTCACAATCCAACAGACCGGCGGACTCAAACCCCGGATCCGAAAACGGGGCAACCTCAAAGAACTGCTCATGCCGGTCCACTGGGTCCGTGACCAGGCCGTCATCGTGCAAACGTATTCGTGGTAGATCGCAGCAACCGCAACAGTAAAACACCTCAAACCAAGCCCGAGATCATGAAACTCCAGATGCCACCTCTCGGATCCTCTGTCGCCGCAATCCTGATCGCACTGGTCGTGACCGCCTCGGCCAACGCTCAGCAGAAACCGGCGACCGAAGACGACTTCTATCGCATCACCACTCTGCCGATTCCTAAGGGCGTGGTGCTCGAAGCCGGCGGGCTCGAATTGCTCCCCTCCGGACAACTGGCCGCTTCGAGTCGACGGGGAGACATCTACCTGATCGACAACCCGTTCTCCGAACCGGCCGCGATGAAGTTCACCCGCTATGCACAGGGACTGCACGAGGTGCTGGGTCTGGCGCACAGAGACGGATGGCTCTACGCGACCCAGCGATGCGAAGTGACTCGCATGAAAGACACCGACAACGACGGTCGAGCCGATCTCTTCGAAACGGTCAACTCAGATTGGGGCATCACCGGAGACTACCACGAGTACGCGTTCGGATCGAAGTTCGATGCCCGCGGCGACCTGTGGGTCGTGCTCTGCCTGACCGGGTCGTTCACCAGCAACATCAAGTACCGGGGGTGGTGCCTGAGAATCAAGCCGGATGGGACCAGCGTACCGACCTGCAGTGGGCTCAGATCACCGGGGGGAATCGGGATGAACCACCTCGGCGACATGTTCTACACCGACAACCAGGGGCCCTGGAACGGAACCTCCAAACTCCAGCACCTCCAGCCCGGCAAGTTCGTGGGTCACCCCGGAGGCAACCGCTGGTACGACATCACCAACGCACTCGGAAAACGACCGGCCAATCCCAAGAGCGGCAGCCGGATGATGGTCGAGGCGAAACGGATCCCCGAACTGCTGCCTCCGGCCATCTACTTCCCCTACAAGAAGATGGGACAGTCGGCCAGCGGAATCGCCTGCGATACCACCAACGGCAAGTTCGGCGTGTTCAAGGACCAGCTGTTCGTCGGCGACCAGACGCACAGCACCGTGATGCGAGTCGATCTCGAAAAGGTCCAGGGACAATACCAGGGAGCCTGCTTCCCGTTTCGAGGCGGATTCGGGTCCGGGTCGCTGGGGCTGCTGATCAGCAAGACCGGGTCGATGTTCGTCAGCGGGACCAACCGAGGCTGGGGCTCACGCGGCAACAAACCCTTCTCGCTGCAACGACTCGACTGGACCGGGAAGAGACCGTTTGAAGTGCTGACGATGAGACTCAGACCCGACGGGTTCCGGCTGCAGTTCACCGAACCGATCGACCCGGCCACCGCCGCCAGGATCGACTCCTACCAGCTGCAGACCTACACCTACATTTACCAGGCCTCCTACGGCAGCCCCGAGGTCGACCACACCAAGCCGACCATAAAGGAAGCGCGCGTCGCAGCCGACCGACGACACGTCGACCTGGTCATCGACCAACTCGCCGTCGGACACATCCACGAACTCCACCTCCCGGGCATCCGCTCCGCCGATAACAAGCCCCTGCTCCACCAGCAGGCCTACTACACACTCAACTACCTCGCCAAGTAGCCCCCAGGGACTGGCTCCAGAGCACCGATTTCAGGGACTGGCTCCGCAGCCCCGCCTCCGGCGGGGAGCAGGTGCCTGTCCCGGGCGGGGCTGCGGAGCCAGTCCTCTGGACCACCCGTTCTGGTAAAATAGGCAAGTGGCGCAGCGTCCGTGATTTCGCCACGGATTTCGACGCACATCTGGGGTCCGTTGGCGGGTAACGGTTTGAGATCCACGGAATTCGGATCAGGTGTGACGCTCTGGGATTCCGAAGATTGAGATACGCGGCGGTGGTGGCTGCGGTGAAGGCTGCGGTATTTTTTTAGGGCGAGGAGAGTTGATGATGAATTCAGTTCCTTGGTTGCGTCGAATCCGTCACGCGTTGGTACACCCGCACCGTACTCCATCGGCGGCCCAATCGGCGGTAGCGGCGGAGGTTCTTGAAGAGCGGTTGATGCTCGCGGGCATCGGCATCGATGCTCAGCCCGATTTCCATCTCATTGACGTCAACGACACGTCGGGCACCTTCGAACTGGCGGTTTCGCCCCGAGACCATCTCGAGCAGGTCTCGGCGTGGTACTTCGGCCACGCGACCTGACCGTACTGTCGAAGCCAGTTTGGCTTCCTCGACCAGATGCAACAGGAGCTCGACTCCGAGAACCCTGAATTGGCCATCAGCATCCTGGGCGTCAACGAGTTCGGCGAAGAGTCGGGCAACTCCCTGATGACAGCCGACCGCGACCTGCCCTGGCTGCAGGACATCGATGACGACGGCAACGGCAGTTCCGACACGTGGGATTCCTGGAGCGTCACCTTCCGCGACGTGATCATCACCGACTCGAACAACGTCCAGGTCGCCGTCTACAACCTGACTTCCAACGACCTGGCCAACTCCGACAACTTCGCAACGTTGAAGCAACTGCTGATCGACGCCACTTCGGAAACCGCCGAGCCCGAGGTGAAACTTGCCGTGCTCCAGGACCAGGCGGTGCTCGCCGGTTCTCCTCTGCACATCCCGCTCAACGGCTTCGACCCCACCGGCGGCCGCCTGACGTTCTCGGTCGAGAGTTCCGACCCGCTGATCACCGCCGAGGTGCTCTCGGGCAACCGCAGCCTGAGGATGCAGGTCGACGACTACGGGGCGATGACATTCGAGTTGTTCGAGTCACGGACTCCGCGAGCCACATCGCAGATGATCGAGTTGGCCGAGAGTGGGTTCTTCGACGAGACGATCTTCCACCGGGTGATCAACAACTTCGTGATCCAGGGCGGCGACCCGTCGGGCACCGGTTCCGGCGGATCACCCCTGGGCGATTTCGACGACCAGTTCCACGTCGACCTGCAGCACAACCGCACCGGGCTGCTGTCGATGGCCAAGACAACCGACGACACCAACGACAGCCAGTTCTTCATCACCGAGGACCCCACCCGGCACCTCGACTTCAACCACTCGATCTTCGGCGTGATGACCGAGGGCGAGGAGGTTCGTGCCGCGATCAGCGACGTCGCGACCGACGGTGGTGACCGTCCGCTGGAGCCGATCGTGCTGCACGAAGTCGAGATCTTCGAAGACCTCGAGAACGGCGTGCTGATGCTCTCGGCCGCCGAGGGATCGAGCGGCCAGGCGACGATTGTCGTCACCGTCAGCGACTCACTGGGCAACCAGGCTTCCCGCAGTTTCCAGGCCACCGCCGTCACCGACTTGAGCCCCAATGCCAACGGCAACCCGTTCCTGGACGACATCGCGCCGGTCCGCATGGAAGCCAACTCGGTCGCCTCCGTCCCACTCACCGCACAGGACTCCGAGGGAGACACCGACATCGAGTTCCTGGGCGAAGCCGACCTCGCCGCCAGGCTCATCCCCTCCCAGATGCCCACTCTTCCCAGCGGTCTCGACTACACGGTCGACCCGACCACCGGCGAGATGACGATCACGGCATCCGAGGGTCTTGTGGGGGAATACCTGGTTCGAGTCGGTGTTCGCAAGCTCGGCACCCTCGGTGGCGACTCGACCATCGATTCTCAACTCGTCTCCGTCACACTCGGCGTCCTCACGATCGACGCCAACGACCATTCCTCCGGCACCGAGGCCTCCGACGGCACGCCCGATACGCTTTCGATGCGCCGAACCGGCACCGACTACGAGGTCTCGGTCAATAGCGAGATCGTCCGCACGCTCGACGAGTCACTCGTACACGCCATCGACCTGGTCGGATCCAGCGACGACGACCTCTTCGTGATCGACTTCAGCAATGGCCCACCGACGATGCCTGGTGGACTGGCGATCACCGGGGGAAGCCAGCAGAGTGCCGACGGTGATTCGCTCGAACTCAACAACGGCAGCTTCGCCTCGGTCACTCACCGATTCGACAGCACCTCTCCAGGCACCATCACCGTCGAAACCAACCCGCCGATCAGGTATTCGGGCCTGGAACCAATCCGCGACAACCTGATCACCGCAGACCGCGTCTTCGAATTCGGTGCCGGCGACGACCAGGTCACGATCGACGATGACTCGGACAGCGCCAACGGCATTTCCACGATCTCGAGTAGCGCATCCAGTGAGACCGTCGACTTCCAGATGATCCCGGGCGGCCGGATCACGATCCGCACCGGGGCGGGCAACGACGAAGTCACCGCCTTCGAACTCGATCCGTCGGTCCCGTCTTTGCTGACCATCGGTGGAGAATCCGGCAACGACACTCTCGATGCCTCGGCCATGACCGATCCGGTCACGCTGACCGGTGGTACCGGAAACGACTCGTTGACCGGTGGGTCCGGCGACGACGTGCTCAACGGCCAGTCGGGCGACGACGTGGTCCACGGCGGCGCCGGCGATGACGGTTTACTGGGCGGATCGGGCCGCGATCTACTCGATGGCGGCACCGGCAACGACCGCCTGCGGGCCCAGGGCTACAGTGGCGACACGCTGGTCGGCAGCAGCGGCAGTGACCTGCTCAGCGGCGGATCGGGCACCGACCACCTCACCGTCCAGGGCGACACCGATATCACTCTCGAGGACACCCAACTCACCGTCGGCAGCGACAGCCACCAGTTGGACGACATCGAACGAGCTCAACTGGTCGGAGGTGCCGGCGCCAACACGATCAACGCCGCGGGGTTCAGCGGCAACACCACGCTCACGGGCGGACTGGGAGCCGATACCCTGACCGGCAGCGCCGGCAACTCCACCCTCCTCGAAATCCTCGACCAGGACCTCACCCTCACCGACACCCAGCTCGTCGGCACCGATACCGATCAGCTGGCAGCGTTTGACCGGGCGAAGCTGGTCGGAGGCTCCTCGGACAACCGGTTCGATGCCAGTGGCTTCGCCGGACCCGTGACCCTCCGCGGCAGCGGCGGCGACGATACGATGATCGGTGGAGCCGAAGACGACCTGATCTTCGGCGGCACCGGCAACGACCTGATCGAGGCCGGAGCGGGCAACGACGATGTGCGGGCCGGCAGCGGTCACGATACCATCGACGGGGGCGACGGAGACGACTCGATCCGTGCCGGCGCCGGACACGACTCGATTGTCGGCTCTGACGGAAACGACACGCTCAACGGAGCCCAGGGGCGTGACACGATCGAGGGTGGTGCCGGCAACGATGCACTCAGCGGGCTGCGCGGAGCCGACCGGCTTGATGGCGGTGCCGGAGCCGACACGCTCGTCTCGGGGCGCGGCAACGACACGCTCAACGGAGGCGACGACGACGACGTGTTGCTGGCCGGTGACGGCGACGACTCGCTCATCGGCGCCGATGGCATCGATATCCTCGCCGGTCACGGCGGCAGCAACAGCTTCGACGACCCCACCGAGGTCAACGAGTCGTTCGTCTTCTACGCCAGCTGGATTGACCGCATCTAACGGCCGGCTGAAGGACTCGGAGCCTGGGGTCCGATCCGCCTGCGGCGGACCCGTAGCGGGGCCTGACCCCTTCCCGCGAGAGTTGGCGGTTGGAATAAAGGGTTCAGGCCCCGCCTGCGGGACGCTCCAGGGGAAACAGGCCAAACTGGGGGCGGCGTCTGACCCCAGCCATTCTCAACCACCACAACCCCAACGGGGTTTCAGCCCATAGCCCAGTGTCAGCCCGCCGCCAGGCGAGCGCCACGCTGGGTCAACGTCGCAACACGCCGCCACGCACACCAAACCCCAACGGGGTTTCACCCCATAACCTGCCTGTGGCGGACTACTCGCCCGGCAGCATCTCCGGGTCCTGCTCGACACCAGGCCCCTGCTGCTTTCGAGCCGCCTCGATCTTCCGCTGGTACTGGTCCCAGGAATGGCTCATCGACTCGATGAAACGGGGGACGTTGGGTGCCGCGAGATACACTCGGGCGGCGACCGACGAGCGAGGGAAGAAGGTGGTGATGAAGTCCAGAGAAAACTCGGTGCCGGTGTGGCCCACCATCACCGCGTTGGCATAAGTCCCGCTGATCGTCTCGTCCTCCAGACGCAGGTCGTCGTAGAGTTCCTGCGGGGTGGGCTGGATCGGAGGAGTCAGCTGGTCCAGCGGCTGGGGAGCCGGAGGGATCGGGCCGAAACGAGTCTCGTAGTTCCCCAGGTTCTCACGCAACGCCGCGATCATCCGGGGGACCACCGGCGGAGGCAGCACGACTCGGGCCGCCACACGGTGCGGACGCGTCATCCTCAACAGGAAATCCAGGATGAACTCGTGAGGCCCGTTGAGCACAACGGCGCCGGTGCTGAACACACCCTGGGCCACGTGATCGGGGACCCGAGCACTGAGCTGCTGGTGCTGAACCTCCTGGCTCCGAGGACCCTCATCCCCATCACCGGATCCAACATCTTCCGCCCCCGGGACCGACTCGTCGCTCATCGTCACCCCGTCTGCCCCTCGGCCCGTCTACCCCTCGGCCCGCCTGGCCGATTCGACCTCGCGGCCCCGATCAACCCTGCGGCCGTACCCTGCGCCGGACATCGGTCTCGACCACGCCAAAGGCCTGCTCGTGACGCTGCAGAGTCGCCGAAAGCAAACTCAGCAGCCGCTTGGCCGTGATGTGGTTCAAGATGACTCGCTGCGATATCGGGACGGTGATGTCGCCGCTGGCAAAGGGAGTCGTATTGAGACCCAGGTCGAGAATCAGCTCCTCGGGTGTGCTGGAAACGCGGCAGAAGTTCGCGTAGCAGGCGCTGACCCCCGAGTCGTCCACGGTGATCCGCTGCTGGATCTGTCCCGGCTGTGCTTCCCCGCCGCCCCCAGAACCCTCGGCTCCAGTCGCATTGGCCGCAATTTCCTCAGTCTGCTCTTCTGTCCCTGCATCCCCTGCATCCCCTGCATCCCCTGCATCCCATGCATCGCCCTCTGCGGCCTCTGCGGCCTCTTCTGCTGCCGCGTCGGCGTCGGTCTTCTTCTTGGCCACTGGTCATTCTCCCTCTGGACGTATCCCCCGCCAGGGCGTTTGGCCCCGACGGCATGGTCGTTGTCACCGCCTCTGAAGCGGACACTCCAACAGTAATCTCCGCACAGGGCAGAAGCAACACCGGTCTCAACGGCTTCACCAACGCACGCCTCGTCCCCAAAACCAGCCGATTCATCCATCTTGGCCACTCGAGGAACACCGCCTAAGATAACCCCGACATCACTTCGGATCCCGAGTCTCACCCCTCCCCGTTCTCCCAAGGCCCCGGCCCCCGTGCAGGCACTCTCACCACTCAACTGGTGGTCACAGGTCCGGCTGGCCCGCTGGCGTCTGTTGGCCAACCAGATCGACTCGCGTTCCTCCGAGTGGCAGGGTCTCGACGACGAGGAGCTCAGGCGGCACAGCCGCGAGTTGAGATGGAAGGCCAAGAGCGGCGTGCCGCTGAAGAAGCTGCTGCCCGAAGCGTTCGGGTTGGCCCGCGAAGCGGCTCGACGCACAACCGGCATGACCCCCTACCTCGTGCAGCTGATGGGAGGTATGGCGATGTTCGAGGGGGGGATCGCCGAGATGCAGACCGGCGAAGGCAAGACACTCACCGCGGTGCTCTCGGCCTACCTGCGGGCCCTGGCCGGCAAGGGCTGCCACATCGTCACCGTCAACGACTACCTCGCCGCCCGCGACGCCGAGGAGATGGGTCCGATCTATGAAGCGCTGGACCTGACCGTCGGCTGCATCCAGACGCCGATGGAGACCGACGAGCGGCGAGCGGCCTACTCGTGCGACATCACCTACGGCACCGCCAAGGAGATGGGATTCGACTTCCTGCGAGACCAGCTCCGCAAGGGCATCGCCCGAGGCGCGATCGATCGCTCGGGACTGCTCGAAACCGAACCCGGCTCAGCACCCGCCGAAGCAGCCGCTCAGCGAGGACATCACTTCGCTCTGATCGACGAGGCCGACAGCGTGCTGATCGACGAGGCACGCACACCGTTGATCATCGGCATGACCCAGCCCAACGACCCCGGCAGCGTCAGCCTGTTCCGCTGGTGCTACCGCACCGCCGCGAAGCTCGAGCCCGATGTCGACTTCCTCTACGAACCGCATCGACGCACCGCCTTCCTGACCGATACCGGCTGCCGACGCATCGTGCTGACCAGCAAGCCCTCGCTGATCAGCTCGATCGACAGCGAACGCATCTACCGCCACATCGAACAGGCCGTGACCGCCGGGCTCGCCTACCAGAAGGACCGGGACTACGTGATCGTCGAAGACGAGATCGTGATCGTCGACGAGTCGACCGGGCGGATCATGGACGGTCGCAAGTGGCAGGACGGACTGCACCAGTCGATCGAGGCCAAGGAACAGGTGCCGATCACCGCGACCTCCGGAGAAGCCGCACGGGTCACGATCCAGAGCTTCTTCCGTCGCTACAGCCACCTGGCGGGCATGAGCGGCACGGCGGTGCAGGCGGCTCGAGAACTGAAGAAGATCTACGGCATGAACGTCGCCGCCGTCCCCACACACCGACCCTGCATCCGCACCGGACTCGCACCTCGCATCTATCTCAACGCCGACGACAAGAGAGAAGCGGTGGTCTCGGAAATCGCCGAACTGGTCCAGAACGACCGGGCGGTGCTCGTCGGGACACCCTCGGTCGATGCCTCCGAAGCTCTCGCCGCCAGACTCGAATCACTCGGCATCGATCACAGGATCCTCAACGCCACACGACACGAAAGTGAAGCGGAAGTGGTGGCCGAGGCGGGGCAGAGCCGACGGGTCACCGTCGCCACCAACATGGCCGGACGGGGGACCGACATCAAGCTGTCCGATGAACTGACCACCGCCGGTGGACTCCACGTGATCGCTACCGAAATGCACAGCTCCGCACGCATCGACCGGCAACTTGTCGGTCGAGCCGCTCGACAGGGAGACCCGGGCAGCTACCAGTTCTTCCTCTCGCTCGAAGACGAGTTGCTCCGCTGCCGAGGAGTCAGGGAACTCGAAAACCTCCGAGAACAGGCGGGCTCCGGAGACAGCGGCTCGCTGGCTCTCAGCTGGATCTCCTTCTTCCGCAAGACCCAGAAGATGCTCGAACGACAGCACCGCAAAGAACGCCGCGAATTGCTCAAACACGAAAAACAACGCAACGACAACTACAAGCGGATGGGGCTGGATCCCTGCCTCGAGCTGACCGAGAGCTGACCCAGATCTGACAGCCCGTTGAATTAGTGGTCATTTCGAGATCGGTGCCATCGCCGTACCCAATGCCGAGTCCGCCTTCGGCGGACGGCATGTCTTAGCCCGAGGTGTCAACCCCGGGTTTCGGCACGCACGCCGCTCTCCTCAGTCTTCTTGCTTTCCACCAGCCGAGCCCCCGCCTCTGGTGGGGGCGGCATCTGATTGCGCCTTCGACGGAGACCAAGCTCATCTCAACAATCACGTGCTCTCAACACGCACATGTCGCCTCCACCACGGGCGGGGGCTCGGTTGTTGGTGGAGTGATGAAGAGTGCGACGTCCGATCCGCCTGCGGCGGACCACCCCGGGCTAGGAAATGTCGCCCGCGCCTGCGGCGGGTTGAAGAGCCCGTGCAGCCTGTTCGTCCCGTGGTCCGCCGCAGGCGGATCACACATGAGTTGCTGTTTCCCGAAGAGCCTGAGTTATTCAACCCGCCGCAGGCGGACTAATCCAGATCTGTCCGAGGTCTGACCGGCCGAGGCCAACCGCCTGCTGGACGCCTCGCGGGGGCGTGGACTACAGCCAGAGTCGCTTGCGGACGAACTCGACCACGTCGCCAAAGAGCACGTAGAACAGGCTGCGTTGGCCACAGTGGATCCGGGCGTTGACCTCCGCGCCAATCCGATGCTCGGGCAATGTCTCGCCGGTCGGCTCGACATGCAGTTCGACCACGCTGCCGCCGGCCTGGGACGCATCGGCGCGGGTCGAGATTCTCGAGAGCCGGCCGGTGTAGGTCTCCTCCGACGCCGTCGCCAGCACAAACTCGACCGGCACCCCGTTGGGGTCGGCGACCTTCAGCCGTAAACGTTCTTCCTGGTGCCTGAGAATGTGGCCGATCCGGTGCTCCTCGACCTGCAGCTCCAATCGCCACTTCGAAGCCCCACCCACCTGCATCACCTCCAACAACCGCTCGCCACGATTGACAGGCCGGTTGAGCAGCTTCTGCTCGACCTGGAACGTCGCCACCACGCCGTCGGTCATGGCCGTCACCGTCAGCTCCGCCTTCTGCTTCCCAAGAATCACCAGCCGCTTCTTCAAACCCTCGCCCAGGATCTCCGCCTCGCGGATGCGACCGGTCAGCTCGATCGCATCCGGATCGTTGCCGGCTTCGATGGCACGGTCGAACTGGGCCCTGAGAGTCGCAAGCAGTTCGCGGTTGTTTTCACGCTCGCTCAGAGCCGTCTCGATCTGAGCGTTGAGCTCGAGGTTCTCCAACACCACCAGCACAGTGACCCCCCTCTCGATCCGGTCACCCTCTTTGACCAGCACCGCGATCACCTTGCCGTTGTTGGGTGCGAAGACGTCCTGCTGAGCCACCGGCATCAACTGCCCGGTCGCCTCGACCCGGTAGTCCCACGGCA
>CAUZEQ010000078.1:0-16894 GCA_963578885.1 Planctomycetota bacterium
GGCCTGACCCCTTCTTCGAGTTGCAACGAGTGCTGGTTGAAAAGGGGTCAGGCCCCGCCTGCGTGCCGTTCTGGGTGGAGCGGGACTTTCTGTGGGCGGCGTCTGACCCCAGCGATGGCGTCAGACCCCAGCCCTCTAGGCCAACCAGCGGCAGGCGTCCTTGGCAAAGTAAGTCAGGATCATGTCGGCTCCGGCCCGCTTGATCGCCAGCAGGATCTCCATCGCCACACCCTGCTCATCGATCCAGCCGGCCTCTGCAGCCGCCTTGACCATCGCGTACTCGCCGCTGACGTTGTAGGCCGCCAGGGGGACGCCCGGGTGAGCATCCTTGACGCGGCGGATGATGTCGAGATAGGCCAGGGCCGGCTTGACCATCAGCAAGTCCGCACCCTCGGCCACATCCAACGCCGCCTCACGCAACGCCTCGCCCGCGTTGGCCGGGTCCATCTGGTAGCTGCGGCGGTCTCCAAACCCGGGAGCACTCTCGACGGCTTCACGAAACGGGCCGTAGAAGGCCGAAGCGTATTTCACGGCATAGCTGAGAATCGGCAGGTTGGTGAACCCGACGGCATCCAGCCCGCCACGGATCGCACCGACCATCCCGTCCATCATGCCCGAGGGGGCGACCATATCGGCACCGGCTCGAGCGTGTGTGACGGCCTGGGTTGCGAGAATTTCGAGTGTCGCGTCGTTGTCGACGTCCAGGGCCCCGTGGCGGTCGTTGACGATGCCGCAGTGACCGTGATCTGTGAACTCGCAGAAACAGACATCGGTGATCACCAGCAGGTCGCTGTTGCCGGCCTTGATCGCGCGGACCGCCTCGGCCACGATCCCGTTCTCGTCGCACGCATCGCTGCCCACCGCGTCCTTCTCGGACGGGATCCCGAACAGGATCACCGCCGGGATACCCAGCGAGGCAATCTCGGCGACCTCTGCTGACAACAGGTCGACCGTCAACTGGCTGTGGCCGGGCATCGAGGAGATTGGGATGCGTTGGTTTTCACCGTGCCGGACGAACAGGGGCAGGATGAAGTCCGACGGCGACAATCGCGTCTCACGCACCATCTCGCGCAGCCGCGGATGAGTCCGCAGACGACGCATCCGCACGTCGGGAAACGACGCGGAAGCGGCCGTAGAAGCCGAGGTGTCGGTGGGATCGGGGACGGTTGAAGACATGTGTGGGATTCTTCTTGGTGAGGGTCAGACGCTTTCGCTGGGGGTCTGACGCCGCCCCCAGTTTGGCCTGTTTCCCCTGGCGCGTCCCGCAGGCGGGGCCTGACCCCTTTGTTCCAGTCACGGTGTCTGCAAGAACGGGTCAGGCCCGGCCACGGGCCGCGTCTGACCCCAAATGTACCCCGCCGGATCAGGCTATTTCAAGCAGTTTCAAGAATCGTCTCTTCCGGTGACCAACCGGCTGATCTGCCGAAATTCGTCCGTCCCGGCCACCTCGCACCACTCAAACAGCACGCTCTCGGTCGTCAGCACCGAGATGCCCGAATCGGAGAGTCGCCCGAGAGCGGTCTTCCAGTCGAGCTTGTGACGGCTGGCGACGGCATCGGCGGGTACAAACACGCGGAATCCCTGGGCCGCGAGGTCGAGTGCCGTCTGGATCACGCAAACGTGAGTCTCGATGCCGCAGACCACGACCTGGTCGCGCCCGGCGTCGCCCTCACAGGCCAGGTCCCAATCCAACGACTCAGCACAGCTGAACCGCAGCTTCTCGGGAATCTCCTCCAGCAGGTCCGCCAACACCTCCGCCGTCGGCCCCAGCCCCGCGGGGTACTGTTCGGTCGCGGCGACGGGGACGTCGAGAATCTGGGCACCGCGGATCAGCCGTCGGCAGTTTTCGACCAGCGTCAAGGCGACCGGGATGTGATCGAGCAGTTTCTGCTGTACGTCGACAACCAGCAGGCGGCTGGCGGATTTCCACAGCAGCTGGTTGCTCCGCGGCGGTCGCGTTCCCGGTTCGTTCATGACCGAACACTCTGACTTCTGGGGTGTTGAAGGTCAAACTGCTGGAGGCACGGGGTCTGATCCGCCTGCGGCGGACCCCCAGTTTGGCCTGTTTCCCCTGACGCGTCCCGCAGGCGGGGCCTGACCCCTTTATTCCAGTCACGGTGTCTGCAAGAAGGGGTCAGGCCCCGAATGCTGCGGGCTTTTCAGCCCGCAGCATTCGGCGTCTGACCCCAGCGACGGCGTCTGACCCCGTGCCATCATCGCGTCCAATCGTTGCGGCATGCCGAGAACTTCGATAGTTAATAACGTGTCCGAATTCCTCTCTCTTCACGAGTCACCTGATGCAGCACGCCTCGAGGATCACTCTGGTCACCGCTTTGCTCCTCTCGGTCGCCCTCGTCGCATCGGCACAGGACAAGAAGGACGACAAGAAATCACCAATGACCGCCGCCGAACGAATCGCTCTGCTGAAGACCTTCAACAGTGAATTCGTCGCCATCACCCCCGGCACGGGCAAGTTCCCCGCGTCATTCGTGATGGGCAGCAGCGAAGGAGAGCCCAGCGAACAGCCGGCGCGGACCGTCAAGCTCGCCGGAGCCTTCTCGATCGCCAAGTACGAGGTGCCTCAGAATCTCTGGGAAGCCGTGATGGGCAGCAACCCCAGCAAGTGGACCGGGCCGAGGAACTCCGTCGAGATGCTCAGTTGGCGTGACGCGATGGTATTTTGTCAGAAGGCCACGGCGATGATGCGTCAGGCGAAGTTGATAGAGGCCGGCGAGGGGATTCGCTTGCCGAGCGAGGCCGAGTGGGAATACTGCTGCCGTGCGGGAACGACGACCGCTTACAGCTTCGGCCCCAAGGCACGTGCCGAAGGCGACGCCGGCAACAAGGCCTCGAGACTGGACCCCTACGGCTGGCACACCGCAAACGCCTCGGGCAACGATCCTCCCGTCGGAGCACTCAAGCCCAACCCCTGGGGCCTTTACGACATGCATGGCTACCTGTCGGAATTCGTCCTCGACGCCTGGCACGCCGACTACAAGGGTGCCCCCGGCAACAGCGGCGCCTGGGACTCGAAGAACGGGTCTGCGTTGCGGATAATCCGTAGTGGATCGTGGCGCAACCGGTACCCGTCGCTGAGAAGTGCTGCTCGGGTGCCGCTGCCCGATCATGTCATGAGTGACGCGATCGGCCTGAGGTGCGTCAAGGTCTCCACCTCCGCCAGCAACAAGAAGAAGACGTCGAAGTAGCCCGCCGAAGCCGGGACATCGACCTCGCTCCAGGAGAGCCTGCTGCCGTGAACGACACCACGCAGAACCCGCCCGAAGAGACTCCCGGCGATGGGCCAACCGAGGCACCCCTCGAGGAGGTCTCCGAACCCGAGACCGGGCGACCGAAACTGAAACCCAGCGGCGGCGAATCGGCCCGACCGATTCCCTCGAGAACCAAGCCGGTGACGAGCCAGGCCGAGGGGGAGCCGTCGATCGAGGAGAAACTGGCGGCGGTGGTGGCCGGAGTGGCCAAGGCGGCCGAGGCCACCGAGGAAAGTCAACCGCCGCCCAAGGCACAAAAGGCCGCCGCGCCGCGAGTCGAATTGCCACCCGACGACGACCTCGATTCCGCACTCGAAGCCGAAATCGAAGCCGCACTGGCCAGCGACGACGCCCAGCTGCTGAACCTCGCCGCCCAGGCCAACACCGATGTCGATGCCGACGGTGAAGCGAGGGTTTCTGAGCGGGTCGAGTCGGAGGAGGATCTCGAGGAGGGGTCTCGGCTGAAGGGGACCATTCAGGCCATCGACTCGGAAAACGTCTTCGTCGACATCGGCATGAGGGCCACCGGGATCGTGCCTCGGCGGCAGTGGGACAAGAGCGAACCGGAGGTGGGGCAGCTGATCGACGTGTCGGTCGACCGATACGACCCCGACGAGGGCCTGATCCAGCTCAACCTGCCACGCGGGCGACGGCGTGTGGGAGGCGACTGGGACGCGGTGACCGTCGGCATGAAGTGCGACTGCGTTGTCACCAAGGCGAACACCGGTGGGCTGGAAGTGTCGGTGGGATCACTGCGAGGCTTCCTGCCGGCCGGGCAGGTCGACCGGTCCTACATCGAGGATCTCGAACCCTTCATCGGCCAGAAACTCTCGGTGCAGGTCATCGAGGTCGATGCCAAGAAACGCAACCTGGTCGTCAGCCGCCGCGCACTGCTCGAGGAAGAATACCAGGACGCCGCGGCCGAGATCTGGCAACAGCTCTCAGTCGGCGATATCCGCAGCGGCACCGTCAAGACGCTCAAGGAATACGGAGCCTTCGTCGATCTCGGCGGACTCGACGCCTTCCTGCACATCGGCGAGATCAGCTGGTCGCGGCTGCATCACCCCGAACAGGTGCTGACCCAGGGGCAAACCGTCGAGGTCAAGATCCTGGCGATTGATGCCGAACGGAGCCGGATCAGCCTGGGAATGAAGCAACTCAGCGGCGACCCCTGGGCCGGAGCAGTCAACTCCTACGCCGTCGGAAAACAGGTCGCAGGCACCGTCACCCGCATCATGGACTTCGGCGCATTCGTGGAACTGGAACCGGGGGTCGAGGGGCTGGTGCACATCAGCGAGCTGGAACACACGCGGGTCCGACGCGTCAGTGACGTGCTCGACGAGGGACAGTCGGTCGATGTGCAGGTGCTCGAAGTCGACTCCGAGCGACAGAGAATCTCGCTGTCGCTGAAGGCCCTGAAGGATCAACCCACCGGAGACCGCGGGGGGGATGAGCCCGACGAGGACCTGACGCCGCTGCAGCGGATCGAACCCTCGGAACTCAAGGGCGGTACCGGAGACGGCGGAAGCCTCTTCGGAAACCCCGACGACTTCTAGCAGCCGACTCACATCAGCAGCGACTCGAGCAGCATCCGCATCTTTCGCAGCTCCAGGGCACGGTCGAGATCACCGTAGCGGTCGGGGAAGAAATCGACCGAGAGCGTCCGGTCGTAGTCCTCGCGACGCAGCTGGCTGATCAGGCGGCTGTAGTCGACCTCGCCCAGGCCCACCTGCACCTGGATCTCTTCGGGCGTCGTGTCTCGCAGGTAGACGTGATAGACGTACGGATAGACCTGATCGTACGACTCGCCGTTGTGCGGGCCGCAGATGTAATAGGACGGGTCCAGCGAAAGCCCCACGCCGCCGACGGCCTGGCAGAGTTCCACGGCGGTGTGAGCGTCTTCGGTCAGGTGACCGGTACGAGTCCGGATCGACAACTGCACTCCCGCTGCACTGCTGATCTTCAACAGGTCCTGCAGCCGTTCGATCTCGGCATTGAACGGCGTGCCCAGTGGAGTCGAGGGGACCGTGATCTGGGCGACACGCATCTGCTTGGCCAACTGGGTGATCGCGGCGAATGTCTCGACGTCGACGGGCTGCTCGAAACAGAACGCCACCGGCGTCAGTCTCGATGCGGACCGGTACCGAGTGACGAACCCATCGAGGTCGGCCACCACGTCGGACGGCTTCAGGTGATCACTGTCCTCGTCGAACCAGAACTCGATCCGGGTGTACCCGTAGTCAGCCAGCAGGCTGCAGGCATCCAGGAATGGCAGATCACCGAGGCAACGGGAGGTGACGGCAACGTACACGTGAAAAGCTCTCTGTTACGACGATATCAAGCGGGAAGCGGCCCGTCCGGCGCGCGGTAATCTAGTTCGATTACAACGATTCCGCAAGATCGATGGCCTGGAGCACCTGTGGGGGTTCGGCCGATTCTCCGCATTCTGTGGCCTCGGGGAGCTGTGGCTGCCGATAAGAACCCTACGGCGTGCGTCGCACGGTTCGTACGACCCTGCAACATGCCACTCACTTCAACCGGTCTCGCGACCGTGGGGGTTACCCAAAGATGAAGACTCGAATTGCACTGGGACTGGCCGTTTGCCTGAGTGTCTCATTGGCCATCGGTTGCCAGAATCCTCGAGGCATCGTGAGGGGCCAGGCTCCGACCGATGCCCAGTTCGCACCGACCCAAAACGGCGTGATGAACTACGGCGGCCAGCAGCCGCAGGGCGCGTTCCGTGGTGGGCACTACCACACGTTCGAACACCGCGTGCCCGAGGGCCTGAGTTACCCGCCGGCCAACCAGCCACCGGCCGTCGTGCAGTACCCCTACTACACGCTGCGTGGACCCACCGACTTCTTCCAGAAGTAGGGGGACCCCGGGGACTGGCTCCAGAGCCACGCCTCTGGCGGGGCGCCGGTGCCTGTCCCGGAGCCGATAGCCGCTTTCCCAAACCGGGACAGGCACCTTCGCCCCGCTCAAGGCGGGGCTGCGGAGCCAGTCCCCCCCTAAGCCGCAAACCGAAACGGTTCGGCAGTGACTTCGTATCCCGGCCGGATCGCCACGTTGATCAGCAATCCCAATGCGATCGCCGTGGCCACCAGGCTCGATCCCCCATAGCTGACCAGCGGCAGGGTCATCCCGGTGATCGGCATCAGCCCCACGGTCATCCCGGTGTTGATAATCGCCTGGGTCGCCAGCAGAGTGACGATTCCCGTGGCCAACAGCCGCCCAAACGGCTCGCGGGTCGCATGTGCAATCGAGAGTCCCTTGACGATCAGCACCACGTAGATGCTCAGAGTCAGCAGGCTGCCGATCAAACCAAACCTCTCGCCGATCAGGCAGAACACGAAATCGGTGCGCGCCGCCGGCAGGTGATACGCGGCGGGGTCGTCGACGGGCATCCCGGCCAGCTCACTGCCCCACGTCCCACCCAGCGACAGCATCCGCTTGGACTGGTACAGGTGGTACCCGTCGCCCCGAGGCACCGGGCCGTCCTCGACCTGGGTCAGCAACGAGACCACTCGTGACTTCTGTTCGGCATTCATCCCCAGCCACAGCACCGGCGTCACCGCCACGCCCATCAGCCCGATCAGCGCCAGGTGACGCACGCGGGCTCCGGCGGCCAGCAGCATCGCGAACAGCATCGGCAGAAACAGCAACGCGGTCCCCAGGTCCGGCTCCTTGAGTACCAGCACCAGCGGGACCAGGGTCAGTAGAAACGGTGTGAACAGACCCAGGAAACGGCGGAAGTTGCGGCGGTACATCAGGTAGTGAGACAGCGCCAGGATGAAGGTCAGCTTGGTTAGCTCCGAGGGCTGCATGTCGAAAAACCCCAGAGGAATCCAGCGGTGGGCTCCGCGATGGGCCGGCATCAGGAACACCAACAGCAGCAGCACGAGCGTCGCACCGAACAGCACGTAACTGGCCGGCCGTAGAGACCGGTAGGGAACCCACGCCGCGGCGATCAACGCCGGGATCGCCAGGGCAACCCAGATCAACTGGCGGGTGAACAGGGCACCGGAACCGGCCAGCTGGTCGCCTCGCGAAATGCCCGCCAGGCCGAGAGCGACCAGCCCCGAGGCCGCTGCGACCACGCTCCAGGGCACCCGTTTCAGTCCCTCGACCAGCCGCACCGCGATTCTCCCGTGTTTGACCACCACTTCGGTGAACGACTACTGTCAGGCGGCGAGGTTGTAATCGATTCTCACGCCACAGAGGAACCGCAGGTGGACGCCCCGTTGACCGGCCCCAGCAAGCTCGTCGCTCACCTGCTGCTGCTGGGGGCGGTGGCCTTGCTGTGGAGTATGCTGGCCGGACAACCGCTGTGGCACACCGACCTCTGGGGTCACCTCGCCTACGGACGCTGGATGATCCAGCACGATGGCCAGATCCCCCTGGCTGAGCCGTTCCTGCCCTACGCCGATGACAACCTCCTGGTCGACACGGCTCACCTGAGCCAGCTGATCGGCTACCGGGTGATGCGAGCCGGAGGAGTTGAGGCCCTGCAACTGCTCTACGCCACGCTGGTCACCGGTTGTGCTCTGCTGAGCGTCGCACCGGTCCTGGCATCGAGGTGTCCGAGGCGGATTGCTGCGTCGATCGCCGGAGCCGCGATCTTCCTGGCCGTCGCCTGGCAGCAACTGGAAATCATGCGTCCCCAACTGGCCGGGCTGGCCTGCTTCACCGGCCTGCTGGCCCTGCTGCACGACCCCAGGCCGTCGTGGTGGCGAATGGTCCTGGTCGGAGTCGTGATGGCGGCCTGGGCCAACCTGCACGGTTCATTCGTGATCGGGTGGTTGCTGTTGGCGACACACCTCATCGGGCGGGTGATCGATCGCATCGCCAGGACCCGCCGCCGGGGCGCCTGGCGACACGACCGGCAGCTCGCTCATCGACTCAGACAAGCCACCCTCGGCCTGCTGGTCCCCCTGGTGGCCACTCCCTATGGAACCAGCCTGCCGTGGCAGGCCTGGCAAATCGGCCGGCACCCCAACCTGGCCGACATCATCGAGTGGCAGCCCCTGGGCTGGGACACCGCACAGGCTTCTGCGATGCTGGCAGCCGCCGTGCTGATCGGTTCCCTGGCCATCATCGGCCGGCGACGGGTCCGATCCTATGCCTGGCTGATGCTGATCACGACCGGTGTCGCCACCGTGGCCTGTTCCCGGATGATCAACTGGTGGGCCCCGGTCGCCGGATTGGTCGTCGCGCTGCAGGCCACCGCACTCAGTTCTCGGCTCGGTCTTTCTCAACCGCTGCCCCCAGCAGATCGACGCAAGGTCCTGGTGGGTGCAGTGGTCATGACACTGGTCACGCTGATCGCATCCCCCGCCGCTCGCGGGCTGCTGGTCGAGCGTGACACGCTGGTGGCCCGGCGACCGATGGTCTCCTCAGCCACGCCGCTGGAAGCAACCGCCTGGCTCCTCGAGCACCCTCCACAGGGAATGGTGCTGGCCAGTTATGAATGGGGCGACTTCCTGATCTGGCAGGGTCCGCCCCGGATCCAATTGCTCGTCGCCTCGCACGCCCACCTGGTCCCCGAGACCGCCTGGCGTGACTACATCGAGGTGATTGGTGTGGCCACGGATTGGAGCCAACGGCTCGATCGGCACAACATCCAAACCCTGGTGCTCGACCGACACCGCCAAGCCGGGCTGATCGCCGCACTCGAGGACGACCCGGGCTGGCAACAAGACTACTCCGACGCACTCGCGGAGGTCTGGTCGCGGAAGCAGTAACTGAAGGCGCCCAGCAGAGTGCCGCGTGGCACCTCGTGGCACAACGAGCACTGCTTGGCGGCCCGCAACGCACCCATCATCTTCACCCGAATTCCCTGGCTGCGGATCACCAGCGATTCGCCGTTTCGAAGTTCCCGCAACGCAATCGTCTCGAATCCATCCAACGCCCGGCGTCCCGCATCGGCCAACTCGTCCATCCGCGGCAGGTTCTCTGAAACGTAGACTCCCGGCTCGGCACTCTTCAGCAGGCTTACCAACTCGACCCGCTCCAGCTTCCATGCCGACCCGACGGGCGACTTCTGTTCATACCGCTGAGAGTGCGATTTGAAGTCTCGGACCGCGTGAGACTGAAACCCGGTGACGTGCTCGAGGTCGCGGACCCACCCATAGGTATTCGGGTTGGCGAAATCGTGGAACATGTTCTCGTGCAGATCACTCAGTGCCAGTCTCTCTGTTGGCGAATCCGACACGGGCAACCACAGGTCGGATCGATCACCGGTCGAGTCAGGCGAACCACTCAACAGGGCAACCGGCTGAAGATACGTGTTCGCTTTCGCAATCCGCGTGTTGGAAACCGTCGGCCCGAACATGCGACCAAACCCAAACCCCTCGCTGCTGACGAACTTCAGCACGTGCGACGCGTGAACCAACTCCAGAGACGCACGGCGGCGGTGGTAACCCATCGAAATCCGCTGCGATGACTTCTCGAGTCTATCCTCGAGTAGCAACAGGGCCGTCTCGCCCGACTCGGTCAGTTCCGGCGGATCCGTCGGAGCGGCGAAGACCGGTTCGAGTCGTTTCACCAACGACTCGAACGGGAACTCACGGCTCACCCGCTCGGCCTGAATCACGCCCTGACCGCCCGCTAGACAGATCATGGTCGCGACCAGCACCAGGGCGATCGCCGAAAACCTCGAGGGCGACCAGCGTCGCTTCGAAGACACCACGGCCAACAGCACCAGGAACGCCGTCTGCGCCAGCAGGAACGGGCTCATCAGGGTGAACGAGGCGAACAGAAAGGACGGAAGCAGCAGCCACATGGCGATTCCGCCGGCGGTTGCACGAGACTTCCTCTCGCTGTGTTCCGCCAATCGCTGTCCCCGATGCCGCCATGCGTACGCTCCGCACACCAGGGCCAGGATGATCACCGCGATGACCATCAACACCGTGAACCGCCGAGCGTACTGCTCGGCCCAACCCTCGAAGAAACTCTGCATGCTACTGACCCCCCCAACAACACACCCATCATACCACCCGACGCCAACACGGGAATCACCCAATCGCCTCAGCCAACGCCTCTCGAAAACCAACCTCGTCTTCGGCTGAAACCGCCAGATCCGCCGCCTGCAGACACTCCACCATCCTCGAAGAGACCGGCACAGCCGTTCCCGGTTCGGGCACCTCCGGGACCAACCGCCCCAGGATCGCCGCCGCCAGGCGATCGACACCCTCCCCGCTCAACGCCGACACCACCAACGCCTGCTGCGGCAACCCGCCCCCGCTGGCATCGGGCAGGTCGCTCTTGTTGGCCACAACCAGCCCGTCACCCAGTTCATCCATCAACCGCCGAACCCCCTCATCGACCGACCGCGACCTGTCGATAACCAGCACCACCAGGTCGGCCCCTTCGAGTTCCCGTCGAGCGTGCTCGATGCCAACCGACTCGATCTCGTCATCGGTCACCCTCAACCCGGCCGTATCGGCCAACCGCACCGGCCAGCCCTCAAACGCCGTGTCGCCGGAGATCACGTCGCGGGTCGTTCCCGGTTCGTCCCAGACAATCGCCCGCCCAAACCCCAGCAGTGCATTCAACAGGCTCGACTTGCCCACGTTGGGTGGACCGGCCAGGACCACCGTCGGAGGCTTCTCGAGCTGACGCCCCAACCCGGACCACTCGAGCAACTCGGCCAGCATCCCGGCCAACCGCTCACGCTGGTCCCAGCCGACCGTTTCCAGTCGCTTCAGTGCCTGACGGAGCACTCCGGCCTGTTGATCGAGCAGAATGCCGGCGGTCCGCCAAGTGGTGGCAGCGGCCAGTGCCTGGGCCACTTCGATCTCGAACCGCCTGGCCGGCCTTCCGACTGGCCCATCCGTCACCTCGATTACCTCGATCAACTCGGTCCATTCACACCGGCTCACGCCGGCCTCGGCCAGGTCCGCCAGAATCCGGGCCACCGCGGCCGATCCGCCGTGACAATGCAGCTCGGTGCGTTCCGGCCCGATCCGGCAGACCACGATCTCTTCACTCGGCAGCCCATCCCGACCGTCGCCCCAGCCGCCAAAGCAGATCCGTCCGATGTCCTGTTCGGCCAGGGGTCGTCGGTTGGCGGCAGCGAACAGCCGATGCCAATCGAGGAGTCCGGCCGACCCGTCGACCACCAGGCTGGCGATCGCCCCGCGGCCGACCGGAGTCAGCACGGCGACCCGAGCGGTGCTCACGTCTTCGCCTTGTCGTCGCCGACCCGTGCCACTTCGGCCAGGCCGCGGAGGCCCAGGTGAGGCACCAGGCGGGCTTCGGTGAGTGCGGTGGCCAGCAGCGGACCACCGCCGCCGGTCAGAAACAGCTCGGGAGCCGCACCCTCCAACGACCCCGACATTTCCGCGACCAGTTCGCGGACCGCCCCGAGTTGACCAAAGAACAGGCCGCTGCGGATCGCCGCAATCGTGTCCTCGCCCACCGCCTCGGTCGGTCCCGTACCCAGTTCCTCAAGAGTCACCAGCGGAAGCAATGCGGTGTAGCGGTGTAACGAACGGGCCAGCAATCCGAATCCCGGCAGGATGGCTCCACCCAGAAAGACCCCCTCGGAGTCAACCGCGTCGACCGTCGTGGCAGTTCCCGAATCGATGATGATCGCCGGACGGTCTCCGGCACTCAGCCGGTTGACCGCCACTGCGTTGAGCAGCCGGTCGAGCCCGGTCCGCCCGGGCTTTGTCGGTTCTACTTGCAGACCCAGGCCGGCGGCGTCGGTGAGTACCCGAGGTGCAAGCCAATCGCCGGGCCAGGCCTCGACCACCGTGTCGCGAGCCGCCGGGTTGGAACCTGCCACGATGCCCCGGGGTCCGCCACCGGTCGACTCGCCCAGCCAACCACCGATCTCACTCCACGGCACCTCGCCATCGGGTGCCACCGCCAACGACTCGACCAACTCGGGCAACCCGTCCGAAGCCGATGCCAGGTCAAAGAGCCCGAACTTGACCCGGCTGTTGCCCACGTCGACGGCCAGCAGCCAGGAACGGGCGGAAGGGGTCACGACGAAGACCCCTCGATGCGATCGACCACCTCGTTGACGAATTCCGTGGTATCGAGATTCCCGCCGAGGTCGCGAGTCAGGCAGCCGTCGGCCAGGGCGAGGTTGTAGGCAACCTTGATCCGCTCGCCCGCCTCACGACACGACGGGTCGTCGCGAGTTTCTGCAAGGTGGTTGAGCATCATGACCGACGACATGCTCACCGCCAGCGGGTTGGCCACACCCCGGCCGGCGATGTCTGGTGCCGACCCGTGAACCGCCTCGAACACCGCCAACTCCTCGCCGATGTTCGCCCCCGGGACCACGCCCAGCCCTCCGACCAGCCCGGCACACAGGTCGCTGACGACGTCGCCGTAGAGGTTTTCGAGCAGGAGTACGTCGAATTGGGACGGGTCCTGCACCAGCTTCATGCAGCCGGCATCGATGATCACTTCCTCGTACTCGATGTTGGGATACTCGGCCTGGTGCACCTGGCGTGCACAGCGCAGGAACAGGCCGTCGGTGAGTTTCATGATGTTCGCCTTGTGGAAGACCGTGATCTTCTTCCTGCCACGGCAGGTGGCAAAGCGAAAGCCCCAACGCGCGATCCGGTCGCAGGCCGTCTGGGTCGCCACCTTCATGCTCATGACCACGTCGGCAGTCACCTGGTTCTCGACCCCGCTGTAAAGACCCTCGGTGTTCTCGCGGATGATCACCAGGTCGACGCCGTCGAAGCGGGTCGTGACGCCCGGCAGGTTGCGGACCGGTCGCACGGCGGCGAAGAGGTTGAGTTCCTGCCTGAGCTGGACGTTGATCGACTTGAAGCCCTCGCCGACGGGTGTGGTACACGGTCCCTTCAGAGCCACGCCGTGGTGCGTAATCGCCTCGATCGTCGAAGCCGGCAGTACGTCCTGGCCCGCTTCCAGCGCCGCCAGCCCGGCCTGATGCACATCAAACGCAAGCGGAGCTTCTGCCGCTTCGAGGATTCTGAGGGCGGCGGAGGTGACTTCCGGGCCAATCCCGTCTCCGGGAATCAGCACCACATCATGTGCACTCATCGCCGGGCTGCCTCAGCTCTTTGTCGCCCCCAGCACCTCGAGAACCCGTTCGTGGACAACTCGACCGCCGCTGGTAACCAGCGTGCCGCGGACCACTTCGTCTTCGGATTCGACATCGATCCGGCCATCTCGGCACACGTGCAACAGAAAATTGGCCACGTTGTTGGCATACATCAGGCTGGCATGAGCCGGCACGCTGCAGTGCAGATCCAACGGGCCGAGGATAGTCACCCCCCCGTCGGAAGTGAAGTTCTCACCCGGCCTGGTCAACTCGCAGTTACCACCCCGTTCGGCCGCGAGATCGACGATCACCGAGCCGGGCTTCATCGCCTCGACCATCTCGGCGGTCAGCAGGATCGGAGCCGGTCGGCCGGGGATCAATGCCGTGGTGATCACCGCATCCATCTCGGCCAGGTGAGCGGTCATGGCCCGCTGTTGCTCAGCGGCCTGGTCCTGGCTCTGTTCTTTAGCGTACCCGCCAGCATCCTCGGCGGCGTCCGACGTGTCGATCAGCTCCAGGAACTCCGCACCCAGGCTCTCGACCTGCTCCTTGACCACCGGCCGGATGTCGTAGCCCCAGACCAAAGCCCCCAGCCGGCGGGCCGTGGCGATCGCCTGCAGCCCCGCCACCCCCGCACCCAGTACCAGCACCTTCGACGGATGCAGGGTCCCGGCGGCGGTGGTCAGGTAGGGCATGATCCCGGGCAGTGCCATCGCTGCCAGCAGCACCGCCTGGTACCCCGTCAGAGTGCTCATCGAGCTCAACACGTCCATCGACTGGGCCCGAGCGATGCGGGGGACCATGTCGAGCGAGAAGGCTGAAACGCCCCGATCGGCCAACTGCGTGACCACCTCGTGCTCGATCAGCGGATCGAGCACCGCGATCAGGAAGGCACCGGAGGGCATCTGGGTGATTGTCTCGGGGTCGGGCGGTTTGACGCACAGGATGATCTCGGACCCGGCAAACAAAGCGGCACGATCCTCGATGAGTGTCGCACCCGCTTCGGCGAACTCCGAGTCGGTAATCCCCGAAGCCTGGCCGGCCCCCGCTTCGACGTGGACCTCAAGCCCCGCGCGGTCCATCCGCTTGACCGTCCGCGGCGTCGCCGCCACCCGGGTCTCGCCCGCGGTCAGTTCCCTGGGCACCACGACCTTCATTGTTGCCTTTCGTTTCCCGGGGGCTACAGCGAGAGCGTTTCGATGAGTTGTTCGGCCACCTCTTTGCCGTCGCCGAAGAGCATCGCGCAGTTGGGAGCCACGAACAGTTCGTTGGGAATCCCCGCGAACCCCGGACTCATGCTTCGCTTGATCACGATCACCTGGGCCGCATGGTCGACATCCAGAATCGGCATCCCGTAGATCGGGCTGCCCTCGGCGGTGCGGGCCGCCGGGTTGCAGATGTCGTTGGCACCCATCACCAACGCCACGTCGGTCTCGGCAAACTCGGGATTGATCACGTCCATCTCGATCAGGTCGTCATAGGGCACATTGGCGTCGGCCAGCAGCACGTTCATGTGGCCGGGCATCCGCCCGGCGACGGGGTGGATCGCGTACTTGACGCTGATGCCCCGTTCCTTGAGCAGGTCGGCCAGTTCGCGGATGGCGAAGTGGGCCCCCGCGGCAGCCATGCCGTAGCCGGGTACGATGATCACTCGGCGGGCGTCGAAGAGTCGTTCGGCGGCCTCGACGGTCGAAATCGATTGCGGTTCCCCCTGCAACTCGTCACCGCCGGACACGCCACTGCTCGCTCCGCCCACGGCACCGAACAGCACGTTGGTCAACGAGCGGTTCATGGCACGGCACATCAGCAGCGAGAGCAGCAGGCCGGAGGATCCATCGAGGGCACCGGCGATGATCAGGACCTTGTTGCTGAGCACAAAGCCGGTGGCCGCGGCGGCCAGGCCCGAGTAGGCATTGAGCATCGCGATCACCACCGGCATGTCGGCTCCGCCGATCGGCAGCACGAACATCACACCAAACAGCAACGCCATCCCGGCCAATACGAAGAAGAAGACGGGATCGAGGTCTTCGGTGACCAGGCCGACTATCAGGCACACCATCGCCAGCATCCACAGGACGTTGACCACGTTCTGGCCCGGGTAGGTCATCGGCTTGCTGCTGATCAGGCCCTTCAGCTTTCCGAAGGCGACCATGCTGCCGGTAAAGGTCAGCGCCCCAAACATGATCTCCAGCCCCGCCACCCCGACGTGGAACGCGCTGAATCCCGAGGCGGTTGAGCCTTCCGGACGCATGATCACGTGGCGGATCACCTCGCAGATCCCCACCAGCCCGCTGGCGGCACCTCCGAGCCCGTTGACGATCGCGATCCGTTCGGGCATCGCCGTCATCGGCATGAACACCGCCATCATCAGGCCGATCACGCCGCCGGCGACCATGCCCACCACGATCCATCCCCACTGGAGGATCAGGGGGTGCTGCATCGTGCCCACGATGGCCAGCAGCATGCCGCAGGCCGCCAACATGTTGCCCCGCCGAGCCGTCTCGGCCGAACTCAGGTCGCGGATCCCCACGATGAACAGCACCGCAGCGGCCAGGTACAGCCACTCGGTCGACATCGGCACCAATTCCGCAAGTAGAGGCACGGTCTAGCGACTCCCCTTGCGGAACTTGGCCAGCATCCGGTCGGTAATCGCAAAGCCGCCCACCACGTTGCACATCGCACACCCCACCGCCAGGCCACCCAGCACGTTGCAGATCAACGGCTCCGCCAGGCCCGCCGCGACCAGCGAACCGACCAGGGAAATGCCCGAGATGGCGTTGGTGCCGGACATCAGCGGAGTGTGCAGCAGAGGCGGGACCCGCAGGATCAACTGGTACCCGAGAAACGACGCGAGTACGAAGATGTAGAGCAGGATCAGCAACTCCGAACCGTCGACGCCGTGTTCGGCAGCCGCCGCCGCGGGGGGTGGAGTCGTCTCGTGAGCCGGCAATAATCCCGGGCTCAGTAACGCCAGGGCGAGCACAACCAAAAGCAGTCGGCCGTGCGTTCGTTGTACTCGTAGCACACGTCTCACCAAGTCAGTCCATCCGTGAAATGAAACCGTCACGACAATAATGCAACATGGCCGCGCAGGACAAGTGTTCGAGGGGGGCGACCGGCACGCCTCAAGTTCCACAACTCCCTGTCGGCCGACTAGGATGCTCGCACACGGCCCCGCTTCGGAGCTCAATGGTATTGGATTTCACACCCTCCACAGCAACCCGACCCGCCCTGGCACTCAGCCAGGTCAGCCTGGCATTCGACCCCGATCACCGGGTCCTCGAACGGGTCGACCTGGACATCGCCCGGGGGGAATTCGTCACGCTGGTCGGACCCTCAGGCTGTGGCAAGTCGACGGTACTCAGGCTGATGGCCGGGCTGCTGCAGCCCAGCTCCGGCCGGGTCGAACTCCCCGACGAACCTCGAATCGCTCTCGTCTTCCAGGAACCCAACCTGTTGCCGTGGCGAACGGTCCGGGAGAACATCGCTCTGCCGCTGGAATTGCTCGGAGTGGACCCCGCCGAGACCAGCCGAAGAGTCAGCCAGAGCGTGGAGTTGATCGGGTTCGAGGCCGGCGACGTACAGAAGCGGCCCC
>CAUZEQ010000079.1:0-16816 GCA_963578885.1 Planctomycetota bacterium
TTTGGGGCATATATCAGATACTCCGTCCCAGCGCCGTGGCCACGGCGCGGCAGCGATCCATGGTGTCGGCGAACTGATCGGGAGTCAGCGACTGGGCGCCATCGCTGAGTGCCTCGCTCGGGTTCGGGTGCACTTCGATGATCAAGCCGTCGCAATCGGCGGCGATTGCCGCGGCGGCCATCGGCGGCACCAGCGATGCGATGCCGGTGCCGTGGCTGGGATCGATCACGATCGGCAGGTGGGTACGTTCCCTGAGGTAGGGCACCGTGGCCAGCGGCAGCGTGAAGCGGGTGTGAGTTTCGAACGTGCGGATGCCTCGTTCGCACAGCACGACGTTGGGGTTGCCCTGGTCGAGGATGTACTCGGCGGCCAGCAGGAATTCGTCGATCTCGGCCGAGGGTCCTCGCTTGAGCAGCACCGGTTTGTCGACTTCACCCACGGCCTGCAGCAGGTGGTAGTTCTGCATGTTGCGGGCACCGATCTGGAGCACATCGGCGTAGCGGGCGACCAGTTCGACGTGTTCGGGCGTCATCACCTCGGTGACCACGGCCAAACCGGTTTCGTCCCGGGCGGTGGCGAGCAGCTTGAGTCCTTCTTCCTTGAGACCCTGAAACGAGTAGGGGCTGGTGCGGGGTTTGAAGGCTCCGCCCCGCAGCGCGGTCGCTCCGGCGGCCTTGACACATCGAGCGGATTCCAGGATCTGCTCCTCACTTTCCACCGAACAGGGACCGGCGATCACGCCGACGTGTCCGCCACCGAGCACCAGGTCGTGGCTGCGTACGATGGTCGGTTCGCCCTTGGTCTCGAGGCTGGCGACCTTGTAGGGGGCCAGGATCGGCACCACCTTGTCGACCTCATCGAGCCCCGAGAGCGTCTGCTGTTCGCCGTTGCGTTTTTCGCCGATCGCCGCGATCACCGTTCGCTCGGTGCCGACGATCACGTGAGCCTTCAGGCCCATCTGCTCGATCCGCGATGCAACCGACTGGATCATCGCCTCGGTCGCTCTCTTCTTCATGACCACGATCATGGCTTGTCCTCATTTGCCCGTGAGGGGCGCTAGTAGCTGGTGTGTCCTGACAAAAAAACGCCCTGGAATCCTTGAGAGGATTCCAGGGCGTGAGGTCTCGCGTGTGCTTGTGTCCCGGCCTAGTTGGAACAATCGCTGGACCACCCTGGGAATCCCGGGCTGGTAAACCAGAACTGATACCACCGCCAGCCGGCGCTGCAGGAGTTGCGGTCGCGTCTGTTGAGTTGCGGTTGGCCGGACATGATGTCTTTCACTCTGTAATCAGCAACTCGAGCGTGTGGCGCTGGCCGTCTGCTCGACTTCATCGGCAATAGTAGGTGTCGGGCACGAGTCGGGTCAACAGCCGATGTGGTGGAATGCGGTGATGTGGGATCGGTGCTGCTTGAAGCGGGCGAGGAGGCGAGTCGGAATTCTCACCAAGTCCGCTACTTTCGGGGCGCGGCTTTTTCCTTGGCAGTGAGCGGCCGGATCCTGAGGTTTCGGACGGCGGCGGTGGTTTGCCAGGTCGAGAGACCGAAGGGTTTCGAGAGGTCGACTTCGCCGCGGATGCCGATCTTATGGCCCTTGAGTTTCTGAACGAGGATTTCCTTGCCGTCGATCCACGCGGTGACCTGCGATCGGGTAACTCGCAGTCGCACCCGGTACCAGCGACCGTTCTGAAACTCCTTGTAGCCGGTGGTCTCGTTTTCGCTGGCGTCGAATCCATCGATGCTCGAGAGTCCGCAGACCCCTCCGCCCCATCCGCCCAGGATCAGGCTGCAGGGGTCCTTGCCGATCCGGAAGGTCAGCCCGCAGAAGAAGTCGTGGCCCTCGACTCTCATGGCATCGAGGCTGACCTCGTAGTCGAAGTCCGGTGGCGGCTGGGCTCGATTCCAGGTGACCCCGGTCATGTCGGCACCGGTTTCGAGGATCAGTTGCCCGTTGCGGACCACCACTTCGGCTTCGCCGCCGAACCTGGTTTTCTTCCATCCCGCCAGGCTCTTGCCGTCGAAGACGAGTTGGCCGGGCAGTTTGTACGGTAAAGCGGCCTGCCGGCGGTTGTCGACGGTCAGTTCGGTCACGGTGTCGACAATCTTCTTCTCGAGCCCGGCCCGCCACTTGGAGGGTTGCTGGTAGTAGATCATCGAGCGGTCGCCCTCGTAACCGCCCTCCTTGAGCACACGTTCCGATGCGATGTAGGCCATGACGTCGTTAGCGTATCCGGTGACCCAGACCGAGCGGTCGTCGCCGGAGTGGCCCAGCTCTTTCTTCAGCCGGACGGCGTAGTCGACGACCACCTCGCCCCCCAGTGCGACCCAGGTCAGTTTCGAGCCGATCTGCCACGACTGGATCGGATAGCGGTAGGTCGGCAGAAGTCGACCGTAGACCTCGTACTGCTTCAGCAGGTTGCCGGCCCAGGCCTGGTTGTATCGGCTGCCGGTTTTCTGGACCTCCAGCAGAGCCTCCTTCTTGGGCAGGTTGTCGAAGGCGAGTTCGATGTGTTCGAACCGCGTGGCGATGCGTCCGGAGACCTTGGTGGTGTTGCCGTGGAGGACCTGATCGACGGCGACACCGAGCATGCGGCCGTACTTCGCGGCGAGTTCTTCTCGACGCCTGGGCAGCGGGTTCTGGTCGGCTCCGCATCCGGTAAAGAACAGCGCGGTGGTGCCGGGGTGTCGACCTTCGAGATAGAGTTGAGCGAATCCGGCATAGTCGCCGCTCCACTTGTAGTAGCTCATCACCGTGTTGTGGCAGGCGTAGCCGAAGATGACGGCCCGCAGGGTCTGACCATCGGCGGATCCGATCCTCAGCACCGGGACATCGTGGTCGTAGGGTCCGATGCCCTTGGGGGCACGCCGGTTGGCGGCGAAGTGGCAGCGGCCGTTGCCGAACGAGACGGCTGCGGGCCGCAGGTCCTTGACGGCCGAGGAGATCAAGTCGACGAGCTTGGCGTCGAGGGTCTTCTGGTACGAGCGCACCTGTTTCCAGTCGGGTTCCTTCATGTCGAGCATGTAGCTGAGCATTTCGTCGAGAGCGGGTCCGCAGTGCGTGTGCGAGCAGGTAAACATCACCTCGGATCGCCCGAGTCCGTGCTTGCGAGTGATCTCTTCCATCACCGCTGCGACCATCTTGATCGGGACGGTGATCAGGTCGGTGGAGACAAAGACGGCGGTCTTGCCGGTGGGGTCTCTGAGTGCAACGGCCTTGGCCCACAGGTCATGGACCTTGCCCTCGGCCGGTTTCGAGCGACCTCCGTAGCCGGACATCCACATGTACTTCTCGGGCGTGATCACCGTGCGTGCGACGCCGGCCTGCCAGGTGGCCGTGTCGGCCGCCGGCGGGGCGACTGCTTCGGCGGCGTGCAGAGCAGGACCGAGGCTCAGCAGCAGTGCCAGCGTGGTGAGTACGATGGGGAGACGGGCTGTGAATGGCATCGGAGGGTATCCTGGGTGGGTCCCGCTGTGACCGGCGCGACCATTGTAACCGGCGCGGCGGACGATGTCGCAGGCGGGTTCACCCAGGCAGGGGGTTGTCCCTCCGCGCGGGCCTGAACCAGAATGGCGGGATGGATGCCCAGCAACACAGTGACAGCGTGACGCTCGAAGAGCCAGCTGTGCCCGAGTCGGTGCGGACGGTGGTCGTGATGCCCGCCTACAACGCGGCCAGCACGCTCGAGCGGACCGTCGCCGACCTTCCGCGTGAGAGCATCGAGGAGGTGATCCTGGTCGACGATCACAGCACCGACGACACCGTCGAGATCGCCACCCGGCTGGGCCTGACCGTGATCACCCACGAGACCAACCGCGGCTACGGGGCCAACCAGAAGACCTGCTACCGGCGGGCGCTGGAATCGGAGGCCGAGGTGATTGTGATGATCCACCCCGACTACCAGTACGATGCTCGCCTGCTGAGCGTGGCCACCGAAGTGCTGAGGCTGGGCGTCTGTGACTGCGTGCTGGGGTCTCGGATTCGGACCCGCCGCGAGGCTCTGGCCGGAGGGATGCCGCGGTGGAAGTACCTTGCCAACCGGGTGCTGACGACGATCGAAAACGTCGCACTGGGACAGAACCTCGGCGATTTCCACAGCGGGTTCCGGGCCTACCGACGCGAGGTGTTGGAGACGATCCCGTTTGAGGTGAACTCGGACGACTTCGTTTTCGACAGCCAGTTCCTGGCCCAGGCGGTTCACTTCGGGTTCAAGCTGGGCGACATCCCGGTGCCGGTGCGGTATTTCGACGAAGCCTCGAGCATCAACCTGTGGCGGAGCATTCGCTACGGGACCGCTACGCTTTGCGTGTTGGCCCAGTTCTGGCTGCACCGGATGGGGATTCGCTCGAAGCTGTTCGGTGCCTAGCCCGCCTGCGGCGGGTTGAAAAACACAAGTTCGGGGATGGGACGGGGTCAGACGCCGCCCACAGAAAGTCCCGCTCCACCCAGGACGGCACGCAAGCGGGGCCTGACCCCTTTTCAACCAGCACCCGCTGCAACTCGAAGAAGGGGTCAGGCCCCGCCTGCGGAACGCGACAGGTGGAGCAAACCCCCCGGTGGGCGGCGTCTGACCCCAGGGTCCGAGTTCTTCAACCCGCCGCAGGCGGGCTAGCCCAGACCCGGCAGATTCGCCTCGTCGATTTCTACTCCCAGTCCGGCTCGATCCGACAGCGTGACCGTGCCGTCGATGATCGGCGGTTGGCCTCCGACCCAGGTCATCCACGGCCGACCCGATTCGGGCAGCGGGTCGGGGTCGAGCCCCGCCAGGGCGTGCAGGGCCCAGAGTTCCGAGCCACGGTGCGGGCAGACTCGAATGCCGGTCCCCTGGGCCATCCGGTAGATCTTGACCAGCTCGGTCAACCCGCCGCACCAGCAGACATCCGGCTGCAGCACCTGGTGAAGTCGTTCATCGATGAGGTGCTGAAATGCCCGGGCCGTGTATTCGTGTTCCCCTCCAGCGATCGGAATCGCCGATTCCCTGGCCAGTGTGCGGTAGCCGTCGATGTCGAAGAGCGGCAGAGGCTCCTCGATCCACTCGACCCCCAGCCCCTCGAGACCCTCGGCGACTGCCAGCGTGGTCCCGAGATCCCATTTCATCCAGGCGTCGACCATCAGCGGCACGCCGGGTCCGACCAGTTCGCGGGCGTCTTTGACGCTGGCAATCACGCGTGCCACCCGGTCGGGTCCGGCGGTGCGTTCGACGTGCAGCTTGAAGGCCCGATGTCCCGCCGCGTGGGCCTCGGCCAACTCCTCCCAGACCGTGATGTAGGTCGGCAGCGGCTGCCCGATGCGTGCCGGGGAGTCTCCGGCAAGCAGCTGTGCGACCGGGACTCCGGCCTCCTTGCCGCGGAGGTCCCACAGCGCGAGGTCGATGCCGCTCTGGGCCATGACTGCGATCCCCGCTTGGCCATAGGGGAGCATCAGCTCAAAGAGGTCGTCCCAGATCTCCTCGACCGGGCCGGGGTCTCGGCCGATGAGCGCCGCTTTGAGTTCGGCTTGGATCACGTGGATCCCCGCGGCACCCCCACCGCCGACTCCGTAGCCGGTCAGCCCGGCGTCGGTGTCGATGGCGATGAGGATCTGGCCGATCGTCGTCCGCCAGTCCTGCGGCGACGAATCGGCGATCGGCTGGCAGGCCCGCACATCGGTGATCTTCATCGTGTGTCCCTGCGCGAGCAGCCTGTCGAAGAGCTCGGAGTCTGGCCCCGTGCCGCGAGAGATGGCGGTCGGAATAAAGGGGTCAGGCCCCGCCTGCGGGGCGCTCCAGGGGAAACAGACCAAACTGGGGCGGCGTCAGACCCCTGCACTTCTCGTTATTCATCAGGAGGCTCGTCCTTGCCGTTGGCCTTGGCCGGGGTCTTTCTCGGCGAAGCCAGCACCGATTCGGCGTAGGCCAGGTGTCCGGTCTTGCCGTGGTAGTACTGGAAGATGACCTGGGGCCGGGGGTAGGCGATCCAGCGGGTCCCGTCGGGTTCGATCGGGTTGTTGTAGACGTTGTTGAGCTGGACGACGCAGTAGTAGGGGTGCCTGAGATTGAAGCGGGGGATATCGGCCCGGAAGTGGCTGCTCCAGCGGATGTCCACCGCGCGGGGTCCGTACTGGAACCGCCCGTTGGCCGGCCGATCGCCCTCGTCGCTGACCCAGTGGTTGTTCGAGTTGTGGGGACCGGAGGCGAATTCCCAGACATTGTCGGTGATCTTGCAGACAAAGGAGTTGTGCAGGTCCCCGGTGAGTACGAAGACCGGTTTGTCGAGCTTGTCCCAGGCGTTGATCAGTTTTTCTCGTTCGTCGTAGAACACCGTCCAGGCATCGTCCTTGTTGGTAGCTCGGACCTTGCCCCCGCCGACGTGCGGCACCATGAAGTTGACGCTGGAGATGACAAAGATGAAGTCGGCATCGCTGTTTTGGACCCCTTCGAGCAACCAGTCGCGCTGGATCGGCCCCAGCATCGAGAGTCCCTTCTTGGCGGGGTCGCGGGTGTCGTGCATCTGCCGTTGGCCGCGGGTGTCGGTGAAGAACAGGTCGCAGTTGGACACGCGGATGCGGTAGTACGAACGTCGACCGATCGAGTACGAGACCGTCTCATCGAGCTCGGTCTCGGGAAAGACCTTGATGCGGTGCTTGCCGAGCACCTTGACGATGCGATAGACCCCGGCGTTGGGTGTGCCTCCGACTCCATCGAGCGAGTTGTCGTTGATGCCGTCGGTCGCGGTGCCCCAGTGGATGTGCAGGTTGTTGACCTGCTTGAGATCGAGCTTGGTGAAATCGGCCGAGTCGTCTTGGATCACGCTTTTTCCCCGGCGGACCTTGCCGCGTCCGAAGTGGACCGGTTGAGGAAACCCGGTCGGGTTGCTCCAGCCGAGGTAGTCGTACCAGGCTCGCACTCCGACATCTCGGAACACCGCCCGGCGGTCTCTGAGCCCCGGCGACCCGGCGCCCCAGACGTCGTTGAGGATCTCGTGGTCGTCGTAGGTAAAGAAGCTGGGCACGTGGCGGTGCCAGGTCGCCAGGTGCTGTCCCTGTTCGAGGAACTGCTTGTAGTTCTGCCAGACGCCGACGATCGAGGGAGCGACCCGGACCACGTCGGGAGTGTCCCCCTCGGGGACGTCGACCTGCTTCAGCCACTGGCCGGGCTGGAACTCTCGTCTCGATTCATAGAGCCAATCGCCGTTGAGGATGGCGAAATTGACCCGGTCCTTGACCTGCCGCAGCATCGTGGCAAACGTCGGCAACCCCGGCCCGTTGCTGTGGCCGGGATTCTGATTGTTGCCGCAGGCGAATTCGAAGCTGAAGTTGAACAGTCCACGCGGGTTGAGCTTGGCATCGAGCATCTGTTTCGAGTCGGGCATCGTGCGGAACGAGCCCCGTTTTCCGGTCAGCCCGGTCTGTTCGGGGATGAACAGCTGGTAGTAGTACTTGGTGTTGGCCTCGAGACCGGTAATGTGCACCCAGCCGGTGTTGTCTCGTTCGAGCCGGGTGGCGACGGGCTTGGTCTGCCGGTCGAGCCGGCCCGTTGCGGTGCCGTAGCGAACGGCAAAGTGCCCGGTCCTCAGCGTGCGGGCCCAGATGCCGATGCCGTGGGCACTGAGTCGTCCGAGGATGGGGCCGTGGGTGACGTGGTTGTACTTGTTGCCCGCGGCCGGGGCCGGTGAGGAAAGAACCGCGGCCAGGCCGATGATCGAGAGGGTGCGAAAGAGCGTCATGGCAGGTTGCTCCTGGTGCATCGTCGGTTGAGATCAGTCAAAGTAGCCGCAGGTCTTGAGGTGTTCGACGCTGTCGACGATCCGCTGGTGGGTGGTTTCGAGAGTCAATTCGCCCTCGCCCTCGATTCCCTCGATCTCGAGGCTGTAGGGGCCTTCGAAGCCGCAGACCTCTGTCAGTTCCAGCACCCGCACGAAGTCGACTGCTCCGCCGTGACCCAGTGCGGGGAAATACCAGTCGTGGAACTCGCCGTGGGAGTCCTTGAGGTGCATGTGGGAGACCCACGGGCAGACCTTGGCCAGTGCGATCTCGCCGTTGATCGGCTGGTTGTAGTAGAGGATGTTGGCGGTGTCGAAGTTGATCCTGAGCGAGGGATGTTCGAGTTCATGCATCGTGTCGATCATCCCGCCGTGGTCCTGGCAGATCCCCGGATGAGTTTCGAAGCAGTAGATCAGCCCGAGTTTTGCGGCGTGGTCGCCGATGTGCCGGAGCTGCCCGTAGAGCGACTGCAGGTCCTCGTCGCTGTCGGCCTCGCCGGCACCTCCGACGACCAGCCCGACGCCGAGGTCGGCGGCGATGTCGAGTTTTCTGAGCGTGACGGCCAGGACGTCGGGGTCCAGAGGGTTGCCGCTGGTGACGTTGCAGCTGGAGAGTCGCACGTCGTGGTCGGCGAGTCGGCCGGCGAGGTCGGCGAGCTGATCGGTGGTGGCCTGGTCGCTCAGCAGTGGCTCATCGCCGAAGATCGAATCGGAGCCGGTGGTCCGGATCGGCAGCTCGATCCACTCGATCCCTGCATCGCGGACCATTTCGATGGCCGCCTGGGCGCCGAAGCGTCCGTAGCTGTTGGTCAGGCAGGATATGACCCGGTTCACTTCGTGGCCCGGCCGACTTCGAGGCACTTCAGCGTCCGGCTGTTGTGGACGTAGAGCCGTCCCTGGGCCAGTGCCGGCAACGCGCGGGCGGTTCCGGTGAGCACCTTGGCGGTGGCGAGAGCCTGGTAGCGGGTTGGTGAGAGTCGAGCGAGCACGAGGGTGCCATTGGTCTTCAGGATCAGCAGCTTCTTGTCGGCTGCGATCAGCGTGGCGTATCCGAACCCGGTCTCTTCCCAGGCCACCTTTCCGGTAGCGGCCTCGACGCACCTCAGTGCTGCCGCACCCACGTCCTGTCGTCCGTGGATGCCGTAGAGCCGGTTGCCCTCGGCGATGGCGGTCGTGTACTGGCTCGAGAGGATGTCGTCGCTGCGCCAGGTCTCTTTGATCTTGTCACCTGCGACGTTGGCCATCACGGCCCCGAATCCGTAGCTGGCCGTGATGAAGACCTGGTCACCCAGGACAACCGGCGTGGCGCCTGTGATGGTGGGGCCGGTGCGGCCGAAGGGGAAGCGGAACAGCTCCTTTCCGGTCTTGGGGTCGAGCGAGACGACATTGAGCCTGGCGGCGAAGATGACCTGGGCCTTGCCGCCGATGGTGGCGAGGATGGGCGAGGAGTAACTGGCGCGGACGTTGGTCGACTTCCAGGCGAGCGTGCCGTCGCTGAGCCTGAAGGCGACCACACCAGCGTTCTTTTCGGCGCCCCCGGCGTTGACGATCACCAGCCCGTTGGCGATGACCGGTGAGCTGCCCTTGCCGAAGTACCCCTCGGGCGGTTCACCCTTGAAGGCTCGTTTCGAATTGAACAGCTCCATCGTGTCGTGGCTCCAGGCGGGCTTGCCCGTGGCGACGTCCAGGCAGTGGAGTCCTCCCTGGGCGCCGAAGACCACGACCCGGTTCTCGTGCACGGTCGGCACGCAGCGGGGTCCGTTGTCGTTGACGTAGGCGGGCACGAAGGCTGCCTTGAAGCCTCTCTGCCAGATCCGCTTGCCGGTGGTGGCCACCAGCGCGGTGACGCGTTCCTGGTCCCCTTCGCGGTCGAAGATGAAGACGCGTCCTTTGGACACGGCGACTCCGGAGAATCCCGAACCCACCGTGTGGCTCCAGGCGACCCGGGGACCGCTCGCGGGCCACGATTCGGCCAGGGTCTCGCCGCGGGCGCGGCCGTTGCGGTCGGGGCCCAGGATCTGCGGCCAGTCGCCGGCGCGGGCCGAGTCTGCTGTGAGCAGGCAGCATAGGAACAGTGCGAGGCCGGTCAGTCTCGACACATCAGCGGTCGGGGTTCTGGTCATTGAGCAGTTCCATGAAGGCTTTCATCATCGGCGTGTTGTCGTGCCAGGTCCGGCCGCAGACGAGGTTGCCGTCGATCACGCAGGCCTGGTCAACGTATTCGGCTCCGACGGTGGTCGCATCGAGTGCGCACTTGGCGACGGTGGTGATTGTCTTGCCGCGGATGCAATCGGCCGCCGCGATGATCTCGATCCCGTGACAGACGCTGCAGACCGGCTTGTCGGCCTCGAAGAAGTGCCGGGTCAGCGACAGCAGGTCCTGGTCGTAGCGGAGGTATTCCGGCGCCCGGCCGCCGGAGACGAACAGCCCGGCGTAGTCTTCGGCGACGACGTCGCGGAAGGCGATGTCGCTGTTGAGGTGATAGCCGGCGGTTTCCCGGGTGATGTCCCAGTCGGACCCCGGCGGGATCTCGTGGAGCACCATGTGGTAGAGCCGTTTTTCGGGTGCCGCCACGACGACCTCATAGCCGTCTTCGGCGATCCGGAAGTAGGGGTACATCGTGTCGAGACACTCGGTGGCGTCACCGATGATGATCAGCACCTTGGCCATCTGCCGCTCCCGCCCTGAGGTCAGAACGGGGTCAGCATAACGAGGGGCCTTGGCGGTCGCCAGCCGCCGGGCGGGTGCCCTACAGCGACCACTCGGCTCCGCAGCCGTGGCAGGCAAAGCCGGCCAGGGTGGCGGTGCCCGGCACCGGCATCAGATTGCGGCTGAGTGTCGCGTCAGTAAATTCTAGCGGTACCACTGTCGTCCGACCGCACTCGGGGCAGGTTCGATTGGCATGGATGGTCCGCGCGCGGGCCAGGGTAGCCTGTTGATAGGCCGCGCGAACTGGCAGCCGCACCCGGTCATCTACTCGGGAGATCGAGTAGATGACCGGGTGCGGGTCTGTGGATTCGCCGGGGGAGATGTCCGGCTGCGGTCGGAACAGCTTCAACGCGCTCATCGGCGGGCGTCCTTGCCTTTGTGCCGAGACGTCCGCGGCGGGGCACATCCTGTGCCGCTGTTGAGTCCGCATGGACCTCGAAGCAGCCGTCAACATAGAATCCGGCCGCGCAATTGACAAGACGATTCTGCGGACGGGGTCGGATTGTCGTAATGAAGAGGAAGTGACCGAGCGGGCCCGATCGAGACCGGGCGCGGGGTGCCCGGCCCTGTCTCGATGTTCTCAATCCGACGACGAGTATAGAGGTCCGATGGTTGGCGGTCGGCGGGCAACCTGGCAACTGATCAAGCTGCTGCCCGGGGTCCTGGTGGCCGGCGGCTGCCTGTGGTATGCCCTGCGGACGGTCAACTGGTCGACGGTCGGGGGCGTGCTGTCGGGTGCCAACTGGTCGCTGGCCCCGGTGATGGGAGTCCTGCTGTTCGTGTTCTTCGCGCTGAAGGCGTGGAGGTGGACTCTGCTGCTGGAACCGGTGGTGTCGTTGCGGGTGCGTGATGTGGCCGGTCCGCTGATGATCGGCTTCATGGCCAACAACATCCTGCCGGCCCACCTGGGCGAGTTGGTCCGGGTGCACGTACTGGGTCGCACGCGTGGTGTTCCCCGAGCCGCGGTGCTCTCGACGGTGATCCTCGAACGCCTCTTCGACCTCGTGGCCATCCTGTCTCTGTTCGGCGTCGGACTGCTCAGCGGTCGTTCGCTGCCGGGCGAGTACCAGCAGGCCGCTGTAGCCCTGGCGGTGCTGACCGGGCTGCTGTTGTTGGCGGCGGTGGTGTTCGTGTTCCAGGCGAAGCGGTGCCTGCGATTGGTCGAGTGGATCCTGGACCGCTGCCTGGTGTTCCTGCCTGCGAAGTGGAGGTCGGGACTTCTCGAGTTGCTGAGATCGGCCTCCGGCGGGCTGGGTGCTCTGAAACGGCCTCGGCTGGCCCTGGGCATCGTCGCCGCATCGGTGGCCAAGTGGTTCGTGATGGGGCTGATGGTCTACGTGTCGCTGAAGACGCTGGGAGCCGAAGAGGTGTTTTCACCGTCGCTGGTCGTGGTGGGAGTGATCGCGGTGGTGATCCTGTTGCCGGCTCCACCGGGTTACGTCGGTGTGATCCAGGGGTGCTTCACCGCGGTGCTGGCGCTCTATGATGTGGATCCCAACGTCACCGTCGCCGCGTCGATCTACTATCACCTTTGGCAGTACATCCCCGTGACCCTGGTGGGCCTGTGGTACCTGCAGCGGACGGGGCTGCGGCTGAGGGATGTGACCGAGGTCGAGAGGGAGCCGGGGGAGCCGGGAGAGGACGAGGTCCCGGCGGCTAGGGACTGAGTGTCGGCGGCTTGCTGAACTTGCCGTCGACCACGTCGGCCAGCCCGTAGTTCTCGATCAGCAGCGAGTGCTCGAGGTTGTCTGTGAGTTCGAGCGTCTCGCCTCGGATCTGCGAGGTCCCCGAGACGACCAGTCCGGCTCGCCCGTTTTCTCTGCAGACGACATTCTTGAGTACGACGTCGAAGCAGAGTCCCGGTGCGCTGATGCCGTCGAGTCGCCAGTGTTGCACGATGAGGTTTTCGATCTGCACGTGCCGCACGGCAAACAGCGTGATGCCGCAGTCACCGGTGGCGATCGCGAGCTGGGCGATACCGGTGTCGAGCAGTTCGCTGGTGCGGTAGTGGATCTTGCCTCTCCACACGCCCCAATGACCGTCGGGGATCGATTCGAGTGTCGGAGCCGGTCCGTTGCGAGGGAGCGTGTGGCGGGGCAGGGGCTTTCCGTCGCGGAGCAGCAGGAAGCGTCCCTTGCGTCGCGGGGCCAGTTGCCAGAGTCCGTCGACTGATCGCCAACTGGCGGCCGGGACCGGCTTGGCTCCGGAGAGGACTGCTCCGTTGCCGATGACTCGGAAGGGGAGCACGGCGATGCCGCTGTGGCGTCGGCCGAAGAGTCGCAGGTCGCCGGAGTAGGGTCTGCCGGTGTTGGCCAGGTGAATCGTATCCGAGGGTCCGGCCAGGGCAACGGCTCGGTCGAGCGTGCGGACGGGGCCCGAGACGCGGCCGATCGGCTCGGAAACCGTCCCGCGGCAGATGTCTCGGCCGCGGAGGTTGTCGACGTAGATCGTGGCCGCAGGTGCCCGGGACCCGGCCAGCAGCATTGCCAGCACCGTCAGGGTGCATGGTCCGAAGCACGGCCGGTGAGTGTAGCGGACGGCGGCGGAGACGGGATGCGAGTGGTTCATGAGCGGCTCGGATGCGGGGCACAACAGGGGCGGAGGCAGGGGCAGGGGAGGGGCAGGGGGGTCTTCGGAGAGGATCGGCGGTGTGGGTGGCCCGAGACGAGCGGTGCTGTTGTGAGTGGTGTCGTAGTGAAGCTAACGGTCAGGTGCCGTTGCCATTTCGGTGTGCGACGAGCCGGTCTTGGTGTGATATCAGAAAACCGGGCAAACTTTTCTGATTGTGGGGATTCTGTGTGGGAGAGTTGGCAGTTTCTGGTAGTGTCGCCGCCTTGTGATTCGAGCGGTTCTGGCAGGCCAGGAAGGCCAGAGACACCAGGCCGGTCGATGTGGTTCTCGGCAAGGTCGTCTGCACGGCGGCCCTGTCAACAAGAGCAAGGATGCTGTCGGTGAGAGCCCGCTGCTTTGTGAGCACCTTGGGGTGCGGTGTGGGTTACGGCACGTCGGCCGCTGCCGATGGCAACTGCACGCTCGTGAATTCCATGGAAGGAGTCCATTCGTGCATCGTTTTGACAGTCCGCTTCAGGCCATGCTTGCCGAGGCGACCGAGCGGGGGTTCTTCACGTTTCAGCAGGTCGATGAGTACCTGCCCGATGAAGGTGGTGACGCGTCGCTGATCGATTGCCTCGTGATGATGCTGGAAGAAACCGGTCTTCCGCTGCGGGATGACCCGACGGTGGTTGCCGAAATGCAACGCAAGCAGCTGGCGCGGCAGGAAGCCGAGAGCCAACTGCTGGTGCCCGAGAATCCGGTCACCTCACGCGACCCCATCCGCATGTATCTCAGCCAGATGGGCAGCATCCCGTTGTTGAGTCGCGAGCGTGAGATTTTCCTGGCCAAGCGGATCGAGATCACCCGCAAGCGGCTCCGTCGCACGATTCTCGAATCCGACTTCGCACTGCACCACGCGGTGGCGACGTTGGAAAAGGTCCAGGCCGGCGAACTGCCGTTTGAACGAACGTTGAGGACCTCGGAGACCGAGAGCGTTCAGAAGGAACAGATCATCGGCCGGATGCAGGCGAACCTGCGGACGGTGAAGCTGTTGATGCAGGACAACGAGCGGGACTACCGCGAGTTGGCCGAACGGGGCACGACGCGGAAGCGCCGCGGCGAGCTCGGAAAACAGATGCTGCTTCGACGACGCAAGATGGCGTCGTTGTGCGAGGAGTTGAGCCTGAGGACATCGCGGCTGCAGCCCTTGCAGAAGCGCATGCAGCAGCTGGTTGACCGGTTCCGGAGTCTCAAGCTGCAGGTCAAGCAGCTGAAGGGACGCAGCAATGCGTCGGTACGCCGACTCTGTGAGCGTGAACTCGAAGAACTGCAATTGATGACGCTGGAGCCCGTCGATGAGTTCATCGATCGGGTCCAGGAGATTGTCAGGCGGTTCGAGCACTGGACCGAGGCCAAGCAACAACTCTCCAGTGGCAATCTCCGGCTGGTCGTCTCGATCGCCAAGAAATACCGCAACCGCGGCCTGAGCTTCCTGGACCTGATCCAGGAAGGGAACGCAGGTCTGATGCGGGGTGTGGAGAAGTACGAGTACCGCCGCGGGTACAAGTTCTCGACGTATGCCACCTGGTGGATTCGCCAGGCCATCACCCGCGCCGTGGCCGATCACGCCCGCACGATCCGGATCCCGGTGCACATGTTCCAGAGCATCTCGTCATTGAAGTCCGAGGCCGAGAAGATCCGGCAGGTGACCGGTCGAGATCCATCGCCCGAGGAGCTGGCCAAGGCCGCACGGATGACCATCGACGAGGTCGAGCGGATCATGAAGAGTTGGCGTCACCCGGTCAGCCTCGATACTCCGGTCGGCGAGAGCGAGGACGGCAGCTTCGGTGAGTTGCTCGAGGACTCTTCGGAGGGGAACCCGATCGAGGCGGCTGGTCGCGAGATGTTGCGCGACAAGATTGCCCACGTGCTCAAGAGCCTGACGTTTCGCGAGCGTGAGATCATCAAGCTGCGTTACGGGCTGGGTGATGGGTACAGCTACACGCTTGAGGAGACCGGTCGGATCTTCAAGGTGACCCGCGAGCGGATCCGGCAGATCGAGTCGAAGGCATTGAAAAAGCTGCAGCATGAGACTCGCACCAAGCACCTGGTCGGGTTCCTCGGCGGATTGATCGAGGAGGCTGACGAGGAGGAGGTGGCTGAGACGACTTATTCCCAAGCGGCCTGATCAGGGTGATCAGGGTGATCAGGGTGATCAGGGTGATCAGGGACTGGCTCATCGCGAGGCGCAGCCGAGCAGGGTGCCTGTCCCGAGTGCGGACGGCGTCCTGCGAACCGGGGACAGGCACCTCCTCGGCTGCGCCTCGCACGGAGCCAGTCCCTGGGGCTAGAACGGTTCGTGAGCCAGCGTCTCGGGGAGTTCTGCGGGATCGAGATTCCCTCCCGAGACGATCCCGACGACCGTCTGCCCGGCGAAGCGATCGCGGTGAGCGACCGCGGCGGCCAGTGAGGCCGCTCCGGCTCCTTCGACGAGGTTGTGCGTCACATCGAGATACGTGTGGCAGGCTCGTCGAAGGTCGTGATCTGAGACCAGCAACACGTCGTCGACCACTTCGCGCATGATCTCAAGAGTCATCTCGGCGGGCACCCGCGTCGCCATTCCCTCGGCCCACGTATCGGCCCGTTCTGTGGTGGTCCATTGGCCGCTGCGCCAGGTTTGGGCGACCGCCGAGGCCCCTTCGGCCTGCACGCCGATGACCCGGGTGTCCGGCGCAACGGCCCTCGCGACCAGTCCGGTGCCGCAGATCCCGCTGCCCAGTCCGATCGGCACCAGGATCACATCCGGTGCGGGGCATTCCTCGAAGATCTCAACCGCCATCGTCCCCACTCCGGCGATCAATGCCGGTTCGTTGGCCGAGTGAATGTAGCGGGCTGAGGAATCAGCGAGCTCACGTTCGATGAATTCACGGGCCTCGTCGAAATCGGCTCCCTGCTCGATCACCGTGGCTCCGAGACGCCGCATCGCCTCGGTCTTGCCGGGGTTGTTTCCTTCGGGCACCACGATCGTGCATTCGATTCCGGCCCGTGCGGCGGCCATCGCCAGCGACTGGCCGTGGTTTCCGGTCGAGCAGCCCATTAGGCCGGCTTTGCGTTGTGCGTCATCGAGCGTGGCGACCAGGTTGATCCCCCCCCGCACCTTGAAAGCACCCACCGGCTGGTGGTTTTCGTGCTTGGCCAGGAAGCGACCGCCAAAGAGCTGTCCCAGTCCCGGCCATTCGAATAACGGCGTGGGTGCGAGGACTTCGCGGACCCGGGGGACCGCGTCCAGGACATCCTGGTAGCTGACCGGCAGAGTGGGTGTGGGACTGTCCATCGGGTTCACTTGGACTGGAGCCGGATCCGCAGTTGGTCGATTGTGACTGCGGCGATGATGATCAATCCGATCAGGATGTCTTGGTAGTGGTCGGGCACTCCGATCAGCACGCAGCCGTGCTGGATCACGGTAATGATGCAGGCTCCCGAGAGCGTGCCGAGAACGCTGCCGCGTCCGCCGCTGAGACTGCCTCCGCCGATGACCACCGCGGCGATCACTTTCAGTTCCAGGCCCAAACCCGAGACCGGGTCACCTTCACCACCGAGCACCGTGAACTGGTACAGCCCGGCCACTCCGATAAACACCCCCGCGAGCGTGTAGACGAGGATCCGCGTGCGGATCACGTTGATGCCACACAGTCTCGCGGTCGCTTCGTTGGACCCGATCGCGAACACGTGGCGGCCGAAGACGGTGTAGCGGAGCATCAGCGCCACGATGAGTGCCAGGATCAGCATGATCCAGACGCCCGGTGAGACCATGAGCCAC
>CAUZEQ010000080.1:0-16809 GCA_963578885.1 Planctomycetota bacterium
CTGCGGGTGTGGTCTTGACGGTGGTCGAATCGGAGTTGTCTTCAACGGCCGTTTCGGACCCGGCTGCAGTGGTGGCCCCGGCGGTGGAAGCGACGGGGTCGTCCCGATGAGTGCCATGACACAGATCCCTGCCGAGTTGGGTCGGATCGAGATCGAGGCGTTGGTCCGCGAGGTCCTGCGTCGCAGCCCTGCCCCGACCCCTGCCGATCCGACCGGCGGGGCTCCCAATCCCCTGATCGTCAACGTCTCGGCTCGCCACATCCATCTGTCGCCGGAGCATCTCGAGGAGTTGTTTGGGCCGGGTGCGGAGTTGGAGGTCGACCGGGAGTTGTACCAGGCGGGTTTCTTTGCGGCTCACCAGACTGTCGCCGTGGTAGGTCCTCGCCGCCGGATGCTCCCGAGTGTCCGCGTGTTGGGTCCCTGCCGTGGGGCCACTCAGGTCGAGTTGTCACTGACGGACGGCGTGTTCCTGGGCCTGGAATTGCCGATCCGGATCAGTGGGGATCACCACGACACACCCGGCTGCCTGCTGGTGGGTCCGCGGGGATCGGTCGAGTTGGAATCGGGCCTGATTCGTGCGATGCGTCACGTGCACATGGGCCCGGCGGACCTGGCCCATTACGGGGTCGAGGCGGGTGATTCGATGCAGTTGCGTGTCGAGTCGTCCGGTTGCACGAGTGTCTTGGAGGACATGGTGGTTCGGGCCGGTGATGAGATTCGGCTCGAGGTCCACATCGACACCGACGAGGGCAACGCGGTGAACCTGTCATCGGCAAGCCGGGTGCGGCTACAGCTCTCGTCTGGGTGTGCCTGCGACTCCAGGGAGGCGTCTTGAGGGGAGTGGAACTGGCCACCGGCCACTCGGGTCCTGGAGACGGGGCGGGGGGGGCCACGAACCGAACATGCGAGAGCGACCAGGAAGAACCAGAGGCGAACGATCAAAGAGTCGAGCGGCATGTTGCCGTTCGCAGTACACCGTGATTGAGAAACAGGAGAGATGAGCGATGGCTAAGAAAATGGAAGCGTTGGGAATGATCGAGACGCGGGGCCTTGTGGGCCTGATCGAAGCGTGCGATGCGAGTCTCAAGGCGGCCAACGTCGAGATGCGGGGTTGGCGTCAGGTCGGCGGCGGCCTGGTGACCGGCTTTTTGGTCGGCGACGTGGCGGCGGTCAAGGCGGCCGTTGACGCGGGCGCGAGTGCCGCGAGCAAGGTTGGCGAGGTGGTCAGCGTGCAGGTGATTCCTCGCCCGCACGACGAACTCGAATCGATGCTGCCCTCTTCCGACTGAACCGACTGATCCGGCCTCCGGTCGTCGGACCGGTTGTTCCGGCGGTGTCCCTTGGGGGTTCGGCCTCCTGGGCTTGGTCCGGGACGTGGTCTGGGGGTCTACGGCCTTGTGTCGTGTGACGTTCGGGTCGGCGTTCGGGTCGGCGTTCGGGTCGGCGTTCCGGGCACCTGGCGGCAGTTCACCCTGTGCCCCTGCGGGGGCCTGAAAGAGAGAGACTGAGATGAGTAGTACATCGATTGGATTGCTCGAGACTCTTGGCGTGGTGGCTCATACCGAGGCCGCCGACGCGATGGTCAAGGCGGCCAACGTGACGATCTCGGGCAGCGTGACATTGGCGAGCGGCTGGATCACTTCGGTTGTCGAGGGTGACACGGGAAGTGTGAAGGCGGCGGTGGATGCAGGAGCCCAGGCGGCCTCGGCCGTCGGCGAGCTGATCTCCGCTCACGTGATCGCGCGACCCGCCGACGGGCTCATCGAGATGTTTGTTTCCTGAAACCGGTACTGGGAGGTTTGAGGGATCGAACCATGAAAGTCCTCGTCGCCAACCTTGGGTCGACCAGCTTCAAGTTCCGGCTGTACGACCTCGACGGTGAACACCAGCTGGCCCGCGGTGCGATCGATCGCATCGGGGGTGAGAGCAGTTGCGTATCGATCGAGATCACTTCGGATGGCCGCAGCGGTTCGGGCGTGGTCGAGTCGCGGGTAACGGTCACAGATCATGCCGCCGCGGTGGGCCTGTGCCTGGACGCCCTGGTCGACCCCGACAGCGGTTGCCTGGGGGGAGTCGAGGAGGTAGCCGCGATCGGGTTCAAGGCGGTCTTCGCCTCGGACCTCTCGGGAGTCCGCCTGGTCGATGAGGTCCTGCTTGAGCGGATGGAATCACTGTCGGACGTGGCCCCGGCCCACAACCCACCGTATGTCGCGGCGATGCGTCAGTTGCAGAGTGCGTTCCCGAGCATCCCATTGGTGGCGGCCCTGGAGACGGGTTTTCACGAGACGATTTCCGACGCTCAGCGTGCCTACGCGGTTCCTGTGGACTGGCAGCAGCACGGTGTCAGGCGTTGGGGCTATCACGGTGCCAGTCACCGATACATCGCGACGCGGATGGCCGAGTTGACCGGTCGTGAGAACCTGAAGCTGGTCTCGTGTCACCTGGGTGGCAGCAGTTCACTGGCGGCGATCGATTCGGGAGTTTCGCGTGCTTCGAGCATGGGTATGAGTCCTCAGAGCGGTTTGCCTCACAACAACCGTGTCGGCGACTTCGATCCCTTCGCGTTGCCGGTGCTGATGCGGGCCACCGGCAAGAGTCTCGAGGAGCTCCTCGACGACCTCGCCTCACGCAGCGGCCTGTTGGGGCTCAGCGGTCTCAGCGGTGATCTCAGGGATCTCGAGCAAGCCGCCGGCGAGGGCCATGCGGGGGCGACCCTGGCGGTGGACCACTTTGTCGCTTCGATCCGGGGCTACCTGGCGTCTCAGATGGCGGTACTGGGCGGCAGCGACGCGGTCGTCTTCACCGGTGGGATTGGAGAGAACAGCGTCGGCATCCGCGCCTCGGTCTGCGAGGGCATGCAGTGGTGCGGGTTGGAGATCGACGAGGGTGCGAATGCGGAGGCCGAGGGGGAGGCGGAAATCACCGCGGAGGGGAGTCGCGTGGCGACCTGGGTGGTTCCGACGAACGAGGAACTGATCGTGGCCCGGCAGGCGGCCGGGCTGGTTGGCGGGGAAGCCTGAAACCAGGACAGCGAGTGGAGACCGACGGCGATGTTCATGGCACAAATCACCGGCAGTATCGTTTCGAGCCAAAAGGTGGAATCGATGGTCGGGCAGAAGCTGCTGATTGTCGAGCCGCTACGGATCGACGAGAAGACCCGAGTGAAGCTCAAGGGCACCGGTCGCACGTTCATTGTTGTGGACACCGTCGGTGCCGGCGAGGGCGAGGTGGTGCTGTGTGTCCAGGGCTCCAGCGCCCGCTTCACCCCACAGACGGAAAAACTCCCGATCGACGCCGCCATTGTCGGCATCGTCGACCAGGTCCAGGTGGGAGACGCCACGGTGCCGGTGCCCGGTTGATCCGCAATTCGGGAAGCGCTGATGCGATGGCACAGTCCCGACTCGACACAACCCAGCTGCAATACGAACTCAAGACAGACAACTGAAGAAACAGAGGTTATGCGATGATCCAAGCCAACGAGCAGGCCGTGCGCACAGTGGTGGAAGAAGTTCTGGCCCAGTTGGGCAATCGTGCTACGCCGCCGGCGGATTCCGGGGCTTCGGCCGACGGGGACTGGGGCGTATTCACGAAGGTCGATGACGCGGTGGACGCTGCGTCGCGAGCGTTCCGGCAGTTGCAGGACAAGACGATCGAGGACCGGGCACGGGCGATTGCCTGCGTGGTCCGCATCTGTACGTCTCAATGCGACGAACTGGGTCGTGCCGAGCTCGAGGAGACTCGCATCGGTCGGCTCGATCACAAGATCGAAAAACTGCAGATCATCAAGCTGGTGCCGGGCACCGAGTTCCTTCGTTGCGACGCGGTTTCCGGTGACCACGGCCTGACCGTGACCGAGTATGCTCCGTTTGGTGTCATCGGTGCGATCACCCCTGTGACTCATTCATTGCCGACACTCGCCGGCAACGTGGTGAACATGGTGGCATCGGGCAACACGCTGGTCGTCAACCCTCATCCGTCGGGTGCACGGATTGCCTGCGAGGGTGTCCGGCGTTTCAACCGGGCGATCCGGGATGCGATCGGGATCGAGAACCTGGTGACGATCGTCAGTGAGCCGACTCTCGAGACGGCGGGCGAGATCTTCGAGCACCGCGGCGTGCGGTTGCTGGTGGTCACCGGTGGTCCGGGCGTGGCCCGGGCCGCCTTGGCCAGTCGCAAGCGGGCGATCGTAGCCGGACCGGGGAATCCCCCGGTTGTCGTCGACGAGACCGCCGACCTGGACAACGCGGCGGCCTCGATCGTCAAGGGAGCCGCCTACGACAACAACCTGTTGTGCATTGGAGAGAAGGAGGTCTTCGCGGTCGAGTCGATCTTTGATGCTCTGCTCGAAGCCGTCTCGAACAACGGCGGCTTCCGACTTTCGACCGACCAGATGGACCAGCTGGCCGGCGTGGCCTTCTCGCCACCAGCCGAAGCCGGCGGCCACCACGTATTGAACCGCGAGCTGGTTGGGGCTGACGCGGAGGTCTTGGCCGAGCGGATCGGGGTCAAGGTCCCCGTTGGCACCCAGATCCTTTATGGAGAAACCTCGACGGACAATCCGTTTGTTCCCGAGGAGCAGATGATGCCGTGCGTGCCCTTTGTCCGCTGCCGTGACGCGTCGGAGGGAATCGAGTTGTCGTTGGAGGCCGAGCACGGTTTCGGGCACACCAGCCTGATCCACTCACGCAACGTCCGCACGATGACCGAGATGGGCCGGGCGATGAACACCACGCTGTTCATCAAGAACGGCCCGAGCATGGCGGGGCTGGGCCTGGGCGGCGAGGGGTACCTCTCTTACAGCATCGCCACTCCGACCGGCGAAGGTGTGACCAACCCGCTGACATTCACTCGCCAGCGGCGGTGTACGATGGTCGATGACCTGAGGATCATCTGATGCGTTGGGGTCGCGTCATCGGCCGGACCACGGCCACCGTCAAGCACGCCTCGCTCGAGGCTCAACGGTTGATCCTGGTGCAGCCACTCGATGTTCGCTCGACCGCCGACGGAGATCCGATGGTGGTCATCGACGCGGTGGGCAGCCGGCTGGGCGACCGGGTGCTGTTGACCAGCGACGGCCGGTCGGTCCGACGCATGCTCGGATCCGAAAACGCACCGGCCCGCTGGGGCATCATCGGGATCATCAACGACTGACCTCCCACCTGCCGGATCCCTGACCACGAAATCCCAGACACTCAACCCGACTTCTTCACCCAGGACTCGACAGCGAATGACTCCCGACCCGACTCTCGTCGAGAAGATCATCGCCGCCGTCGAGCGTCGACTGAGGGACGATCTGCCCGGCTCGGCCGAATCTCCGGAGATGGACGGGGCTTCTGCGGTGGGTGCTGCGGGGGAGGTCGTATGTGTAGAGAGAGTGGTGACCGGCGAGCTGCTTGCCGAGAGTCTCACGTCGGAGTCTCATCACCTGCGGATCGGTGCCGATTCGATCCTGACGCCTTCGGCCCGGGAATTGATTGCTCAGCACGAACTGACTGTGACGGCCGCTGCGGAGTGCGGCGAGTCCTCTAAAGCGTCCGGTCGACAGCGGGCGACGGGCTGGCGATTGCTGCTGAGCGGTTCGGACGTGTCGGATTTGCGTGGAGTGGTTTCGGAGCGATCCGACGGTCTCGAGGCGGCGGTCCAGACCGCAGTCGAGTGGTTGTCATCTGCCGAGGGAGCCGGAGTCGTGGTGTTCTGCAGCGATCCTCATCGATTCGCCTGCCTGGCGAATCGTCGTTGTGAGGTTCGCGCGGTGGTGGTACGTGATGCCGAGGAGTCGGCTCGAATGCTGAACCGGCTGGGAGCCAACCTGGTGGTCGCCTGTCCGTTGGCCTCGGGGGCCTGGCAGTCTCGCCAGATCGTCGAAACCTGCCTGGCCGCGGATCCGCCTCAGGCACCCGCCGACTGGCCGTCACACCAAGTCGTCGCGGGAACGGAAACCGGATCGTGATGGAATTGCACAAACCGAGTTGCCGGAGAGCCGACTGATGCGTGTCGCCGAAGTGATTGGCAACGTGACCCTGTCGACGTGTCACCCGAGTCTGGTCGGGGCGACCTGGCTGATCGCCGTGCCGTTCTCTCACGACGGGCTCGCCGGTAAGCCCGGCGGTCGCGGCGAGCCGCTGGTGTTGCTCGACGAGCAGCATGCCGGGCAGGGGGCTCTGATCGCGGTTGCCGAGGGCCCCGAGGCGTCCAACCCGTTCCTGCCCGAATTGAAGCCACTGGACGCCTACAACGCCGCGATCCTCGACAGCATCGATCTCGGATGATCTCGGATGATCTCGGATGATCTCGGATGATCTCGGATGATCTCGGATGATCTCGGATGATCACCGCACCCGATTGACGCACAACCCCCTTAGCAGCCAAGAAGAGACAACCAGCGAAAGGACACGGAAAACGATGAGCGAGAACCACTGGGGCCGAGGGATCCACGACCGGGAGTTGAAGGAGGAGATCTGCGAGATCGGTCGACGGGTTTACGACAAGGGTTTTGCCGCCGCGAACGACGGGAACATCTCGATCCGCGTGGGTGAGAACGAGGTGTTGTGTTCTCCGACGATGATCTGCAAGGGGTACATGGAGCCCGAGGACATTTGCGCGGTGGACTTGGAGGGCAACCAGATTTCCGGTCGCCGCAAGCGGACCAGCGAGGTGCTGCTGCACCTGACGATCATGAAGCACCGTCCGGATGTGCGGGCCGTCGTCCACTGCCACCCGCCTCATGCCACCGCCTTCGCGGTGGCCGGTGAGCCGATCCCGCAGTGTGTGTTGCCCGAGGTCGAGGTCTTCATGGGCGAGGTGCCTCTGGCTCCCTACGAGACTCCCGGAGGCCAGACGTTTGCCGACACGGTGATCCCGTTCCTGGAGGGGACCAACACGATCATCCTGGCCAGTCACGGCACGGTCACCTTCGGCAAGGACCTGGTCGATGCCTACTGGAAGACGGAGATCCTGGACGCGTATTGCCGGATCCTGCTGCTGGCCAAGCAGCTGGGCAACGTGAACTACTTCGACGAACGGCAGACTCGCGAATTGCTCGATCTGAAGCAGCGGCTGGGTTTTGACGACCCGCGATTCCACAACGAGGATTGTGATCTGTGCGGCAACACGGCCTTTGTCGAGGGATACGGTGGCCAGGCCCTGGCTCAGAAGGCCTTCCCTCCGGCTCCGACGTTCCCCGGCTACCTGCAGGATCCGGCGACGTCCGAGGCGTCCGGAACCGGTGGTGGTACCGGCGTTGGTACCGGCGAGCCTGCCGAGGAACTGGTTTCGGCGATCACCGACCGGGTGATGGCAGCCCTGTCTGAATAGCCCCTGTCGGCCCGGTCACAGTGTTGGTGGCGGGCCCGGGAGAGACCCCAGAGATGACCGATTCTCCTCTCAAGTCGCTCGACCGCAAGCTGGCCGCGATTGCCGCGGATCCATCGGGCAGTCGCGAGTTCATCCTGGCCGATGCCAAGGACGCCGACATGGCGTTCGGGATGGGAGCACCCGGTCGGTCTCCGGAACGTCACGACAGCGAACTGGGGTTCCGTTCGCTGGGCGAGTACCGCGAGATGATGCGGCAGATCGTCGAGGCGGAACTGGTCGACATCATGCTGATGTCGGCGTCGACGAACGAGGAGTTGACGATCCGCGAGCGGATCTTTGACGGCACGGAGGTGACCGCGGCGGTGCGGGCCAACGACACGACCGACATCCATGTGGTGCGAGGCGGTCGGATTCATGAATCGGCCTCGAAGCCGTTCCGCAGTGCTTCGATCGACCACATCCAGTGTGGTCACCTGGATTGCGAAACCGGTGAGCGGAGCAGCGGAGCCAATCTCGGGCTCTACTCGGTCACGTTTGCCAACAACCGGGACGACGATCTGGAGACGATCGAGGCCTACCGGGTTTTCCGTGACGAGGCCGAGCGAAAGGGGTTCCGGCACTTCCTGGAGGTCTTCGACCCCAACCTGGCCGATTGCGTGTCAGCGGACTTGCTGCCGGGTTTCATCAACGACCTGATCGCCCGCACGCTGGCGGGTGTCACCAGCTCGGCACGACCGGTGTTCCTGAAGATGGTCTACCACGGCCCTTCTGCGACCGAGGAGTTGGTCCATTACGATCCGGGCCTGGTGATCGGCATTCTGGGAGGCTCGGCCGGCACGACGCTTGATGCGTTCCAGCTGATCCACGAGGCACAGAAGTACGGGGCGCGGGTGGCGTTGTTTGGCCGCAAGATCAACAACGCCGAGAACCAGCTGGCGTTTGTGCAGTTCCTGCGGCTGATTGTTGACGGGGTGCTGGATCCCCAGGAGGCGGTTCGGGCCTACCACTCGGTGCTCGAAAAGCTGGAGATCCGACCTCGTCGATCTTTGGAGGACGACCTGGTGCTGGAGACGGGGGTGATGAGTTACGGTGGCAGCGAGTCGACGACGATCAGTCTGCCGTCATCGGTGTCGGTGACCGAGCCGGATTCGGGCGTAGCGGCCGTGGCGGTCCGGGGGTCCGGGGGGGGCGAATTCGACGACGCGCCCGATTTCTCTGCGATGACATCCGAGGAGCGGTTGGCGTATCATCGCAGGCGGCTGGCGAACCTGCTGGGTCCGTAACCGCCCCGACCGCTTGAGTCCCGTCCTGAAGCCTGCAGCCATGAGCGACGATTGGGACGACGGGTCGGGATGGGACGAGGGGGACTGGGACGAGGACGGCCCGGCCGAAACCGTGAGTTGTCCCTCGTGTGGCGTGGACGTCTACGAGGAGGCCGAGCAATGTCCTTCGTGCGGCGAGTGGATCACGTCGTTCCACTCACCCTGGCAGGGCAAGTCGACCTGGTGGATCGTGCTGGGGGCCCTGGGCGTTGCGGCGACGATCCTGGCGCTCAGCGGTCTGTTCTGAGTCGACCCGCCGCTCGCACGCTCCCTGCACACCCAGGGTGGAAACCCTGGGTTTGAGGAACGACGACTGGGTCACGGATTGAAACCGCTTCGCGGTTCTCTCCCGCTGGAACGCCAGCAGCGCTTCTCAACGGGTCACTAGGCGGCTGCCGAGGAGGGTGCGGCGGCCTGGGGGAATCGGAGCGTGAAGCGGGTGCCTCGTCCCACGGCGCTCTCGACGCGGATCCGCCCCTGGTGCGACTCGATGATCTCGCGGCACAGCGACAGTCCCAGCCCGGTGCCGCCCTGGCCCTGGCTGTCGGCGTCCTTGGTCGAGAAGAACGGATCGAAGATCCGTTGGAGAGTCTCCGGCGGCATCCCGCTGCCGGTGTCAGCCACCATGATCTCGGCCATCTCGTCGTCGGTGTTGTTGGCCACTGAGATCGTCAGCTGCCCGCCGTCGTGCATGGCCTGGCGGGCGTTGATGATCAGGTTGAGCAGCACCTGCTGCACCTGGCTGGTGTTGATGGCGGCGAAGACGTCGTTCTGGAGCTGAGTGTCGAGGCCGACGCGGTGTGTCTGCAGGTCTTTTTCGACGAGCAGCATCAGGTCGGTGACCAGCTCGGCCAGGTCGATCGGTTCGTGCCGATCGCCGCTGTTTCGGGCGTAGGAGAGCATGCCGGTGGTAATCTTCGCGGCCCGCTGTCCGGCGGCCAGGATCTTGGTAAAGGCCTTTTCCCGAGTTGCCTCGTCGGTCTTCCTCAAACCCATCTTCGCGTAGTTGATCACCGTGGTGAGTATGTTGTTGAACTCGTGCGTCGTCGACGCGGCGATCGCTCCGATGGTGCTCATTTTCTGAGCCTGCCGGAGTTGTTCCTCGAGGATTTCGATGCGTTGCTGGGTGGTGGGAGCCGATTGGTTGGAAGTCATCGCGGGCCACCGGTGCGGGAGTGGGTGGGGTGAAGGTGCACACGGCACGCTCACTCCCTTCCCGTATCGGCCTCCCCTGGCGTGCGACTCCACTGGCAAGGCCCGCTGATCGTGCTGTACCGGCGGCGGTGAATGTTCGCGCTGGGGGGTCTGGGTAAGGCGGAATCGTCGATTCGAGGGGGCTTGCGCTGCCCCGTGCCCCGGCTGTGGGTTAAACTGGCCGTGGTGAGAGGTGGTGAGGGGCCTGGCGCCCCGGGAAGCGTCCCGGACCGTCCTGCGACTCGAGTGGCCGATTGGGATTGACCCGTGATTGCCGTCGAACAACTCAGCGTCACAGTCGGCGACTTTTCGCTTGAGGACATCTCGTTTTCTCTCGAGGCCGGCGAGTACGGGATCCTGATGGGTCGGACCGGCAGCGGCAAGACGACGTTGCTCGAGTCGCTGTGTGGTCTGAAGCCGGTCGTTTCGGGCCGGATCCTGATCAACGGCGAGGACGTGACGAAGCTGAAGCCGGGAGCCCGGGGGATCGGGTTTGTTCCTCAGGAGGGAGCTCTGTTTCACAGGATGTCGGTCCGCGACCAGATCGGATTCGCCCTGCAGATTCGCCGCCAGCCGAAGTCGGTGATCGAAACCCGTGTGAGGTCGTTGGCCGAATTGCTGGGGATCGGTGACCTGCTGGAGCGGGGCCCGGAGGGTCTCAGTGGGGGCGAGCGTCAGCGGGTGGCGCTGGGTCGTGCCCTGGCGGCCCGGCCGAGCGTGTTGTGCCTGGACGAGCCCTTCAGCGCTCTCGACGAAGACACCCGCGGCGACATGTACAACCTGGTCCGCTCGGTCACTCGTGAGGCCGGCGTGACCACGATTCACATTACCCACAGCCGTACCGAGGCCGAGCAACTGGGCGATCGGATCCTGAAGATCGTCGATGGCCGGATCGAGCCGCTCGAGCCGTTCGGATCGGCCGAGGGAGTCGATCGTGAGTCGGGCGGCGGTGGTGAGATTCAACCGGTTGAGGAGTCGGGTGCGGAGCACGGGCAGGCGGGTGCTTCCGAGTCCGACGTCGGACCGTCGGTGGATGTCGCGGTTGAATGCGATGGGTGAGAGTGCCAGGTGGGGCTTTTGCGGCGGGGACGTGTGGCCATGACCGGTGTGATGTCAAGCAGCATCCGAGTCTTCGTCGCAGTCTCATTGCTGGGGTGCGTTCTGGGCGAGGCTACGGCCGAAGAGGGCTCGAACGGTTCTCATTGGGCCTACCGCGCGCCGGTGCGGGTGTCGGTTCCGCCGACGCGTTCCGGCGACGAGATCGGCAACGGGGTCGATGCCTTTGTCGTGCGTCGGTTGCGAGAGCGTGGACTTGAGCCGTTGGGGCTGGCCGATCGGGAGACGCTGATTCGCCGCGTGACGCTCGATCTGCTCGGTGTCCCACCGACTCTTGCCGAGATCGACGCGTTCCTGGCCGACCGTCGCGGGGGTGCGTGGGACCGCCTGGTCGACCGTCTGCTGGCCTCGCCCCGCTACGGCGAGCGTTGGGCGTTGCCTTGGCTGGACGCGGCACGGTTCGCCGACAGCAACGGTTATCAGCGAGACGGTCGCCGCGAGGCGTGGGGCTGGCGCGACTGGGTGATCGGGGCACTCAACGACGATCTGCCGTTTGACCGTTTCACGATCGAGCAACTCGCCGGCGATCTGCTTCTCGGGGCGACGCTGTCCCAGCGGGTGGCGACCGGTTTTCATCGCAACACGATGGCCAACGTCGAGGCGGGCGTGGACCCCGAGGAGGAGCGTGTGCTGGCGGTGGTGGATCGCGTCAACACCACCGGCACGGTCTGGCTGGGAACAACAATCGAATGTGCTCAGTGCCACGACCACAAGTACGATCCGCTCTCGCAGCGTGAGTACTACGGGCTGTTCGCTCTGTTCAACAGTACTCGAGTCGAGATCCGTTCGACGGGCAGCAGACGGGAGTTCGGAGGGGCGATGGTCGAGTTGCCTCGGAGGCGAGACGAGGTTCTGCGATTTGACGCGGCCGCGCGGCGGAGCGTGCGGATGAAGGCGGAACGGGATCGATTGTCGAGCCTGCTCGATGTCGAGCAGCCGGCGTGGGAGCGGCTGGTGAAGAATCGAATCGAAACGCCGGCGTGGCTGAAGAAACTGCTTCGTGTTGGTCCCCAGCGGCGGACGGCTCAGCAAAAAAAGCGGATCCGCAGCCACTACCGCAGCCTGTCGCGGGACTGGGTGCGGCTGGTCGAGTTGTTGAAGGAGTCCGAGGCGAGACGTGATCGGTTGAAGCCGACGACGACGCTGGTGATGAGTGAGCTGTCGAAGTTCCGCAGGACGCGGATCTTCCAGCGCGGCGACTTCCTGGCCCCCGGCGAGACGGTCGAGGCGGGGATCCCGTCGGTGTGGCCGGCGGTCCCGGTTCCCGCGGACCGCCCGTTGAACCGGCTGGACCTGGCCCGCTGGCTGGTCGACGGCCGCAACCCGTTGACGGCCCGGGTGGTGATCAACCGGCACTGGGCCGAGCTGTTTGGCCGGGGCCTGGTCGAGACGATCGAGGACTTCGGCACCCGGGGTGCTCGTCCGAGTCACCCCGAGTTGCTCGATTGGCTGGCGTGCGAGTGGGTCGATCGTCGCTGGAGTCTGAAGTCGTTGCATCGGCTGCTGGTCACGTCATCGACGTACCGCCGTCGCTCGGACGCACCCAAAGCGCTGCGGGCCTCCGATCCCGGAAACCGGTGGTATGCTCGAGCGGCGCGGCGACGGTTGCCGGCGGAGTTGATCCGCGACAATGCCCTGGCCATCGCCGGGCTGCTCAGCGACAGGATGCACGGTCCTCCGGTCTTCCCGGTTCAGCCTGCCGGTGTCTGGAACCACATCGGCGTGGCCAGCAATCTCTGGAAGACCAGCAGTGGCGAGGACCTGTATCGCCGCGGAGTCTACGTCTACTGGCGGCGGACGGTGCCGTATCCGAGCTTCGTGAGTTTCGACGCTCCCAGCCGCGAGGTCTGCGCGGTGTCTCGGTCGCAGTCGAATACGCCTCTACAGGCCCTGACCCTGCTCAACGACCCGGTCTACGTCGAGGCGGCTGCGGGGCTGGCTCGACGCGTGCAGCTCGAGAGTGCTCCGGGCAGCGGCGTGGTGATTCGGGTCGGGAGGATGTTCCGCCTGGCGACCGGCCGATTTCCGAGCGAGGCGGAGACCGCGATTCTGGTGTCTCGATACGAGGCGGAATTCCAGCGTCTCGACGGTGATCCGGTAACGACGCGTCTGATGTTGAAAACCTGGTTGGCCCCCCGGGGGGCCTCTGATGGGGAACCGCTTGGCGGGTCGGCGGAGTTGGTGGCGTGGATGCACGTGGCCAACGTGGTGTTGAACCTGGACGAGGTGATCACTCGAGAATGACGGACCGGTCAAACGAGTTGTTGTCTCAGCGTCGTGCATTCCTGGGCCAGGGCCTGGGGATTGCCGGCCTGGCCAGCGTGCTGGCCGACGACGGGTTACTTGCTGCGCCCCAGGATGCACGAACCGGCCACGCTCGAGGGCGGGCCAAGCAGATGATCTTCCTGCACATGGTCGGTGCACCCTCGCAGCTGGATCTCTTCGACAACAAGCCGATGCTCAGGAAGCACCACGGCCGCGAGTGTCCGGCGGAGTTACTCGAGGGTCAGCGGTTCGCGTTCCTGGGCGCCCGGCCCAAGCTGATGGGTTCGCCATTCTCGTTTCGTCGTCATGGCGAGAGCGGCCTGGAGCTCTCGGAGTTGTTGCCCGGTCTCGGCTCGGTCGCCGACGAGGTCTCGTTGATCAAGACGGTCTACACGTCGGAGTTCAACCATGGCCCGGCTCAGGTCTTCGCCCAGACCGGTTTTGGCCAGCAGGGCCGTCCCAGCCTGGGCAGCTGGCTCTCCTACGGCCTGGGCAGCCTGTCTCGTGATCTCCCCGCCTACGTCGTACTGGTCACCGGGTTGACGCCTGGGGGGGGCAGTTCGCTGTGGGGCAACGGGTTCTTGCCGAGCGTGCACCAGGGGGTCCGGTTTCGTGCCCAGGGCGACCCGGTGCTTTACGCGTCGAACCCCAAGGGGGTCGACCGTCCGACTCGGGGCCGGATCATCGACGACGTGGTGAAGTTGAATCGGCTGAGATTGTCTCGGGTGGGTGATCCGGAGATTGCCACTCGGATTGCCAACTACGAGCTGGCCTACCGGATGCAGACCGCGGTCCCGGGCCTGATGGATCTCTCGCAGGAGACTCGCACGACGCTCGAGCAATACGGTGCCAGCGCCGAGAAGCCCAGTTTTGCGAACAACTGTCTGCTGGCCCGACGCCTGATCGAGCGGGGCGTGCGTGTGGTTCAGTTGTTCGACCAGGGCTGGGACCATCACGGCGGCATCGGCACGAACCTGCCCAGGAAGGCCGCTGCCACGGACCGACCGATCGCGGCGTTGATCGCCGACCTTCGTCAGCGGGGTCTGCTCGACGAGACGCTGGTGGTATTTGGAGCGGAATTCGGCCGGACCCCGATGCTGCAGGGGGACCGCGCGACGGCGGGCCGCGATCATCACAAGGAAGCGTTCAGCTACTGGCTGGCCGGCGGAGGTGTTCGCGGGGGACAGGTGATCGGCAAGACCGATGACCTGGGGTATTACCCGGTCGAGGACCCCGTTGAAATCCACGACCTGCACGCTACGATTCTGCAGCTGTTGGGTCTCGATCACGAACAACTCACCTACCGTTACCAGGGTCGCGAGTTCCGTCTGACCGATGTCAGCGGCCGCGTGATGCAGCAACTGTTTTAGGATCCCCGACCGCGAGTGCAGCTTTGTCCGCGCCACGGTGTTTTCATTCGCCTCGATGACTTCAGACCAATGTCCGACGACGCGTCCGCTTCATCCTCCGGCAGCGACCCGCAGTCGGCCGACCGGATTGTCGGCATCGACCTGGGAACCTCGTATTCGGCCCTGGCGGTTCTGCAGGAGGACGGTCAGCCTCGGGTGATCGACAATTCGAGTGGATCGCCGTTGACCGCGTCGGTGGTGTTGCTCGGGAGTGCGGATCGGGCTGAGGTGGATCCGTCGGCGGAGGTATTGGCCGCGAGCCAGCCCGAGCAGCGGGTGTTGGCGATCAAGCGTGAGATGGGCAATCCGCGATACGCCTTGCGGCACGGCAATCGCCGCCTGACCCCTGAACTGCTCAGCTCGTTGATTCTCACCCGGTTACGGCGTGATGCCGAAGCGAAGATCGGTCCGATCCGCCGTGCGGTGATCACCGTGCCGTACTACTTCAATGAACTGCGTCGGCGTGCGACTCGGAACGCCGGCCGGATCGCGGGCCTGGACGTGGTGGACATCATCAACGAGCCAACCGCCGCGGCTCTGACGTATGCCTGGACGCAGGGGGCCCTGGGCCAGTCGGGTCCGACGGCGTCACGCCGGATCCTGGTCTACGATCTCGGGGGAGGCACCTTTGATGTGACGCTGGTCGAGACCACCGCGACGCACCTGCGGGTGCGAGCCACCGACGGGGATACGATGCTGGGCGGAGTCGACTGGACCTCGAGGCTGTGTGATGCGGTGGCCGAGGAGATCATCGAGCTGGGGGGCAGTGATCCCCGCGAGGATACGGAGGTGGCGTTTCGGCTGTCGCAGGCGTGCGAGAGTGCCAAGCGGGAGCTAAGCACCCGGATGGTGACCTGTATCGCTTTTGCCCACGACGGCCGTCAGCACTCGATCGAGGTCACCCGGTCTCGCTTTGAACGTGCCACCGCCGATCTCTTACAGCGGACCCGCGACACGACCGAACTGGTGCTGACCCAGGCTGAGATCGACGGCAGGGACCTGGATGACATCGTGCTGATCGGTGGATCGACCGAGATGCCCGGAGTCCGCAGGATGCTCGAGGAGCTCGCCGGCAAGTCTCCCAGTACGCTGCTCGATCCCCAGATGGCTGTCGCCCAGGGGGCGGCAATCCACGCCGCGATTCTCGAGGCACGGCAAGAGGGGACCGAGGGGAGTGTCGGGCAGGCGCTGCGTCGTCGGCTGCAGGAGATCAGCACCTCGAACGTCAACTCGCACTCGCTGGGTGTCGAGGTCACCGATCCCAACGACACGCAAAAGAGTTGGAATCACATCATGATCCCCCGCAACACCCCGGTGCCCTGCCAGGTCACCCAGCGATTCGTCACCACCACCGACAACCCGCGAGCGATCTACATCCGGCTGCTCGAGGGTGAGGTGAGTGAGATCGATGCGTGCGTGGTGATCGGAGACTTCCGGGTGGTCGACCTGCCGGCGGGACTCGTGGCCGGGTCGCCGATCGAAGTCCAATATGGCTACGACCGCAGCGGGCACATCAAGGTGTTGGCCCGCGAACTGGTCGGCCACACCGAGACGTCCGTCGAGATCCACTGGACCGGCGGGGTGGACGACACTGAGGTGGACGGGTTGACTCGGCTGGCGGCCGACTACGACGTGGACTGATGTGTGCTGCGGTGTGTGCTGCGGTGAGATCAGGGTGGCGGCACGATCATGAGTTTGAGTCGTCGGATGACGGGTTGACGTTGTTCGGCGGTCATGTAGAACCGGTACCCCAGGTCGTTCAGCGAGAGTTTCAACCAGTTCTCGATGGCCCTGGTGGCGAACTGTCGATTGACGAGGAAGGGGTCGTCGAGCGCATCGAGCATGCGAGGCAGTGCCCAGCCGGCCTGTGAGCGGGCCAGTGCATCGAGCCCCCACCAGTCGCACCGATTCGTGCTCACTGGCAAGCCAGTGGGTCCCGACCGGCCGAGCATTTTCTGAGTTGCCGGGGGCGATGGGTGGTTTGAGGTTGTCGGGGTCGTACCACGATTCGAGGTGTTCGAGTGTCCAGGCGATGGGTTGGCTGGTGTGGCAGAGGTTGCAGGCGTTGAGGTGGTTGGCCTTGAGTGGTTCGGTGGCGGTGGGTGAGTGGATCGTGTGAGTGCGGACGACGTCCTGCAGGCCCTCGTTGATCCGCGGCATGTGGCAACTCATGCACCGGCTGCCCTTTG
>CAUZEQ010000081.1:0-16605 GCA_963578885.1 Planctomycetota bacterium
GGGCAGTCTGCGACCGCAGCCCGATCTCCCTGGACCTCTCGCCCGACAAGACCCTCGTCGCCACCGCCAACCACACCTCCGGCACCGTCTCGCTGGTCCAGCTCACCTCCGGCAAAGTGCTCTATGAAATCGCCTGCGGCCGACGTCCGGTCGACATCGCCTGGTGGGACGCTTCGACGCTGCTGGTGAGCCTGCTCGACGACGACGCCGTCGCGGTGCTCAGTTGGCAGCACAACCGCCTGAAGTTGACCCGGACCATCCCCGTCGGGGACGCCCCGCGTGGCCTGGCCGTCGTCGGACCCGATGCCTCGAACACCAGCGGCCAGGACAAGAGACCCCGCCGGGCCTTCGTGGCACTCTCGGGCCACGACGCGATCGCAGAAATCGATGTCTCCTCAGGGACCGTGCTGAGGAGGTTTCCGACCGGAGGCCAACCCGGGTGGCTGACTGGAACTCCCAACCATCGCTGGCTGGTCGCGTGTGCCAACGTGCCCGGGGAGGTCTGGGTCCACGACATCGCCACCGGAAAAAAGCTGAGTCGTCGCACGATCTTCGACGACGGCTTCAACCTGGGCCGACCGGTGGTGCTGGACGACAGCGAGACGATCATCCTGCCGACGCCGATCAATCGCAGCTTTCCGGTCAACGAGAACAACGTGCAGCGCGGCTGGGTGATCGACAATCGCCTGACCCGCATGCCGTTGCCCGGCGGCGAGTACTGGCAGCAGAAGCAGATGAACCTCGACGAACACGGTGCCGGCTGCGGCGACCTGAACGCCGTGGCCCTGAGCCCCGATCGGAAGTGGCTGGTGGGCAGCTGTGGAGGTTCACACGAACTGGTGGTGCTGAGGTTCTCGGAACTCCCCTGGCCGTCGGCCGACCCCGGCGATTTCCTGCCCGAAGCCATGCGGGACAACCCCAGGCTGTTTCGTCGAGTCGAACTGGGTGGCCGTCCGCTGGACCCCGTCTTCCTCGACAACCGCCACGTGCTGGTGGCCAACTACTTTGAGGACTCGCTACAGATCGTCGACGTCGTCAACTCGAAGCAGACCCGGACCATCTCGCTGGGCTCGGCGCCGGCACCGGGCCTGGTGCGTCGAGGGGAACAGATCTTCCACGACGCCGACCGCTCACGCGACGGCTGGTTCAGCTGCAGTTCCTGTCACCCCGACGGCCACACCAACGGTCAGACCTTCGATACGCTCAACGACGGCAACCACGACACCTACAAGCTGACCCCGTCGCTGCGGGGAGTGACCCGCACCGGGCCGTGGACCTGGCACGGTTGGCAGCAGAGCCTGCCGGCGAGCATCCGCAAGTCGCTCCACGACACGCTCTCGACTGAAACACGACCCACCGACGAGGACATCAAGGCGGTGATCGCCTTCCTGGCCTCAATCGAATACCCGCTCAGCCCACACCGACTCCCCGATGGCACTCTCGGTAAGGCGGCACTCCGCGGCAAGAAGCTCTTCGAGACCACCGCCGGCTGCATCGACTGCCACGCGGGCCGCGACTACACCACGCCCAATACCTACAAGGTCGGCCTCGAGTCGCCTCGTCTGTTCTACCCCGAGTTCAACCCTCCCGGTCTCAGAGGCCTGCACGACAGGCGCCGCTTCCTGCACGATGGACGAGCCCGCAGCCTGATCGAGGTCCTGACCAAGCACCACCGCCCCGAAAAACTCACCGGCAAACCACTCACACCCGATCAACTCCAGGACCTGATCGCCTTCCTCCAGTCGATCTGACCGCAAGAACTCAACCGGAAACTTCCACGAGACTCACACCATGCGCATCCCGGCCCTGCTGCTGCTCACACTGCTCGCGACTCCGCTGTTGAGCGAGGACAAGAAGGCCGACTCGCCGGTTCCGACCCAGGAGGTCAAGGCCGAGGCGTTGGCCAAGCGGCCTCAGGTGCCCGGCCTCCTCGCCATCACGCTCAGGGATCGCCAGAAGACCGCGGCGGGGAAGATCCGCGAGCGGACACGCAAGGTCGAGTGGAACGCCTCAGAGACCGCCGTGATCATCTGTGACATGTGGGACAACCACTACTGCCGCCTGGCCGCTCAACGCGTCGACGCGATGGCCCCGAGAATGAACCGGGTGATCACCGCGGCGCGAGCTCATGGTGTGTTGATCATCCACGCCCCCAGCGGCTGCATGGACGTCTACGAAACAACGCCTCACCGCTGGCGGATGAAGCTGGCCCCAACCTCAAAGACTCCGATCCCGCTCAAGGGATGGTGCTACCGAGACCCGCAGCGCGAGCCCGAATTGCCCGTGGACGTCTCGAAGCAGCCCTGCGACGACCCGGTCGTCGGCAAGGCGATTCGACGATTCTCGAAACAGCACGCCGCGATCAAGATCACCGGCTTCGACGGAGTCAGTGCCAGTGGACAGGAGGTTTTCAACGTGCTCCGCCGCGAAGGAATCCGCAACGTGGTGCTGATGGGCGTGCACACCAACATGTGCGTACTCGGACGGCCCTTCGGTATCCGGCAGTTGGTCCGACTGGGATTCCAGGTCGCGCTGGCCCGAGACCTGACCGACGCGATGTACGACCCCCGAGAAGCCCCGTATGTCAGCCATACGCGAGGCACCGAGCTGGTGGTGGAACACATCGAGACCTACTGGTGCGCGTCACTGATGGGAGCCGACCTGACACGTGTCGTGCCCGGATCGGCCGATCCGAAGGCACTCGACAAGAAGTGATCGCAGCCGCGACCAACCTCAACGACCTCCTCGATCCGTGACCGATCCACAAACCCATCCCGTCGACGTGCGATACGGCCGCGAGTGTCACCTGGCGCTGGCCGTCGATGCCGACCGCCTGGTCGCGCGCAGCGAAGCGCCCCAGCAGATCGAATCGCTCGAAGCCTCGATCCGCCACGCACTGGCCACTCCGCTCGACTTCCCTCCGCTGCATCAGGCCGTGATCCCCGGCGACCAAGTCGTCATCGCCCTGGATTTCGACACCCCCGCTGCCGACACGATCCTCGCGGCGATCTGGGATGTGCTGGCCGATCGCGAGGTGGACCCCGAAGACGTACTCGTGCTTCAGCCTCGTGGCAACGGCCCGGCCGAACCACCCGACCCTCGTGGCGACTTGCCCGAGGAGATCCGCGAGCGGATTACGTGGCGGATCCACGATCCTCAACAGGCCGAGGGGGGACAGTACCTGGCCACGTCGGCGACAGGTGAGCGGGTGTACCTGGCGTTGGAGTTGATCGAGGCGGACCTGGTGATCCCGGTCGGACCCGTCGCCTTCGACTCGGTCCTCGGCTACCGCGGCACCCACAGCGTGCTCTACCCCGGACTCTCCAATGCCGATTCACTGTCGCGAGCACTCGGACAGGGCCACCGTGAACTCGAACCGAGCGACCAGAGACCCCTGAGAGAACTGATCGACGATGTCGGCTGGCTGCTGGGTGTCCAGTTCTGCGTGGCGGTGGTGCCGGCGGCCGGGTCGGGAGTGGCGGGAGTCTGGGCCGGGTTGCCCGAATCGGTGTTTCGTACGGCCCTGGAGTGTCTCGAGGCGTCCTGGCGAGTCGAGCTCGATCAACGCTCTGAGATCGTCGTCGCCTCGATCGAATCCGACGCCGGCGGGCACGGCTGGGAGCAGGTCGGACGCGCCCTGGAGGTGGCCCGCAACCTGGTCACCCACGACGGACGCATCCTGCTGTTGACCGACCTCGATGAATCCCCCGGCGACGGGTTGAAACTGATCCGGGGCGCCGACGCACCCTCTGAAGCACTCTCACCACTGAAATCCCTGGCCCCCCTGGACCTCGTCCCCGCGACGCAGTGCGTCGAGGCGACCGACTGGGCGCGGGTCTACCTGCTCAGCCAACTCGACAGCGAACTGGTCGAAGACCTCTTCATCACACCTCTGCAACACCCCGACGAGATCACACGACTGCTCTCGCAGCCGGGGCAATGCGTGATCGTCGAGAATGCCCAGCATGCCTATGGACGCGTCCGGGTCGACGAGTGACACTCTGCAGGTTGATCCGCTCGAGGAATCCCGGCTAGACTGGATGACCCGACATCAGGACCCTTACCGGAAAAACCGGAAAACCGAGACACCCGGAACACCAGCTCGATCCAACAGGTACAGGAGATTCGGACGATGGCTCAAAACACACGTCGTGACTTTCTCGAACACTCGATGCTGACCGCCGCGGCCGCAGCCGTGGCCGGAGCGCCGACCTTCGTGGCGGCCGAGGAGAAACAGTCGAAGAGCCCCAACGAACGGCTACAGGTGGCATGCGTCGGAGTCCGCGGACGCGGACAGAGCCACCTGAGTGCGTTCTCGAGACGGAAGGACACCGAGGTGGTGGCGGTCGTCGATCCCGACGAGGCGATCGGACGGCAGCGGGCCGAAAAGACTGGCAACAGCTCCGGACGCAAGCCCCAGTACTTTGCCGATATGAGAAAGGTGTTCGAGGACAAGTCGATCGATATCGTCTCGATCGCTACTCCCAACCACTGGCACGCGTTGGCCGCGATCTGGGCCATCCAGGCCGGCAAGGACGTCTATGTCGAGAAGCCCGTCAGCCACAATGTCAGCGAAGGACGCCGGATCGTCCAGGCCGCTCGCAAGTACGGCAAGATCGTGCAGACCGGTACCCAGTGCCGCTCGATGGGCGGAACCATCCAGGCCATCGACCATGTGCACCAGGGCAAGATCGGTGACGTCAGCGTCGCCCGAGGCCTGTGCTACAAGCGGCGGGGCTCGATCGGAGCCCGCGGCAAGTACGATGTGCCCTCGAGCATCGACTACAACCTGTGGCTGGGTCCCGCTCCCGAAAAAGCACTCAGCCGACCACGCTTCCACTACGACTGGCACTGGCAGTGGGACTACGGCAACGGCGACTTGGGCAACCAGGGCATCCACCAGATGGATATCGCCCGCTGGGGACTCGGAGTCGACCACATCGGTCACTCGATCTACAGCTACGGCGGACGACTCGGATACGTCGACGCCGGCGATACCGCCAACACCCAGGTCAGCATCCACGACTACGGCGAAAAACGACTCGTCTTCGAAGTCCGTGGCCTGCCGACCGATCGCCTGAAGGGCGCCGGAGTGGGGGTCATCTTCGAAGGATCCGAAGGATACGTCGTGCTGGCCAGCTACAACGGCGGAGCCGCGTTTGATCCCGACGGGAAGATGACCGCGAAGTTCAGCGGAGGTGGCGACCACTTCGCCAACTTCCTCTCGGCCGTACGCAGCCGCAAACACTCAGACCTCAACGCCGACATCCTCGATGGACACCTCTCCAGTTCACTCTGCCACCTCGGCAACGTCTCCTACCGACTCGGCGATGCCATCTCGGTGGCCGACATGCAGAAGCGGTTCGATGGCGACGACGAGGCGACCGCGACACTCGATCGAGTCGTCGGACACCTCGGTAAGAACAAGGTCGACCTCGCCTCGCAACAACTGACCTCGGGGCTGCACCTGAGAATCGATCCGAAGAAGGAAGTCTTCATCAGCACCGACGCCGCAGGGGCCAACCCGTACCTGAGCCGCGAGTACCGCAAGCCGTTCGTCGTGCCCTCGGCCAAGGACGTCTAACAGAGTCCAGGGACTGGCTCCGCAGCCCCGCCTCCGGCGGGGCGCAGGTGCCTGTCCCCTCTCTGCCAACCACCATCCGATCGGGACAGGCACTTCCGCCACGCCTCCGGCGCGGCTCCAGAGCCAGTCCCCTTTTTTCTTCTTGAACCCCTCCGCCGGTTCCTGCTACAAGCCCCGCCACGGGGAGCAGAAGGAACCGACCGATGGCCAGCACCGGCACACCTCCCAACACCTCCCGCCGCAGCATCACCTGGTGCCTGGTCGCACTGCTGCCTCTGGCCGCCGCCGTCGGATTCGACGCCGCAGGAACCCGCCCCAGGCCTCTCGCCTCAGAAAACCCACCCCCGCCCGGTCTCGCCTTCGACCAGTACCTGGTCAACCTCGGACCAGTCCCCGCCCAGGCCGAACACCGCGCCTACTTCGCCTTCACCAACACCGGTTCAAAACCGATCACCGTGACGGCACTCAGACCCAGCTGCGGGTGCCTCGACCCCAGCCTCCGCAAGGCGACCTGGGAACCGGGCGAGCGGGCCGTGTTTTCGCTCAAGGTGCTCGCCACACGCGAACCACCCGGACCCAAGGAATACACGTGCCGTGTCGAGTACAACGACGGCCAGCCACGGGAGGTGCTGCTGAGACTCAAGGTCGACCTGCCCGAACAGAAACTGGTCGTCTCACCCAAGGCTCTGATCATCTACCAGAACACCCCCGATCCGGTCACACAGCCGATCACGCTCACCCGCCACAAGGCCGGCCGGATCAGCATCCTGGAAGTCACCACCACCTCGCCCCTGGCCCGGGCTGTGATTGGACGCGAACAGGTCGACCCGCAGGGACTCCGCACCGCAGAAGTGCTGGTGACCGTCGCAGCCGTTCCGCCGGGCAGACACCAGCTGTTCGTCCACATCGCCACCGACGATCCGGAATACCCCGAGGTGCGAGTGCCGGTACTCGTGATCGGACCCCCGCTGCCGCGATCAGCCGGCAAGTCGGTGGGTCCGGGTGCCGATAACCGGAGATAGCCCCGCCGATCGTCGCTGTGACCCCGTCGGAGTGATACGATACAGACACGGACCGGGGCTTTCCCGGTGCCCAGCTCCTGCCCAAACCTCCTCCGGCAACTGCGATGCTCCACATCGACGGCAGCTCCCAGCGAGGCTTCTGCGACGGCATCTCACGCCGCCGGATTCTCGAGGTCGGTTCGCTGGCGACGGCCGGACTCGGGTTGCCGGGGCTGCTGGCATCAACCGCCTCAGCAGCACCCCTCACCGAAGGTAGCTTCGGCCGTGCCAAGCGAGTGATCCTGCTGTTCATGTGGGGTGGCCCGGCTCACCAGGACACCTGGGACTTGAAGCCCGACGGGCCACTCGCCACGCGAGGCGAATTCCGTCCGATCGGGACCAACGTACCCGGGCTGCACGTCTCCGAACACCTGCCCCTGGTCTCGCGGCACGCCGACAAGCTCGCCATCATCCGCTCCGTCGGCCAGGAAGACAACAACCACTCCACGGGTGCCCACGCCGGGCTGACCGGTCGCAAGCACGAGCTGAAACAGGAATCCTTCAACGCTCGCCAGAGCGACTTCCCCCACTTCGGCTCGGTGCTCAGCTACCTGCAACCCAATCAGAACGGCCTGCCGACGTTTGTCGCGCTGCCCGAGATGATCCACACCACCAACGGTGCCATCACTCCCGGACAGGGCGGCGGGATACTGGGCCGGAGATTCGATCCGTTCCGGATCAACGAGCACCCCGACCGGCGTGACTTTTCGATCGAGAGCCTGAAGTTGCCCGAGGGCGTGGGGCTGGGACGGATGGCCGGCCGGAGGGCTCTGCTGGATGGAGTCGACCGCACAGCGAGGCTGGCCGATCGAGCCGACTCGAGCCAGTCGCTGGACCAGTTCTACCAGCGGGCCCTCGACCTGGTGCTCTCGCCCAAGGCCCGCCACGCGTTTGACCTCGCAAGCGTCCCCGACGAACAGAGGTGGCGATACGGCTACCACGCCTTCGGACAGGGAGTGCTGATGGCCCGGCGGCTGGTCGAGGCCGGAGTCAAGCTGGTCACCGTCTACTGGCACCGCGAACGTAAGACGATCGACTCGAGCTGGGACACGCACCTGCTGAACTTCACCGAGCTCAAGCACCGGCTGCTGCCCTCGGTCGATCGCCCGATCGCCGCACTGCTCGAAGACCTGCAGGCCTCGGGCATGCTCGACGAAACACTCGTGGTCTGGAACAGCGAGTTCGGCCGGACACCGAGGATCAACAAGAACGCCGGCCGCGACCACTGGGGGCCGTGCAACAGCGTGGTGATGGCCGGAGGTGGAGTGCCCGGTGGGCAGGTCTTCGGAGCCACCGACGAACAGGCCGCCTACCCGACGGCCGACAAGGTCACACAGGACGACATCGCCGCCACCATCTACCACCTGCTCGGCCTCGAATCCGAGACCCGGGTCCGCGATCGACTCAATCGACCCCACGCCATCGCACTGGGTGAACCGATCCATGAGCTGCTCGGTGGCCACTGCCAGGTCCCACCCTCAGCCGATCCCGCACCCAGGATCCCCCGAACGCAGGTCGGACCGCTGGAAACCACGCTCAGAGAAAACGGTAACCGCTTCCTGTGCCTGGAATCGGGCAACCCCGACAACGAAAAACACTGGACAATCAAGGGACTCGGCGATGCATCTCGAGGACCGGTCCCCGCCCGCCCTCTCGGAGATCAGCCCGCAACACTGACCTACACCGGCATCTTCTGGAACCACCTCGACTACACAAACGTGCTGATCCGCTGGGCAGAGCCTTCGACGCTCGAAGGCGTCACGCTGGCGCTGTCCGGCAAACCGGTGCCGATCCCCGCAGAACTGCTCTCGAGCAAACCGGCCAGCATCTGGCAGGTGAGCCTGCCGCAGGGACTGGTTCCCTCGATCCCCACCGGAGCGTCCAAGCTGGTCGTGTCCTTGACCGCTCCCGGTCGGCAGCTGGCCGGATTCGCCGTGACCGGCGACCCCGTCCGCCAGATGGTCCTCAAACGATTCGGGCTCGTCTGAGTTTTTCGGGACCATCCGGATCAGCGTGATCAGCGTGACCAGCATGACCATCCCATCTCGAGACAACAGCCAGGCCCATTTTGCCCGGGCGCGAGAGTCGATCCCCGGCGGGGTCAACAGCCCGGCCCGAGCCTTCGGAGCCGTGGGCGGCGACCCGCTGATCATCGATCGAGGCGAGGGGTCCCGGCTGTGGGATATCGACGACAACCCGCTGATTGACTACGTCGGCAGCTGGGGACCTCACATCCTGGGACACCGGCATCCGGAGGTCATGGCGGATCTCGAGACGGCCCTGGCCCGAGGGACCAGCTTCGGAGCACCCACGGTTCTTGAAACCGAGTTGGCCGAAGCGGTGATCGCGGCGGTCCCGTCTCTCGAAAAAGTCCGCATGGTCAGCTCGGGGACCGAGGCGACCATGAGTGCGATTCGGCTGGCCCGGGGGCACACCGGTCGAGACAAGGTGATCAAGTTCGCCGGCTGCTACCACGGTCACGTCGACAGCCTGCTGGTCGAAGCCGGCTCCGGAGCACTGACTCACGGCGTGCCCTCCAGCCCCGGTGTCCCCGCCGGCTGTGCACAGGACACCATCGCCCTGGCCTTCAACGATGCAGAAGGCCTGGCGGCGACGATGGAGGAGATCGGCAGCGAGGTGGCCTGCGTGATCCTCGAACCGGTCGTCGGAAACATGGGTGTCGTGCCACCGGCCGACGGGTTCCTGGCAGCCTGCCGAGAACTGTGCACCGCACACCGAGCCCTGCTGATCTTCGACGAGGTGATGACCGGGTTCCGCGTGGCCTACGGCGGGGCCCAGTCGCTTTACGGCGTCACGCCCGATCTGACCACGCTGGGGAAGATCGTCGGAGGCGGAATGCCGGTGGGAGCCTACGGCGGAGCGGCCGATATCATGGACTCGATCTCACCTGATGGGCCCGTCTACCAGGCCGGGACTCTCTCGGGGAACCCCCTGGCGATGGCCTGTGGACTGGCCACGCTCAGAGTGCTCCGCGAAACCGACCCCTACCCGCAGCTCGACGCCGCCACCGCTCGCCTGGTCGATGGACTCGATCGGGCCGCCTCCGACGCGGGAATCGACCACCAGGTCGCGCGGGTGGGCAGCATGTTCACGTTGTTCTTCAACAGCGACCCGGTCACCAGCTACGACGTCTCGGCACGCAACGACACCGACCGCTTCGCCGCCTACCACCGAGGCATGCTCGACCACGGCATCTACCTGCCGTGCAGCCAGTTCGAAGCCAACTTCGTCTCAACCGCTCACACCGACCAGGACCTCGACGACACCATCGCCGCAGCCGGCAAGGTGCTCGCAGAAATCGCCTAGCCCCAGGGACTGGCTCCGCAGCACCGCCCCTGCGCTCAACGCCCCACAGCGTCCAGGAACGCTCGCGACTGCTTCATGACATAAGCCTCGGCCCCCGCGTAGCCGATGGCCCGATACCCCTGCTCGGCTGCCCACTGAGCCTCCTCGGGACTCCGGGCCGGATACCCCGCCGCCACGCCGTGCTCCAGGCACGCCGCCAGGATCCGCTCGGCCGCCGCCTGGACATCCGCATGGTCCCGATCACCGGGGTGCCCGTAGGCCATCGCCAGGTCTCCGGTCCCCACCCACAACACGTCCAGCAGCCCCGATGCCGCAATCTCCTCGATCTGCTCAACTCCCTCGATGTCCTCGACCAACGCCAACAGCACCACCGTGTCGTTGATCTCCCGGAAGTAGTCCTCCGAAGACACTCGGCCCCACTTCATCCCCCGGGCCGGTCCGAAACCCCGGTTGCCCTGCGGGGGATACATCGCCGCGTTCCGCAAAGCCTTCGCGTCTTCGACACATCGACAGTGAGGAATCAACACGCCCTGGACCCCAAGATCCAACGCGTGCATCACCGCCTCGGCGTCGTTGTTCTTGAGCACCCGCACGATCGGCACCGTGCCGCCGGCAAAACAGCCCTGAACCAGGCGATCGATCGATGAGGGGTCCATGGCCCCGTGTTCGCCATCGAGCAACACGAAGTCGAACCCGGCGTAGCCGAGAATCTCGCACAGGGCCGGATCGGTCAGGCGAACCGAGCTCGAAAAGATCGTGCCGCCACCAGCCAGGATGCTCTTGACCGAGTTGCTGCGGACTGAAGTCATGCTGCGTTCTCCCTACTCAGGGACTGGCTCCGCAGCCCCGCCTCTGGCGGGGCGCAGGTGCCTGTCCCGAGCGGATGATGGTTGGTGGAAAGGGGACAGGCACCTGCGGAGCCAGTCCCCGGTTTACCGTTTCCCCGCAAACCGCAGTGCCCATCAGGTGCCGACGGCCCGCGAAACCACGGTCGTCACCGGAATCGTCGCCGGCATCGCATCGTCGGCCTCCGGTTCCTCGACCCCGTCCTCCCGGACCCGATCGACACCCCCCAGCTCGGCCAGGCGGCTCATCATCAACTCGGTGACCTGCTCGAGCACCTCGCCCTTGGGCCGCTGGCTGTAGAACTCCGACAGATCGATCGGGTCGCCGTAGATGACACGGACCCGGCCGCGAGTCAGGAACGGAGCGATCATGTTGGCCCCGCCGGGGACGTTATCAAGATAGACGGGGTAGACCGGGACCCGCGCCTTCAGCGCCAGCCAGCCGACGCCGAGGGTTCCGTCGAGGATCCCGTTGCCATTGACGTTGATGCGGCCCTCGGGAAAAATCCCCACCATATGACCCTGCTGCAACTGCCTCAGAGCCGTACGCAGCGGCCCGGCATCCTTGCCGTCCCGGCTGACCGGAATCGATCTCATCGAGCGGAAGATCCAGTGGACGCCCCTCACGTGGTAGTACTCACGGGCCATCATGAAACTGATCGTCCGCACGTTGCGGCGGCCAGGACCCAGGTGGTGGTTCATCCACAACTGCATCGGATCGGCCGCGCTGCTGTGATTGGCGATCACCAACGCCGCACCATCGCTGGGAAACGGGCAGGGTCGGTTCGAACGCCATCGCCACATCAGCCCGACAAACATCCGCTCGACGCAGTACAGCATCCAGGCCACCGCGTTGACGTCGTAACGTCGCACCCGCCATGCGATCAACAGCACGGTCACGGCCGCGTAAACGGCCAGCAGCAGGATCGCAGTGGACTCGGACATCGCGGAATGGTCTCGTGGGCTCGATCGTGAGGTCGATCAGGGGGGTGGCGGGCGGGATCGCAGAGGCAGAGGCTACCTTGATCGGCGAAAATCTCCAATAGCGATGGCGAGAATCCAGAGCCACCGCAACACGGGCCGAGTCGAGACGGTCATCGGCTCGAGGTGGAAGCCACGACCCGCAGACCGACATAATCAGCCCTCCAGTACTACGCCTCCGGACCGACACCATGCAAATCGCCATCCTTCATGGGCCTCGTGACCTGCGGATCGAAGAGCACCCGCTCGAGACCGAAAACCTCGGCCCACGACAGATCTGGACCCGCACGCGGATCAGTGCCCTGAAGATCGGGACCGATCGAGGCAATTTCGAGGGAGCCGAACAGGTGCCCGGCGCACCCGACTTCCCCCGCTGGGTCGGTGACAGCAACCTGGGTATCGTCGAGGCGGTCGGCAGCGAGGTGACCGAGTTCACCGTCGGTGACCGGGTCGTCGCGAACCTGCCCCACCAGTCGGACCTGGTGATCGATGCCGATGGGCCGGTGGTGAAGGTCCCCGAGGGGATCCGGGACGAGGACGCGGTCTACGCCTGGCTCACGGCACTCTCGGCCCTGTGCTACCGCAAGGCCGCCTTCGCACCCGGTGAAAACGTCGCCGTGGTCGGACTGGGTGTGCTCGGCCTGGGCGCCGTGGCACTCGGACCGCTCTTCGGAGCCCGCACGATCGCAGTCGGCAACAGCCCCATCCGACTCGAAATGGCACAAACCGTCGGAGCCCACGCCGGGTTCCTCTACAACGACCCCGATCTCGACAGCCGACTCGACGAGTTCACCCGCGGCGAGGGAATCGACCTGGTGATCCTGACAGCCAACCCCTGGCCCGCTCACCGCACCGCACTGGAAATCGTCCGGCCCGGTGGCCGAGTGGCCATCGTGGCACTGTCGGGTCGAGGCGAGCCGCCGCTGGACTTCAACCCGCTATCGATGGAACTCTTCTACAACAAGGGCATCTCGCTGGTCGCCGTCTCGCACGCCGCACCCACCAGCTACCCCGCCGACGATCGTGACCGCTTCGACAGAATGAACGCCGTCGCCTATGTGCTGGACCTGATGGCCGACGGAAGCCTCAAGCCCGGAGACCTGGTCACGCACCGGATGCCCTACACCGAGATGGCGACCGCCTACGAGATGATCGACCGCCGGGAGAAGTCGATGTTGGGTGTGATCTTCGAGTGGGACACTCACGACGGCTGATCCGCTGCGACACCCGGCCTAGCCCGCAGCCAGTTCGTCGCGAACCGCTGCGAACTGCTCGATCGCGAAGTCGACGTCGTCGAGCGAATGAGCGGCCGAGAGTTGCACTCGGATGCGGGCCGCTCCGCGAGGGACCACCGGGAAGCTGAAACCGATCACGTAGATGCCTCGAGCCAACAGACGCTCGGCCATCGATTGAGCCAGCACCGCATCGCCGAGCATGATCGGCACGATCGGATGCTCCCCGGCAGGCATCTCGAATCCACGAGACTCCATCCCGCTGCGGAATCGCGACGAGTTCTCGTGCAACCGGTCGAGCAGGGTGGTCGATTCGGAAAGCAACTCCAGGGCCTTCAGGGCCGAAGCGGCGATCATCGGAGCCAACGAGTTGGAAAACAGGTACGGCCGGGATCGCTGGCGAAGCATCTCGATGATCTCCAACCGGCCGCTCGTGTATCCTCCGCTGGCTCCACCCAACGCCTTGCCCAGGGTGCCGGTGACGATGTCGACCCGGCCCAGTACGTCGCGGTACTCGATCGAACCCCGGCCACCGCCACCAATCACCCCGACCGCGTGCGAATCGTCGACCATCACCAATGCGTCGTAACGGTCGGCCAGGTCGCAGATCTCGCCCAGCCGGGCGATGAAACCGTCCATCGAAAAGACTCCGTCGGTGGCGATCAGCCGATGACGGGCCCCGGACGTCGCCTGCAACTTCGACTCTAGATCCGACATGTCGTTGTTCGCATAGACGTGCCGATCCGCCTTACACAACCGCACCCCGTCGATGATGCTGGCATGGTTCAACTTATCACTGATCACCGCGTCCTCGGCAGAAAGCAGTGTCTCGAACAGGCCCCCGTTGGCGTCGAAGCAGGATGAGTAGAGAATCGTGTCCTCGGTGTGCAGGAACTCGCTGAGTCGTTCCTCGAGTTGCTTGTGCACGGCCTGGGTACCACAGATGAACCGGACACTCGAGAGTCCAAAGCCCCATCGGTCCAGGGCCTCGCGGGCAGCAGCAATCACCTCGGGATGATCCGACAGGCCCAGGTAGTTGTTCGCACAGAAGTTCAGCACCTCGCCCTCAGACACCTCGATCCGCGCCCGCTGAGGTGACTCGAGGACCCGCTCGGACTTGTACAACCCCTGCTCGCGGATCACGGCGATTTCGCTCAGCAGGTGCTCACGGATCGTGTAGGCCATCGCTGTCTCCTCGATCTCTGGACCACCGCCGCCGTTCAGTACAGTTCAGGTCACGCTGCTCCAGTCGAGCACCACCTTGCCGCAGTCCCCGGACTGCATCGCCCCGAAGCCCTCTTCAAAGTCGCTCCAGTCGAGCCGGTGGGTGATCACGCCGCTGATGTCCAGGCCACTCTGCAACATCACCGTCATGTGGTACCACGTCTCGTACATCTCGCGACCGTAGATCCCCTTGATCGTCAGCATGTTGAAGATCACCGCGTGCCAGTCGATCGCCAATTCTCCGGAAGGGATCCCCAGCATGGCGATTCGGCCGCCGTGGCACATGTTGGCAATCATCTCCTTCAACGCATCCGGCTGGCCCGACATCTCCAGCCCCACGTCAAAACCCTCCTTCATGCCCAGCTGGGCCTGGGTGTCAGCCAGCGTGCGGCTGCGGACATCGACCGTGTGGGTGGCTCCCATGCGAGCGGCCAGTTCGAGCCGGTACGGATTGACGTCGGTGACGACCACGAAGCGGGCCCCCGCGTGGCGAACCACCGCCGCGGCCATCATGCCGATCGGGCCGGCCCCGGTGATCAACACGTCCTCGCCCAGAACCGAAAACGACAACGCCGTGTGGACCGCATTGCCGTAGGGATCAAAAATCGCCTGCACGTCCCGGTCGATCGACTGGTCGTGGTACCAGACATTGGTCTTGGGCAACGCGATGTACTCGGCAAATGCACCCTGCCGATTGACCCCGATGCCCTGCGTGTCCTTGCAGAGATGGCGGCGACCGGCCAGGCAGTTGCGGCAGTGTCCGCAGACCACGTGGCCCTCGCCGCTGACCATGTCGCCCTCGCTGAAGTCCTTGACGTTGCTGCCCACCTCGACAATCGACCCGGAAAACTCGTGGCCGACAACCATCGGGACCGGGATCGTCTTCTGAGCCCACTCGTCCCACTCGTAGATGTGCAGGTCGGTGCCACAGATCCCGGTCCGTTCGACCCGGATCAGCACATCGTCGATCCCGTACTCGGGGATCGGTACCTCCTCGAGCCACAATCCCGGCTCCGACCTCGACTTGACCAGCGCCCTCATCTCAAGCGTCCCGACGTGAAGCTCACAACACTTTTCGACGCGTGAGTCTACCCGAGCAGACAGCAAATGGGCACCGGCCGCCAATCCGCCGCAGGCGGACTACGGCTCACCGTCCCTGGTCAAAGATCTGCTCCGCGACAGGCCCAGGCGTCCGATCCGCGTCGTTGCCGTCAGCGTCAATTCGACGTTCCGCAGTCGAGGCGCCTCGCGGAGCGTCTCGAGACCGGCATCGCTGATCCGGGTTGTGCTCAGCGAGAGATCCTGCAGCCGAGGCAATCCGGCCAGCGTCTGTGCCGATGCGTCGGAGATCCGCGTCGCCGCCAGGCCCAGTACCTCCAGCCGCTCCAGACCACTCAGCCTCCTCACCCCGGCGTCCCCCACTCGCGTGCGATCCAGGTGCAGGGAAACCAGCGAGCTGAGCCGACCGACCGCGGACATGCCCCTGTCACCCACTCGAGTGCCCGATAACTCCAACCGCGTCAGGCTCTCAAAACGAAGCAGGTAACCCATCCCCGGATCACCGATCCGAGTTCCACACAGGCTGAGCGATTCGAGCTTCGCCAACGGAGTCAGCCGGGACAGGCCCTCGTCGGTGACCCGCGAGAGATTCAGGCTCAGGCTCCGCAGCGACGTCAACCCGGCGATGTGACCCAGAGTCGCATCGGTGACCTGGGCCCCATCGAGACCGAGCGACTCGAGAGACTCGAGAGACTTCAGGGCGATCAGCCCGCGACCTCGCACCCGCGTGAACCCGACCCGCAGGCTGCGAAGTGAAGACAGCGACTTCAAGGAGTCCAGGCCCCTGTCACTGACCCGGGTCCGCGACAGGTCGAGCGTTTCGAGCGTTTCGAGCGTAGCGAGGTGTTTCAGGCCGGCGTCGGTGATCAGCGACGCGCTGAGATCCAGACGGGTCAGGCCCGGCATCGCGATCAGCCGCTTGAGATCCGAGTCGGAGACCTGCGAGCCGCCCAGTTCCAGGGCTACCGACGGCTTGCCGTCGGGCAACCGAGTCGTCACCACCCGGCCGCCTCGTTCGGCCACCAGCTGGCTGATCTGCTCGGGAGTTGGTGGAGTATCGTCGGCCGAAAACGCCGGCTGGCAACTCGCAGCCAGGACCGCCGCCAACAGGACTCCAGAAAGCTCAAGATACGCACGCCTCATGATCCGCCTCCCACCCTGGCCGATCCGCTCACCGCCTTGAGATTGGCTCGAGCGTCCTCGTAATCGGGATCCAGATCGACGGCTCTCTGGAACTGTTCACGCGCACTTCTCCGGCGACCCTGTTTCAGCAATGCCACCCCCAGCATGTT
>CAUZEQ010000082.1:0-16581 GCA_963578885.1 Planctomycetota bacterium
AGTAACTCGTCGGGCGGGGGACGGAACTCCGAGTCGATCGGGGTGGGGGGGGTGAGGTCCAGCGGGGGAGATTCCTGCTGCTGGACGTCGACGGGGATCGAGAGAAAGACGGGGCCGGTGGGGGGCATCATCGCGGTCTGGATCGCTCGACGCATCGCCGCGGGGATGTCCTCGACCCGCTGGACTTCCGCGGACCACTTCGTCCACGGACGAGCCACCTCGACCATCTCGCCCCAGAGGATCGGTTCGCTGAAACGGAGTCGGCGGTCCTGTTGGCCGGCGGTCACGATCAAGGGAGTGCCGGCGCGGTGGGCGTTGTAGAGCATGCCCAGGCCGTTGCCCAGGCCCGGGCTGATGTGCAGGTTGACCACGCCCGGCTGACGGGTCGCCTGGGCATATCCCTCGGCAATCCCCATCACCGGGACCTCCTGAAGGCCCAGGATGTATTCGAGACGGTTTTCGGAGACCATCGCGTCGGTCAACGGCAACTCGGTCGAACCGGGGTTGCCGAAGATGTAGCGGACGCCGGCGGACGCCAGCATTTCGAGCATGATCTGGGCGCCGTTCATGGGCGGGGGGTGTCGGGGGCGTGTCGGGGGCGTGTCGGAAAGAGTGATGGAAGCGGAGAGGCCGCGACTGATGAGGATAGGCGATTGTGGTCGGGGATTCACGTCGAACAATTCGAGTCAAGAAAACTCCATAAAACTGCCGATTCTGTTATTGACACTGTAACATAACACTGTAATATACGGTCATGAGCAACTTGTGCACGATTGGTGAGTTGAGTGACCGGGTGGGTCGGGTGTTGTCGTTGACCGGTGCGGATCATCAGGCATCGGGTCGGATCACGGCGTTGCCGGACATCCGCACGCTGCGTTATTACACGACTCGCGGCCTGTTGTCTCCGCCCGAGGAGACTCGAGGCCGAACGGCCTTTTACGGTCGTCGCCACCTGGTCCAGGCGGTGGCGATCAAGCGATTGCAGGCGGCCGGTGAGTCACTGGAATCGATCCAGCAGCGGCTGCTGGGCGCGACGGCAACTCAGTTGGAGCAATGGGCCAACATACCCGAGTCGATCTGGGGTCAGTTGGATCGTTCGGAGTCCGAGTCGCCAGCCGAGATGTCACCACCGGCCCCACCGGCCCCGACATCCTCTTCGCCGGAACCGGCGCTGCGGATGTCTTTCCGGAGAGACCCGGATCCCGGGTCAGCGGCTGGAGCCGAGCCGCCGTCCGAGGCCAACTTGGCCTTCTGGGCTGCCGCTCCCGAGTCGACTCGGCCTTCGAACTCTTCGGGCAAGCTTGCTGTTCAGTGGGAGTTGGTTCCGGGCGTACGGGTGACCTGGGACGACGCTTCCCAGGCCTCTCGAGCTGCGGAGGACCCCGGCTGGCGGCGGGCCGTATCGGCTCTGGCATTGCAGGCGGCGCGCATCGTCGCGGAATCGGGAGACGATTGGGCTTGATTGGCCCTGATTGGCACGGAGCCAGTCAACAACAACCATTCAAAAACATCGACCCAGAGAAAATGGAGAGAACCATGATTCAGGAACGAGTACTGCCCATATTGGACCTGCCCGATTCGTTGACTTCGGATTCCACAGCCGGTTTCGGTGCCCTGGAGACATCTCGCGGCTGTTTGCCTCTTGTGGCGATGGACGTCACATCCGACGTCTCGGGACTCTGGTCCCGGACCCGGATCACTCAGACCTACTGCAACACGACCGACGGTCCGATCGAGGCGACCTACATCTTTCCGTTGCCTGATCGGGCCGCGGTCCATTCGTGTGTGCTTTACATTGGCGAGCGTCGTGTGGAGTCGGAGTTGAAGGAGCGAGCGGCTGCTCGTGCCGAGTACGACGAGGCGATTGCGACGGGACATCGTGCGGCGATTGCCGAGGAGGACCGCAGCGGGGTCTTCAGCCTGCGAGCCGGCAACATCCCATCAGGTGAGAGTGTGCGGGTCGAGTTCGAGATGGTGGGTCCATTGGAGATCGACAGTGGCGAGGCCACGGTCCGGTTCCCGCTGGTGGTGGCACCTCGATACGTGCCCGGTTCGAAGCTGGAGGGTCTTTCGGTCGGCCTGGGCACGGTGTCTGACACCGACGAGGTCCCTGACGCCTCGCGGGTGACTCCCCCGGTGCTGTTGCCCGGTTTCCCCAACCCGGTCGACTTGTCTCTGAGCGTGACGATCGATCCCGCCGGCCTGGAACCCTCACCGGGCGCCTGGCGTGATCAGCTTCGCTGCACTCTGCACTCTGTCGTCACCGAATCGGGTTCTCCCTGGACGGTCCGACTGCGTCCCGGCGAGCGATTGGATCGCGACTTCGTACTCCGGTTTCCGGTCACGTCTGCTCAAACCGCGGGCACTCTACAGGTCAGCCCCGCGACCGAGACTCGTTCGGGCACGCTGGCGGTGACGTTGATCCCCGACGACCTGGGCCCCGACGCGACTTCGAAGCCCCGGGACGTGGTGGTCCTGGTCGACCGTTCCGGCAGCATGCACGGCTGGAAGATGGTTGCAGCCCGCCGTGCGGCGGGGCGCCTGATCGACAGCCTGGGTGATGACGACCGATTCGGAGCCATCGCGTTTGACCACGAGGTCGAGACCCAGGTCGAGGGCCTGCAGTCGGCCAGTGATCGAAACCGTTTTCGGGCGGTCTCGTGGATGTCCAATCTCGAGTCGTGTGGTGGAACCGAGATGGGGGAACCGTTGGAGTTGGCAGCACGCTGGCTGGCCGAAGCTAGCGAAGCGGCTGATCGCGATCCGATCATCGTGCTGGTCACCGACGGCCAGGTGGCCGGCGAGGACATGCTGCTGCGACAACTGCAAGACGCTTCGGGCCCACGGATGCCTCGCGTCTTTTCCGTCGGCATCGACCAGGCGGTCAATGCCGGCTTCCTGCGTCGATTGTCCGATTTGGGAGGCGGTTTGTGCGAGCTGGTCGAGAGCGAGGATCGGCTTGACGAGGTGATGGACCGCATCGCCTGCCGCCTGCGGCCACCGCGGCTGAGTGAACTGTCGATCGAATCCGACGGCATCGAGTGGGACGCCGAGAGCCTTGTACCGGGGCGGCTGCCGGACCTGTTTGCCGGACGCCCGGTCACGATCCTGGCCCGTCATTCCAGCCGTGACCTTCTCAAGGGCCTCGTGATCCGGGCCCGGCGACCCGACGGTTCGAGTTGGGAGTCACGCCTCGAGGCCATTGCCGGCGACGAGTCGATGCTGGTCAGTGCCTGGGGTCGCCAGCGGGTTCGGGAGCTTGAGGACCGTGTGGCGAGCGGGGCAATCGGCGACGTCGAGGAATTGCAGCGGGAGATCGTGCGGGTGTCGCTGGAGAGTGGTGTGCTGAGTCGTTACACGGCGTTTGTGGCAGTCGACGAGGCCGAGACGATCGACAGCCAGGCTCCTCCGCAGCAAATTGTTCAGCCGGTGGAAATGGCGGCTGGCTGGCTGGCCTCCGCGATGCCGAAGCGCGCGGTAGGAATGCACTTCATGTCTTCGCACTCGATGGCTGAAGATGTGGACATGATGCAGTGCGACCATAAGGTTCAGCCAAGTTACCTCGAGGCACCGTCTGCCGGCCCAGTTGATGTCGGGAGGTTTCTGGAGGCCGTCGAAGTACTCGAGGAGCTCAGCTGGATGCAGCCGATCGAGGAACCGGTGCCTGCTCTGGCTGCTTTCGCCAAGCTGCTGAAGAGGCTTCGACGCCTGGCCCGTCGTCGGAATCACTCGGGGGTGGTCTTGATCGAGCGTCTCTACGACGACACGGTGGCCTATCTCAAGTGGCTGCGTCGGCCGAAGGGCCGGCCCGGGCCGTTCGCGACGATCGAGGAGTGGATCGAGCGGGCGGAGTTGGTGTTGAGGGAGTTGGCTGGAGTTGGTGATCCGGACGACTCGGGTGATGTGGGCGACGTTGGCCCGAGGGATGCGTTTTGGGCATCGCACGCCAGTTGAGGGGTGGGGACAGGCACGTCGCCTGGTCCGCCTGCGGCGGACCGGGCGTCGAGCCAGTCCCTGGTGCTAGGCCAGGTCGCGGCGGTGTTTGAGTGCGGGCAGGCTGGTGCGGATGTCGTGTTGGCTTTGGAAGTCGAGTTCGGCGGTGATCACGGCTTCGCCGTCGGGAGCGGTGGCCAGCACGGTGCCCCAGGGGTCGATGATCACCGAGCGGCCGTAGGTGGTGATGCCCGGTGCATGCTGTCCGAACTGGTTGGGGGCGACGACGAACACCTGGTTCTCGATCGCCCGGGCTCTCAGGAGCACTTCCCAGTGATCGCGCCCTGTCGCCTGGGTAAACGCCGAGGGAACCACAATGATCTCTGCTCCCCGATCGACCAGCTCGCGGAACAGTTCGGGGAACCTGAGGTCATAGCAGGTGGCCTGTCCGATCCGACCAGCGGGTGTTTCACAGACAACGATCTCGTCACCCGGCTCGACAAACGCCGACTCGCAGAAGCTGACCCGGCCGGGCAGGTCGATATCGAAGAGGTGCATCTTGCGGTAGCACCCCAGCTGGTCACCTCGGGGTCCGAACACCAGGCTGGTATTTGAGATCCGCCGGTGTCCTTCTCGTCGTTCGGCGAGGCTTCCGCCGACGAGTGTGACGTTGAGTTCTTCGGCCCATCCGGCGAGCATCCGGCTGGCGGGACCGGGCACCGGTTGAGCTCCCGCGGCGATCACCTCGGGCTCACCGAGCACTGTGAACAGTTCGGGCAGTGCGATCAGCGAGGCGCCTCGACTGGCGGCGACCCGGACCAGCCGATGTGCGATGTCGAGGTTTTCTTCGACATCGTCAGTTGAGGTCATCTGGACGGCGGCGGCGACGATCGGCTGCCTCACCCCCGCTCCGGTCGCCCCGGTCCCTTCGGTCGCCTCGGGCTCCGGGGAACTCATTCGATATCGATCCGCGTCCAGTAGAGTTTCTCACGGTCGGCGCGGTTCCTGAAATCTTCGAGCATGTCGGAGATGCTGGGCTTGAGGAACTGGCTTTTGCCTCGTCGGCCGTTGACGGTCACCGTGACACGGTTCTCGAAGTCGACCAACTTGGGCGAGAGCCAAAGCGTGGTGGCTCGTGAGGCGGAGTTGACGTGGATCGAGTTCCCGACGGTGATCTTGGCGGTCAGTTTCAGCGGCCGGGTCCTGCGTCCGCGCACGTCGCTCAGCGGCAGGGCTCTCATGTGCACCCAGTGAAACCGGTTGTCGCTGGCCCTGAGCGTCCCGGCTTCGAACTCACGCGGCTCGTCACCTCGAGTGTGCCGCGGCAGCCAGTCGAAGATCGCGAAGAGTTCCTCGGTGTAGGATTCGTATCCTCGTCCGGCGTACTCGCAGTAGATCATCGGAAACTTGTGTCGGAGCATGCGGTTGAGTCCGAAGGCGTTGCGTTCGACTCGTGCGCGATCGAGTTCTCCGTTGACCACATACCAGGCCAGGTTCCTGGCGTTATTCCAGTAGTAGGTGCAGTACTCGGTCATCCGCCCCGCGATCGGCACGACGGCCGCGAACCATCCCGGGCGGCTCATGCCGATTTCGAACGCGGCATCGGCTCCCTGTCCGTGCCCGGCGAGGTAGATGCGATCCGAGTCGATTCGAAACCGTCGTCGGGCATCGATCACGACCGAGTGGACGGCCTGGTGCAGCCGGGGCCCGATCTGCAGGTCGGTGGCCGGTGCCCGGTCCGGTGCTGGGGACCCCGGGGCGGCTCGGACGACTCCGGGCAGCTCGGGAGCCACCACGATGTAGCCTCTCCGCCTGGCCGGCCTGGGCTTCTTCTGAGTCCCGGCCCACCAGTGGATGCTTTTTTCGGGCGAGCTGCCGGCATCGTGCAGGATGACGAGAGTGGGGTAGCGGTGGTTGGGGTTGTATTCCGGAGGGAGCAGCACCCAGTAGCCGGGCCCCCCGGCGGTGGACTCGACCCGCGTCGTGGTCCCCGGTCGGATTTCAGGCGAGGGAAGTATTGCCGGCAGCCTGCCGATCAGCGTGGCGATGCGTGCCGGGGAGATGCCTTCGAGGGACTCGAGTTGCGAGAGCAAACCAGGCAGGTCGGCCAGGTCGGCTCGAGCGGCTTCCAGCAGCAGGTCCCGGGCCCGGAACAGCGAGACAGTATCACTCACCACGGTGACGGCGTTGGCCGATCCGCTCAGCCAGCCCGACCCGGCCAGCGCCAGTTTTTCGGACGGTTCGAGTGTCGCATCGTCCGAGAGTTTGAGGAACGCATCGAGTCTCGAGATCGACTCGACATCGACTCCGGCGACGATTTCATCGACGAGCGGCTCGAGTTGTTCTCGGGTCTTGGTTTCGGTGATCTCGGCCAGCGCTTCGGCGAGCAGTTGTTTGGCCGACGCGAGCTGATCTCTCAGCGTGCGGTCCTGTTCGATCAACTCGCGCACCTGCCGTCTGATGACGGCGCTGAGTTGATCGAGTGGGAAGGAGGCGAGTGCGGTTCGAAACAGCTTGTGCTGTCCGTTGTCTCTGCGTCGTTTGAGTTCGTCGAGGATTTTCTGGCCGACGAGTTCATCGAGTCGTGCCTGCAGGCTGTCGATCCTGGTTGCCTGTTTCGGAAACTTGGCCTTCACCGCCGTCAGTTCACGTCGGGCCTGCTTGAACATGTCGGCCTGGAGGTAGAAGCGGGCGATGGCGAGTCGGTCGTCGAGACGATCGGCGTCGGTCAGTCGTCGGAGCCAGCGATCGAGCACATCGGGTGGGATGGCGTTGGTGGAGATGCCGTGCGACCAGCCGATGCCCTGGGCGACGACGCTGGCGTGGTGCGGTGTCAGCTTGGTGACCCACTGATAGATGTTCAGTGGTCGGTCCTTGACCCGAAAGATCACCCGTCGGCGTCCGAAGTCGTCCCACGGCCCGACCTCGGCCGGGATCCCCAGCGACAGCAGTTGTGTCGAGAAGCGAGCCTTGCGTCGTGAGAGTTCGAAGGTCTGAAACCGGTCGAGGTCGGAATCGTTGTTGAGTTCTGCGACGTGGCGTGTGGGCACGTAGTAGCGTCTCAGCGGCGTGACGGCGGCTATGATCGGGTAGGTGGTCAATTCGCCGGCGCTGCGTTGCGAGGCGAGTGCCAGGGACTGCTGGGCTCGGATGGTGCCTCGCAGCACGGTCCCATCCGAGAGCCTGATCTCACCGGCGATTGCACCAGCGTTCACGAGTACGCTGCAGAGCATCGCGACTGCCATCAACCCGGCAACTCTCTGGTGCTGCATGAGTTGGGCTCGATCGGCGGGGGCCAGTCGGTGGGGAGGGAGCCGGGTGCGGCTTAAGGGCTATCGACCGTCAGCGGTGTGCGAGTGTGGGCCATTCGCGGTGGTGGTGTTGTGGGATGCGATCGGTGCGATTGTGACGACTGCGCCGGCTGCCATCTCTAGTTGAACAGGTCCTTGATCTTCTGTCCGTGTTCATCGATCAGCCACCAGGCTCCCAGTCCCAATACGACCAGCACGGCCAGGAAGACGGTCAGCCAGACCCAGCCCATGGCGCTTCGGAACAGGAAGCTCAGCGATCGCCACTTCTTTCGGCGGTGGTGCTGCTTGTCGAGCTTTTGGTAGATGTCCTGCAGTCCACTGCCGGTTCCCGAGCGGGCCTGCGAGAGTCGTTTCTTGATGGCGGGTTCGAACTCGGCGAACTGGGCCAGGGGCATGAACGATTCCGCCTGGTGCTGTTTGGCCTTGGCCTTGAGATCGAGCAATTTGCCATCGATGGCCTGTCGGATCCTGGCGGTCGACATCCGGCTGACGACGGTGCGGCCCTTGGCGTTGGTGTGTTGGATGAACCAGTTGTCGTCGTCGGCCGCGGTGGCCCTTTGTGCGGCGGCGTCTTGGGAGGAGTTGGGAGGGGGCAGGGTGACGGCCGGGAGTGACGAGGGTGGTTTGGTGGTGGCTCGCCGGGAGCTCGAGGAGGCGGAGGCGGCGTGTTGAGCGGATCCGACGGCCGGTTCGGCCCCCTCGATGAAACCCAACGTCTCACCGGCCAGTTTCATCGCGTTGAGGTCACCGAGCAGTTCGCTGCAATCGGCATACCGGTGGTCGGGGTCCTTGGCGATCATGCGATCGATGAGCAGATCGAGCCGATCGGGGATCTCGTTGTTGAGCTTGCGTGCGGAGGTGAACAGGCCTTTCTCCTTGGCCATCACCAGTTCCAGGGCGGTCTCACCCTGGAAGGGGAGTTCACCGGTGAGGAAGTGATAGAGGCTGCAGCCCAGGGCGTAGATGTCGGCCCGGAGGTCGACTGCCTTGGCGTTGCGGGCCTGTTCGGGAGCCATGTAAAGCGGGGTCCCCATCCCGGTCCCGCTCTGGGTCATCGACACGTCCTCGTCGGCCGTCTTGGCCAGTCCGAAGTCGGCCACCTTGACCTGCCCGGTACTGGTCACCAGCACGTTGTCCGGCTTGATGTCCCGGTGGACCAGGCCGGCCTCGTGTGCGTGCACCAGTGCCTGGGCGCACTGGATCGTCACCAGCACGGAGTCGGCAACGCTGAGGTGGCCCAGTTGGTTGACCCACTCCTGCATGGTCTGGCCATCGACGTACTCGATCGCCACATAGTGCCGTCCCTTGTCGGTTTCGACGGCAAAGACCTTGAGCACGTTGGGGTGATCGAGCCGGGCCATCGCCCGAGCCTCACGGAAGAACCGCTCGACGAAGGTGTCCTTTTTTCCGAGTTGTTTGGAGAGGACCTTGAGTGCGACGTTACGGTTGAGTCCCTGCTGGCGGGCGAGGTAGACCTCACCCATCCCGCCCTCACCGAGTTTCTTCAGCAGCTTGAAGTCACCCAGTTCCGACGCCCGGCTCTTTCCCGAGGATTCCTTCGAGCTGCTCGAGGTCTTCGCCGCCGAAGTGCTCTTGGGTATTGCATCGCTTCGAGCCATCTCGGCCAGGTCACCGGTATCCGCCTCACCGGGGACGTAGGTTTCCTGCAGACCCTGCTCGGCCGCATCACCGTCCTCACCGGGCGGCGTCTCGGAAACCGGTGGTTCGGGCACAGGGGTATCCATCGTTCCCCTCGGGAGTTGGCTGCGGTGTGCTGATCGGCTCCCCGGCCGATCCCTGCGCACTCATTATGTGACCCACTGCTCACGGTTGCAAATGGCAAACGCGGCGAAGTCTAGGCCCAGGCAAACGCATCACCGACGAGCAGTTCGAAGGCCTCGATGTACTTCGCTCTTGTCTGCGACACGATGTCTTCGGGCAGTCCCGGAGGGGTACTGTCCTTGTCCCAGTCGGTGGTTTCGAGCCAGTCTCTGACGAACTGTTTATCGAAGGAGGGTTGACCGTGTCCGGGCTGGTAGAGTTGCTGCGGCCAGAATCTCGAGCTGTCCGGAGTCAGCACTTCATCGATCAGCAGGACCTGTCCATCCTTGATGCCGAACTCGAACTTGGTATCGGCGATGATGATCCCCTTGGTCAGAGCGTACTGTGCGCCTTGCCGATAGATGTCGAGGCTGAGTTCTCGCAGTTGCACCGACAGTTCTTCGCCGACGATTTCGATCATCTGTTCGAACGAGATGTTGATATCGTGACCTTCTTCGGCCTTGGTGGCCGGAGTGAAGATCAGTTCCGGCAGCCGATCGCTCTCGGTGAGTCCTTTGGGCAGTTCGATTCCGCAGACCGCCTGGTCGCGTTGGTATTCTTTCCAGCCGGACCCCGAGAGGTATCCTCGGACGACGCATTCCACGGGCACCACATCGGTCTTGGTCACGACCATGCTGCGTCCCTCGAGTGCCTCGAGGTCGGCGTCTGCGGGCAGCGGCAGGTCATCGAGCTGCATGCTCAGCAGGTGGTGTTCGACGTCGAGCCGATCGAACCACATGCGGCTGAGTTGAGTCAGCACGCGCCCCTTGTCGGGGATCCCGGTGGGCAGGACCCAGTCGAAGGCGCTGATCCGATCCGAGGCGACAAACAGCAATCGGTCGCCGAAGTCGTAGATATCTCGAACCTTACCTCGGCGAACGGGAATCCCTTCAACGGAGCTTTCGAGTAAAGCGGCGGCACTCATTGCACGTCCTCTTTCGGGTAGGCGTCTGGTGTGGTGTCGGGCAAGAATCTACCACCGCAACCTCACTTGGACAACGCACCGGGCGGGGGTATAGACTGGGAGGGTGGTTTCGGGCCGGGTGACGGGCCGCCCGTGTCGCTTGAAACGGCATGTTGAGTGTGGGGACATCCATGGGCGAGATGCGATTCCGGGTGTCTCCTCCCGGGTTCCTTGCCGGCTGGCCGGAGGCCGAGCAGGCCTACATCAGCGGGTTCGACGGCCGCGTGTTTCCGACTCGCGTCGAGCGTGACGGTGACGAGTTGGTGTGTCGTCGCCCGAGTTCCGACAGTGGCAAGTTGCACGTGGCCTGGCCGGTACCCGGATTCGGCCGCACCTTGGTCAGCACATCGAGTCTCCGGGAGCAGGAGGCGGCCTACCTGCTGCCGCTGGAGTTGGCTCGCGGCAAGATCGGTCAATTGCGGAACCAGCAGGCGGCGTGGGAGATCGCGGGGATGTCGGTCCCGCCGGGCTTCGCCGAGGCGAGTCGCCAGGCGCACCAGATCTTTGCTCGGGCAACCACCGCCCAGGCGGATCCTGAAGAAGCGAGTCGTCTCTCGGAGGCGGCCCTGGTGCATGCTCACAATTCGGCCCAGATGCTGGCCAGCGCCTACATTGCTCAGCGGCTGGCCGTGCGTTGTCGCCGATCCGAGCGATTCCCCGCATCGCTGGGCTGTGGTCTCTCGGGAGCGGCCCCTTCGGCCTGGGAGAATCTGCCCGCTGGAGTCTTCAACTCGGTCACGCTGCCGGTCTGCTGGCGTCGGATCGAGGCGATCGAGGGTGAGTACGAGTGGGAGGAGTCGGACGGTCTGATCGACTGGGCGGTAGAGCAGCGGCTGCTGGTGCACGGTGGCCCGTTACTGGATTTCGGTGCGGACGGCTTTCCCGAGTGGTTGGGGGCGTGGTCGGGGGACGTGGAGAACCTGCAGAGTTTCGTGTGTGATTTCATCGAGACGGCCCTGTCTCGCTACGTCGGGCGGATCCGGGTCTGGGAACTGGCTTCGCGGGTCAACACCGGAGGCGGGTTGCAGTTGTCCGAGGAGGCACGGCTGGCGTTGTTATCCCGAGCCGTCGAGGTGGCTCGAGGGGTCGACGACATCGAGCAGTTGATGGTCCGGATCGAGCAGCCCTGGGGTGGCTACCAGTCGCAGGGTCGGCACCTGTTGAGTCCGTTGCAGTTTATCGACGGCCTGATCCGTTGTGCCCCCGGACTCTCGGCCATCTCGCTGGAAATCACTTCCGGGTTTGCCCCCTGTGAGCCGGGCCGCCGTGACCTGATTGATCTCTCGCGGCTGCTGGACATCTGGAGCACGCTGGGATTGCCGTTGCACGTGACGATGGCTGCGCCCTGCTCGGGAGGCGTGGATTCCGGCGGCCGGTTTGTGCGTCGGGGGATCGAGTCGGAGGGTGGTTCGGCGAGCGTTGCGGATGCGGGACCCGAGGGGGAACGGGAGACGGAGCAATGGAGTGGTGTGCGTCAGGCCGAGTGGGCCAAAGCGGTTCTGCCGTTGCTCTTGGCCAAGCAGAGCGTGGCGGGAATCACCTGGGCTCAGCTCGACGATTCCGGCCCGTCGGGGTTTCCTTCGGCCGGACTGATCGATGAAAACGGATCGTCGCGTCCGGTGGTCGAGGCGATCCGGGAGCAGCGGTACGGTCACTGGCCTGCCGACTGAAAAAAGTCGACCCGGCTGCTACGATCTACCCCTCTCGCCCCTCCCGCTTTCCTTCAAGCTCGCACGCTTATGCCCCTGGACCTCTACTCTCCCTGCCCCTGCGGCAGCGGCCGCAAGTTGAAGTTCTGCTGTCGGGATCTCTCCGACGACATGGAACGGGTCCTGAAGTTCCAGGAGAACAACCAGCCGCGGATGGCACTCAACGCGCTGGACGAACTGGGTCGCAAGCATCCTGAGAACACCTGGGTACGGACGACTCGGGGCGGACTGCTCTTTGACGGCGGAGATCTCGAGGGGGCTCACCGCGAGCTGTCGGAGGTGATTGCCATCGACCCCGAGCACAGCTACGCACTGGCGCTGGTGGCGATGATCCAGCTCTCGGAAATCGGATATGTGGAGGCACGTGAGGCGATCGAGCGGGCGTTCCGGCGATGTGCAACGGTGCGGCCCGACATGGCGGGCAACCTGGCGATGGGCGTGGCGGCCTGGATGCGGATGCACGGCGAGTTGATGGCAGCGCGTCAGCACCTGGTGCTGGCGTTGCAGTCGGCGGTCCTGGCCGAGCAGCAGCAGGCGATTTTCGGGCGGTTGGCCGAATTCGACGGCACCCGCGAGATTCCCTACCCGTTCCGCAGCGTCTATTCGCTACAAGAGGCTGGTGGTGAGGATCCTGCGGCGGTCGCCGGCTGCGGGTGTTGGGGTGAGGCAGCGAAACGGTACGAGTTATTGGCCGCGGAGAGTCCCGACGACTTCGGGTTGCGATACAACCAGGCTCTGTGCCTGGCCTGGTCGGGCCAGTCGACACCGGCTTCCGAAGCGCTGGTTAGGGCGGCGGGACTGGCCGAGCACTCGGACCGGGCCGAAGAGTGCCAGGCCCTGGCCCAGCTGCTGGTGCTGGGTGAACGCGACGACGCGATCCAGATGGTCGATCGACGGTTCGAGATCGACAACGTCTCGAAGTGGCTCACCGATCTCGATTCCTCGGAACAGTTCATCCGCGTGGACGAAGAGGGTTCCAAGGAAGAAGGGGCTCCGGTGGGGATGTACCACCTGGTTGAGGGCGATGTGGTCGAGGCGTCGCAGGCCGATTCGCTGACGCTGGAGACGGTGCCGCGGGTCACGGCCCGCTTGATGGTGCAGGCGGCTGATGACGAGGAACCCGCTTCGATCGACCTGATCGCCAAGGGTGGGGACGACATCGATGCGGCCGAGGCGGCGTTGCGGGAGGTGGGTGACGAGTTGCGTGCCTTCGGGGGTGCCAGTGAGGACGAGGATGAGGACAAGGATGAGGACAAGGATGAGGACAAGGATGAAGTGCAAGGCGACCAGGTCGTCGACCTGATACCGCGTGAGTTCGAGGCGCTCTACACCTCCTGGCACTTTGCTCCGAAGACATCCGAAACGGTCAAGCGGAGGCTGCATCGGGAGTTCGTTGAGAAGTTCGTGACCGAGATCTGGCCGTCGACCCCGTTAACGGCCCTGGGCGGCAAGACACCCTCGGAGTCGGCCGGGGATGCGGATCAGGTTTCGGCGTTGGCCGGAGCCGTGTGGGTGCTCGAGTCACGTTGCGAACAGAACCTGCTGACGGTGGACCTGCCGGCCATCCGCCAGGCGATGCAGTTGCCCGAACCCACATCGATCGTCGTCGAATCGGACGACCAGCTGGCGATGCTATCGACCGGCGACCTGCTGAGGGTCGTCCCCGGCTCACTCGACGACGACTACCTGGTGATGCTGCTGAATCGCTCGCTGTTGGTGCACCACAGCGGCCTGATGTTCCGGGTGTTGACCGAGTACACCGGCCGGGAGTCTCTGCAGCAGGGTGAAGACTTCCTGCGGGCGGCTGTGACCCTGGCGGATCTGTGCGAGGTACGGCACGACCGGGCCTCGGCGTTGAAGTGGTTGGCTCGGGCACGCCAGGCGGCGATGGGCCTTGAGAACGAATTCGAGCAGACGCTTCAGCTGGAGATGCGGGAGTTGAACCTGCGGCTGCAGGACACCGAGGACCCCGGTCTACGGGACCTGCTCTCTCGCCTGTGGACCGACTACGGCAGCAAGCTGCCTCAGCTTCGCGAAGAACTGCAGTCGTTGGTCGAGGCGGAAGACATCACTCCTCCCTGGTCCGCCGACGGAGGCAGCGTCACCGCTTCGGGGCTGTGGACTCCGGGCGATCCCACCCCGGCCCCCGAGGGCGAGGGCGAGGGCGAGGGCGAGGGCGAGGGCGAGGGCGAGGGCGGTGCCGCAAAAAAACTCTGGGTCCCCGGCCAGGACTGAACTCGGGGACCCCTTCCGTCTCGACGCGGGCACAGCGGCATGACCGAGTCGTTCGAAACTCTCGAGGCGGTGATGCAGCATGCCGTGGGCCTGGCCGCCCGGGGCGTGGGGCATGTCGAGCCGAACCCGGCGGTGGGAGCGGTGGTCATCGATTCGGGGTTGCGAGTCCTGGGTGAGGGTTGGCACGGGGTCTTCGGCGGCGCCCATGCCGAAGTCGACGCTCTGGCGGCTGCCGGCCAGGGGGCTCGCGGCGCGACGCTGGTCGTGACGCTCGAACCGTGCTGCCATCAGGGCCAGACGCCTCCCTGTACCGACGCCGTGCTGGCCTCGGGTATCGCTAAAGTGGTGGTGGGAATCGAGGATCCCTCGCCACATGCCCACGGCAGCGGTCTTGCGATTCTCCGCGAGGCGGGACTCGAGGTTGAGGTCGGCGTGGGGGCCGAGTCGGTCCGGCGGCTCAATGCTCCGTTCCTGCACCTGGTCACGACCTCTCGGCCGTGGGTTCACGCCAAGTGGGCCATGACGCTCGACGGACGCATCGCCACATCCGCAGGCCATTCGCAGTGGATTTCGTGCGAGGAGTCTCGAGGCTTGGTCCACGAGTTGCGTGGACGGGTCGACGCGGTGGTGGTCGGTATCGGCACCGCATTGGCTGATGATCCGTTGCTGAGTGCCCGTCCGCCGGGCCCGCGGACGGCCACTCGCGTGGTGCTCGATTCCCACGCTCGCCTGGGTCTCGACTCACAACTGGTCCGCACCGCCGGGGAAGTGCCGGTGATGGTGTGCTGCTGCGAGTCGGCCGATTCCGAGAGAGTCGCTGCGTTGGCGGCGGCTGGAGTCGACGTGTTCCGGGGCGAGTGTGGTGAGACGGGGCGGATCGACCTCTTCGGCCTGTTGATGGAATTCGGGATCAGGCGGTGGAGCAACGTGCTGGTCGAGGGTGGCAGCGAGGTGTTGGGGAGCCTGGCTGACGGGGGCTTTATCGACGAGGCCCACGTGTTCCTGTCTCCGAAGCTGGTCGGTGGTCGAGCGGCGTTGGGGGCGGTGGGTGGCCGGGGCCTCGCGCAGGTCCCCGAGACGGCCAACCTGGAGTGTGTCGAGACGCGCAGCGTAGGTCAGGACGTCTACTGGCGGGGGGTCCGGTCGCGGGTCGAGGAGAGCCGCGACTGCTGAAGGGCCAGGTAGCGACGGTACTGCCGATCGAGCTCACCCGTGCCGACTCGGGTCAGCGTCTCGAGCGATGAAACCGAAATGCGGCGGCCCGGGGTATAGATCTCCGAGAGGTGTCGGATCAGCGCGTCGCGATAGCGACCGCCGTCGTGGTGCAGCAGGAAGTGGGCCAGGCCCGACGCCTGCGAGTAGTTCCGCGAGATATTGGGATCGGTCTGGAACGCGCGCATTCCCATCGACGCAAAGGTCTTCAGCGGGATGTAGTACTGTTGCTTGAGTACCCGGTGCCGCGCCCAGTGGAATCTCACGTAGTTCGGATCCCCGATGTTGTATCCGGATGGGGATGGCTGAAACGACTCCATGTAGCAGGCAAAGCCCTCGACGATCCAGAAGTTCGCATTGTGGGCGATCGGCCGTTGTCGCGACTGGCTTTCGTAGAGCAGTTGGTGAGTGGCTTCGTGGAACAGGGTGGCTCGGGGGAAAAGCGGATCGACCGGCTCACCGTGAAAGAAATACGCGATACGGTCCTCGGGCATGTACAGCCCGTTGGTGATATCGATCTGGGGGATCCGCTGCTTGAGCGTGCGGCGGTATTCGTCGCGATCTCGATAGAAGTGGACCACGTGGGGGCGTGGCGGAGTGCGTGATTGGCTGCCGGTCACCCGGATGGATCCGTCGAAGAGTTTCTGAATCTGCTCGGGAGTCTTGAAGAAGCCGGCAAACGTCGAATGGAAGAACCGGTAGAAGGTCTCGAGACTTTCGGCCAGAGCGACCCCTTCCTCGAGGCTGTGGTTGGTGCGGACCAGGAAGTGATCGGTGCGGACTTCCCAGGCGTTACGGAAGTCGCGACGGAGTTCCGCTTCGCGTTGCAGCGAGACCCAGCGTCGCTTGAAGAACCGTTGTCCGGAGTCGTACTTCTCGACATGGGAGGCCGGCAGCCATCCGAACTTGCTGTGCCAGACATGTCGCCGCCTCAGCTGCGCCGCGGCAAACGGAGTGACCCAGCGTTTGCCCGAGCGAACGAATCCGAGCAGTAGCCGGGCGGGCCGTGAGTCGGGGTCGCTGGCCGCGGATTCGCGGACCAGGTCGTAGGCGAAGCTGGTGTACGCGGCCTTGAGCACACGGCGGCTGAGTACGAACAGGGCCTGGGCGTGTTTGCGTCGTTGAGTGCGGAGCTGGCTTTGCCATTGTCGCTGGGGAGCGGGCAGGTCTGGCGAGAGGCCTGGGGCGACCTCGTTGGGGAGTTGCAGGTTGGTGGCCGGCTTGGTGGCCGCCTGCCCGATCGCCGCCTCGACGGCCCGGACTCCCTCGCTGAGTCTCTCAGCCGCACAGAATGCTCGGATCTTGTCGAGAGCGGTCAGGTGGTCCTTGCGGAGTTGGGCGTGCTGGGTGCGAAACAGCTCGAGCCGACTGCTGGGCTCAGCGACGGCCGATCCCA
>CAUZEQ010000083.1:0-16419 GCA_963578885.1 Planctomycetota bacterium
CTCCCACTCCCCACCACCACCCATCACCCCGTAGCCCCTGCCGCAGGCGGGGCCGCCCTGATTCAGCCCGGGGTGGAAACCCCGGGACTAGTCGGTTCCGGCTGCCTACGGTGTCGGCTACGGTGTCGGCTGCGGTTTTGGGTTGGGCTGAGATTCCCGGCGTGCCCGTATCAGGAACACGGCTGCCATAACGGTGGCGAGGCCGAAGCCGAGTGCTCCGGCGATGCCGGCCAGCCACCAGGTCAGTCCGATCAGCAGCCAGGCCACGCTATCGTTGCGGCGGATCCACTGCTTGGTCCGAGATCGCTGCAGCCGCGGAAATCCCCACGCAACCAGGCCGGCCAGGGTACTTGAGATGAGGATCTGCCAGGCGATCCACCAGGGTGACGTCGAGTTGGCTGCCGTGGTGGTGGTGGGGATGTTTGCGCGGTTACTGCGTGAGGGAGTTGTCGATGTTCCCTCAGGCTGTGTCGCCGGGTCCGGGACCGATGTCGAGGGTATGTTGCGCGACAGGCTCCAGTTGGGTCCATCGAGTCTCCAGAGCGTGGCCAGTCCATCGGCATCGAACTCGTCGCGGACGAGGCTGTCGGGCCAGGCATCCAATTGCGTGACATCACCATCGGGTACCCAGTCGATCTGGCCGGGCAGCACCAGCAGCCGCTGGCGGATTTGTCGACCCGAGACCAGGGGCAGGGGTGGAGTCCAGCGATCGGCGGCGGGGACATCGGGGAGCACAGCGTCGAGCGTGATCCCGCTGACGCTCTGGAAGTCTGCCTCAATCCGTCCATCCTCGACCGACTGCGAGTCGGGTACCGGCTGCCAGCGAAGCGGGTTCTCGGCTCCATTGACGGCCAGCAGCGCCGATTCGACTCTGACCATCAGGGGCCCGTTGGGCCGGGGTCCGGGCAGGGGCAGGGTCCGCGCCTGCAGCAGCCAGGGTCCGCTGGGATCCGGCTGCAGGCGAAACACCAGTTGGATCGGTGCCGGCAGTGCCTTGCGGCTGACTCGGAATTCGACCTGTTCGGAGTTTTCCGGCAGAGCGAAGCGTCCGGCGAGCACCTGGCGGGCGTCGACGGGCGAATTGGCATCGTCGGTGGGAGTCAGGGGCGTGGCCCCGATCACCGCCACGGCCAGCTGCGGAGCGTGGTAGAGGCTGAGTGTTCTCGAGGTCGTTTCGGCATCATCAAACACCAGCTTGGGCAACAAGACGTTCTGGGGCACGACCAGAGGCAACTCACCCTGGATCGTGATGTTCTGAATCCCCTCCTGCGTTTCTTCTTCGGAGAGGTTGGCGTCCTTGAGGTACAGCACCAGCCGATTGCCGACACGGGCACTGCGGGCCAGGCGTTCGGCTCCGTCCTGTTGCTGGATGCTGACGGAGGTGATCTTGAGGCGGGGGTCAATGGTCAGAGAATGGTGAAAGACCGAGGATCCGGTCGTGCGGGCCGTGGCGGTGATGGTCAACTCCATGCGCTCGTGACCGATGTGCAGGAATTGTTCAACCCGGACAACCCGCCTGGGTCTCAGCGGCTGGACTTCGACGGCGATTCCCAGCGGTCGATCGAGTGACCAGGCCAGCGTGGCGAGCGGCTGCGGTGTTGGCTGCGGTGGGTCCTTGAGTGACGGGTCAGCCGGGTCTGAGGTGTCCGAAGGTTTGGCCGGGGCTGTCGGGTCCAGCGGATCGGGCTGGTCGGTTCCCGTGCCGATCCAGTCTCGAGTGAATTCCGCGACATCGATGGCGGTGGCTCCCTCGGGTGCCGGGGTGACTCCGGTCAGTTGAAATCCTCCGGCGGGATTCAGCCCCAGTCTCAGCGGTACTGCGACGACGGGGACCGGTGGTGCGCCGTGTGCGAGGGTGACGAGGGGTTGGATGGTGAGCCGAGAGTTTTCGGCGGTCAGTGGCAGGCGTCCGACGAGTCGGATTTCGAAGTCATCGGTCTGCGGCGTTGCGAATTCCACGACAAGCAGCTGACGTCCGGACTGGTTGGGGAGTGACCGGATTGTGAGCAGATCGGGCGCGGAGATGTCTCCGGGTCGGAACAGGAGTTGTTCGGGCAGCGCGAGCGTGATGAAGCTCAGTGAGCCGCCGCTGACCGCCACCGGCAGCCGGTATTCGAGCTGTGATTCGAGTGGGTGTACGACGACTCGGCAGAGTGGAGCGACGGTGACGGTCGGCCTGGGGGCCGTCACGTCGGCGGCCGGATCGCTGGTCCACTCGATTCTGAGTCGTCGACCGGCACCCAGCAGGAAGTGCCCCATCATTGAATCGACCGCGATCGCTGCGGGTACCGCGACTCGTGGCGGATTCGCCGGCAGCACCAGTTGGAGTCTCCCGGTCAGGACGCGAGGGATCGACAGGTCGATGCGGCCTCCCCGGGGAGTCGTCTTCACCGTGGGCCGCAGGTCGAGTTCGATTCGGTCGACTCGCGGCGTGTCGGAGTCCGAGGGCGGCAGGTCCAGCAGCAGGGTCTTTCCGTCGTCGGCTCGAGCCAGCGGGTGTCTGAGGGTGTTGACCCGGCAGGCATCGGGTCCGAGGTTGACTCCATCGACGGGCAGGACCACGCGCACGGGGGCGTCGGTGGCGGTGATGACCGCTTCGATGGTGGCCTTCAGCCCGATCGATCCATCCGGGCCGAAGGTCGCGGTGTACTCGGCCTGCCGCAGCATCACTCCGCTGTCGGAATCACCCAGCCGTCGCTCGGCCTTCAGGGACTCGAGCAGGATCGGGCGAACGAAGGCGAAGGGGACCACGCTTGAGGGTCGGCCATCGGCATCGACGGGCAGCAGGACGTCGGGCCGACCTGCCAGAGGTGTCCGCGGCGGTGCGGGAGCTGTCCGGGGGGGGGCCTGTGCGGCGGCGTGTGAGAGTCCGGCGACGGCCAGCAGGATTCCGAGCCCGGTCGGGAGTCCGCGGTAGGTCCGCGTCGATCCCAGTGACGCCTCGTCGATGTCCTCTGCGGAGCTCGGCCATCTCGAGAGCGGTTGTCGACGCCACAGTGACACGGGGAGCAGCAGCAGGAGCCAACAGGCTGCCAGCGCGGCTCCGCTCAACAGCGTCCAGGGGGCAGGGACCCACCAGCTCAGCAGCACCAGCATGGCCAGGCCACCCGAGGTCCAGCGGGCATCGAGTCGGCGACTGGTCAGCCGACAACAGCCTCCCGCGATCAGTACCACCGCCAGCACCAGCCAGCCCAGTGCCGCCAGACGATCGTGCCGCACCAGGCTCACGGGCAACTCGTGGGGAGCCGATTTCAGGCTGGTCCGCCGCCGGTCCCAGTCGCTGGGGTCTCCGGCTGAGGCTGTTGAGCCCTCGACAAGCTGCCACCAGTCCCAGGGCGAGAGCGGGTTGAAGAGTGCGTGATGCGGACCTCGACCCAGCGGTCCCAGCAGCCGGGCACTCCAATGTCCGTTCGGAGGCATGCCGTGTTCTGTGAGCAGACCCGGGGTCGCGGTCACGACCTGGTCGGGGGCCGCCGCCACCTCCCATGTGAATGCGACATCCATTTCGAGTTGCGGAAAGGGGATGGACCGCCCGGAGACCAGGAAGGCGGTTGCTGCTGGAGTGGTGTATCGGATTTCGATGCTTCTCAGCACACCCTGTTCGAGCGGAGGAATCGAGACACTCGGACCATCCGATCCGGCACCGGCCACCTGCCCGTTGACCAGGACGGCCTCGAGACGTGCCGGGTCGGGCAGTTGAAATCGGAAGGCGCGACGGAAGCTGCCGCCGGAGAAAGTGATGACAGCCGAGTGGTGATCGAGATCGGCGTCGATGGGCGCCAGGCGGGTGAGCACACGCATCGCGATGGCTCGGCCACTGCCGGCCTCGCTGTTGCCGTCGCCGGTCTCGGTGGTCTCGGTATCGGAGTCGACAGCAGTTTCGGCAGTTGGAGCGGATGTCGTCGGTTTGTTGGGCGTGGGGGCAGGGCTGAGCCGCTGGTCAGGCTCCGGCGGCGCGTCCGGCGACCAGCGGAACAGTCCTCCGGCCGCCGATTCGGTCACCGCCTCGAAACTGGCAAACCCCGACCACGGATCGCCCAGGGTTTCGGGCCGGATCGGCTGCAGGCGTCCGGGGGTCGCTTCGCCCAGCCGGGTGCCCGTCAGTGGCACCGCCGCGGCGAGGACCAGCCGGTGCCGGTCACAATCGAGCGGTTCGACCAGGGGCAGGTCGCTGACATCGAGTTCGCTGCCGGCGCGGCTGAGTCGCACCATCAGCGGGCGGGTCGAGGTGGTGTCGACGGCATCGGACCACTCGATGATCAACTGCTGGCGGTTGCCGGCCATCGCGATCGTCCGCCATTCGATCCGCACCGCGGGGTCGACCGGACGCAGATCGACGATGTTCCAGCCGGGGGCCAGTACCGCTCGTGTGGAAAACGAAGCGCCCGAAGTGGCCGACCAGGCAATTTCCGCCGAGGCGGTCCAGCCCGACTGGTCCCGGTCGATCCGGGCCAGGACATCGGCGGCGAGAGATCGTTGTGGCTGGCCGACGACGAGTTGCAGCGAGGTAATGGCGGCGATTTGGCGGAACGTGAAGCGACGTCCACCGACGGAGTCAGCGGTCTGCTTCCAGCCCACCACCTGAAACGTCTTCAACTCGAGCGGTTCTTTGACGCTGAGCGTGAGGTCTGGTCGAGGGGCTTCGAGCGGGTTGCCGATCGGCCGGGTGCCCGAGACGGAGACTTGTGGCAGCCGCCAGGCCCCACCGGGCCGAATATCGGCTTCGAGCGTGACCTGCAGCGTCCGCGACGGGCTGGCCACGGCATGCGGCAGCGGGTCGGGCAGGGTGATTTTCCAGGACTGGGGTCCGCTCGAGGTCACTCGGCGGGCCTGGACCGGCGCTCCGTCGTAGAGAATCGACTCAACCCGGACCTGGGCCGGCATCGTCAGCACCAGCTCGCGGGTCGCCTGCCCGGTACGTTCGAAGACCAATTCGGTGACGATGCGGGCTCCGCTGATGGAAATCTCGCAGCTGCTGCTTTGCCTGAGCAGGAGCCGTGTGGGTGAGGCCGGGGCCGCGGTGGGTGCCTGGTCGACGACGAGTTGGCAGTGGGTGCGTCGTCCCAGGTCCAGCCGCACCCGACGGTGCCCCTCGGGAACAGCCGGCAGCAGCGTGGCGATCTCCCGGGAGATCTGCCCCTCGGAGGAGCTCAGCCGGTACCCCGACGGCAGATCGAGGACCAGTGAGGTCTGCACGGCGGGGGCGAGCGAGAGGTCGAAATCGACGAGCGAGACGATCTTGCGACCGGGCAGCGACCAGTTTCCGGTGACGGTGCTGGTTCCCGGTGGTGCGACGATGACCACGTTTCCCGAGGCGGTTGTGCCCCACGAGGGGGTCTTGCCGTTTTGCTGAAGCGACTCGATCGCCAGCCCCAGCGGCGCCAGGGGAACCGTCACGGGTGCCGGGGTGTTGTTGACGAGTTGAAAGGTGAGTCGTCCTTCGCGGAGCCGGATGCCGTCGATGCGGGCCGAGTAGCTGGCTGACTGGATCCAGGCGGACCGGGGCCGGGACCGCAAGCGGGTGAGGTCACCCAGCAGTTGGAAGTACTCACGTCGGGGTACGGCTTGCCAGGGCCCGGCCGGCCAATCGGCGGCACGCGACTCGTCGACGGCACGCACCCGGGACGTGTCGGTGAGCAGTTGTTGAGCGGAGGCCTGGGGACCGGTTCCGGCCACCACGCCGGCAGCCAGGGTTGACCACAGCCACCAGGCTAGTGATCGGCGAGTCATCCCTGTGCCCCCGAATCCAGCAAAGCCTCAACATCAGCCTGCTCGAGGGGCACAGGTGCGGGTGGTGGGGCATGAATGGCGGTCGAGGGTGCTCGGCCTCCGGGCTGGGCCGCCAGGCTGATTTCAGCTGAGGATCCCTGGAGTCGGCTGGCGGCTGTGAGTGACACCAGGTCGATCGAGGGACGTCGGCCGAAGCGTCGATGCAGAATCGCGGCCAGCGTGGCCAGGGTCAGGCCTAGCACCGCCGGCTGCAACAGCAGCGTGATCGGTTCGGCCAGCCACAGTGCCGAGACGGCCACGACGAACCCGACGGCCAGGAACGTGATCGCATGCCGGGTGCCGGGGATGTAGAGCAGCACGAGGCCGGCCGCCAGAGCCAGCCCGGCGCCCAGCAGGACCAAGCTCCATTGCGAGATCGAGCGGATGCTGAATTGGTCGGGCGGACCGTAATTGGTAAAGACGTAGGCGTTTCCGAGGGTAGTTGCCGGCAGGTTGGGAGAGTGACCTGGAACGGCGAGCCAATCGGCGGCGCGGTCGAAGCCGCTGTCGGACTCGCGTGCGAAATGCAGCATCTGCCACTTCCAGCTGAAGCGGGCTGCGTGGCCGCGTGCGCCGCTGAGCAGGTGCTGGCCGACCGGGAGATGGACCTGCCAGAGAGTCTCGGCCACGTGGACGGTCTCGGCCAGCCGCGGTGCCACCAGGCTGTGCCGTCCCGAGAGGATCCCGGATTCGGAGTGGCCGCTGACCCGGTAGTCAACCTGCAGCAGGTGGTCACTTCCCCGAGCGAATCTCGAGACATCGAGCCGGAACTCGGTGCCACCGCCTGGTGTGACGGTCTGCCGGAAGTGGTCGCTGGAGAGCGGTTGACCGTCCCAGCTGAACAGCGGTGGGCGATTCATCCGTACCTCTGCGGGGAACGTCAGTGCGAGGGTCGTGATCTGGCCCTTGATGTGATAGCAGGCCCAGGCCTGGGCGATTCCCTTGTCGACGTCCTCGATCACCTGGGCGATGGCGACCCGGGGAACGGTGAAGCGGTGCGAGTCGGCCAAGTCGCCCAATCGCAGTGCGAGGTCGACCTGGGCGGGCGATCCGGCGGCTCGCCAGACCGGCCGGTTCTCGAGGTCGAGTTCCGACTTCCACGTTGTTGAGTCGAGCACCACATCGATGCCACCTCCACCGATCAGTTCGAAGCGGGTCGATGCAAAGGCCGCGTCGGTGCTTTGCAGAAGCGGGATCGGGACCGGCACCGACGTGATCGCGTAGATCTGGGGTGCCGGCAGTTCGAAGTCGGCCAGGATGCGGAAGGACCCGAGTCGCTCCTCGTCGAGTTGAATGTCGGCCTGTTGCTGGGTGCCGACCTCGATCCCCGGTCGAGCCTCCAGCGGGATCGGATCGGAGTTGGGATCGGCTTGCAGTCGGAAGGAGATCTTCACGTCCTGCAGCGGCCTGGGGACCATCAGCTTGACCGAGCCAATCCGAGCGTACTGGACCTGGTAGACCATCTCCTGGGTGACCAGCAGCTTGCCGTCGGAGTAGCTGGCGACGACCGAGGAGTCGGTGGTGATCCGCCGGGGCTGGGGAATCACCCGGGCCTGGAAGCTGGCGACGCCGGGTGCGAGCCGGAAGTAGTCGTCGGCTCCGACGAGGCCGTCCTTGAGTTCTTCGGGGAGGGTGATCAGTTGTTTGAGTTGAGCCGAGAGTGGTCGGGTGGTGGTTTCGTCGGCAGCGGTGAGTTCGCTGTCGACGTTGATCGCTCGACCGACAACCAGAATCGGTTGGGGAGGAGTGGGTGCCTTGAGTTCCGGCAGAGTCAGCTGTACGGCGTCGCTGCCGCGGATCGCCCGGCTGGCCTTGAAGCGGACGGCGAAGCGACCGTCGGCGGAACTCTGCCGCGCGGCCAGCCCGACCCTCAACATCTGGCTCTGATCGTCGTAGCGGAACTGCAACTCGGGAGATTCGGCGACGGCCACCTGCCATCCCTGTTCAGTCCAACCCGGCCAGTGGAATTCGAAGGCCTCGATCGCACCACGAAAGACCTGGGCCCGCGGGATGTCGATGATCAGTTCGGCGGACGATTCGGAGAGTTTCAGGAACAGCTGTGGCTCGGCGACGAAGCGGGGTTGGATTTCGACGAGATCGAATTCCAGGCGGAAGGGTTGTCGGAGGATCTCCCAGGCACTGGCGACGTCGTCGCCGAAGAGAGTGGTGAGGTTCGGGGTGCGGGGCAGTCCGCGGACGTTGATCCGGTGGACGAAGCGGCCGAGCTTGCGGGTGCTGCGGTAGTTGTCGAGCAGCTTCAAGGCGACGTGGCCAGTCTGGTAACGAGCTCCCTCGACGTGGAACCCATCGAGCACCAGCGGTTTGCCTGGTGAGGGAAACTCGCCCTGCAGCGTCCAGTGGATCTCGATCGGTTCCCCCGCGGCGTCGGTATTCCCGTCGACCAGCGGCAGATGGACTCGGCCGGGTTCGTCGGGATCGATCTGCGGGTCCTGGATCGCGTCGCCCTTGACATCGACCAGGCGGTAGCCGGTGGGCAGGTTGACGGTGATCGTATCGGGGCGTCCCTTGAGGACCCGGATGTGCTGCACCGTCTTGAGCACGACGGCGTCGGTGTTGGGTTCGACGGCGACGGCGATCGAGGAGGCCAGTACGGTGTCGTCGTCGTCGGTGGCCGTGGATCTCCACGAGACGTCCACCCGGTCACCGACTCCGTGAACCTCGATCCGCGTCGACCCTCCGTCAGCGGCCCGGGTGCTGGCCTGCCCGTGACCTTCGGCTGTGCTGACTCGCAGCGGGTCGCCGGGCACCACCAGCACCAGGTTGGTCCCGGCGGCTGGGGGTGTCGGAAGTGCCAGTTGGAGTCGTCGGCCGGGGTGTTCACGGAGCACCGGAACACTGAGCCGAAAGGACAACTCGTGCAGGCCCTGTCCCTTGAGCCACCAGCGGAGCCCGTCGCCCGGGTCGGACTTCCTGGTGTCCGGCCGAGATTGTCCCGGGCCGCGGTATGTGACCTTGGAGGCCAGCACGGTGTTGCCACTCCTCATTCTCAACACCACCGGTACCCATTCGTCGTTGCGCTGAACGCGGATCTCGACTTTGGCGTCCAGCAACGCGTGGTCCCCTTGCACGCGACCCTCGAGTGAGACGCTGGTGACGTGCATCGGAGGTGCCTGCTGGCTGGTTTGCCAGCGGAGGAATTCCTTCCAGATGTCGCCGGGGACCGGGACCCGCTCTCCGTTGGGACCCGGCAGGAAGATCCAGTCGCCGTCCTCGGCCGTCCGCGGCCTGGCGGGTGTGAGGGGCTTGGTCGGCTTGGTGGGCCTTGTCGACAAAGGGGTCTTGGTGGCCGGAGGTTTGGACTTGGGGGTCGGGGGTGCCGTTTTTTGCGCAGCGGCAGGGCGGGCCGCCGGCTGGGTCGTCCTCTGAGCCACTGCGGCGTCGACGGCCAGGAGGCAGACTGTCAGGAGCAGCCAGGGGCTCGGGGTTGTGAGGCGCAGAACGCGTCGCGGCGAAGGGAATTGCATGGAAGGGGACCCACCTGTCCCCATGGTATCCGTGCCCGATGGGACCGGGAAGCACCAAACTCGACGCCCGCCCACAATTGCCGGTGGGCCGGCTGCCGGAGGTCGTGGGGGGTTGGGATTACATCAATTGGGAGAGTTGTGTGTGCAGGTGGGTGCCGTTGCTGGCCAGCAGGTCGGCGACGTCGACATCGAAGAGGCCGTTCTCGAGCGAGCTCACTGTGCCACCGGCCTCGGTGACCAGCAACGCCCCGGCTGCCATGTCCCAGGGTTTGAGCGTGGTGGAGAAGAAGGCATCGAGACGACCGGCGGCGACGTAGGCGAGGTTGAGTGCTGCCGAGCCGGTCCGCTGGGTGTGTTGTGCCGAGACGAGGACCCGCAGGAACCTGTCCACCGCGGGGTGATCTGCCGAGTCGAGGCCGACTGGCAGGCTGGCGGTCACCAGCGCCGAGTCGAGATCGGTGACGGATTGGGCCGAGACCGCCACGGGCGTCGAGTTCAACTGTGTCCCTTGGCCGCGGACGGCTGAGAACAGCTCGTCGTGGCTGGGATCGAGCACCACCGCCACGGCCAATTCGCCCCGGTACTCCATCGCGATCGAGACGGCGAAGTAGGGGACCCCGTGCACGTAGTTGCCCGTGCCGTCGAGGGGATCGATGATCCAGCGGAAGTCTCGATCGGTTCCTTCGTCGAGGAGGTCTTCTTCGCCGAGCAGTCCGTGACCGGGGAATCGGTCCTTCAACAGTCTCTCAATCGCCTGCTGGCTCTCGAGATCCGCCTCGGTGACGACGTCACGTCGGCTCTTCTCGGTCACGGTGAACCGGTCGCGCCACGACATCAGGATCTCGCCGGCGAGTCGAGCGGCCTCGATGGCTGTTTCGAGTGCCTCATCGAGTCCGGCATCCTGGAAATCCGTTTCCGCCACGTCGTGCTCCGCTTCGAGGATCGCTGCGGCGATTCTAGTCTCGAGCCGGCTGGTTGTCGTCGCCCACGTCGGGGTTGACCCAGCAGGGCAGCGGCTCTTTGGCCAATCCCGCCAGCAAGTTGTTGGCGGCGATCTCGGCCATCCCGTTCCGGCTGGCGATGGTGGCACTGGCGATGTGCGGGACGACCAGGCAGTTGGTCAGCGACAGCAGCGGGTCATCGGCGGCGGGAGGTTCGGGGTCGGTGACATCGAGTCCGGCGGCGAAGATCTCCCCGTCACGCAGCGCGTCGTGGAGATCGCTGCTGACGTGCAGTGGTCCACGGGCCGAGTTGATGAAGACCGCGGTGGGCTTCATTGCCTCGAACGCCTTTGCGTTGAACATACCGGTGGTGGTTTCGTTGAGATCGACGTGGACCGAGACGAAGTCGGATTCCCCGAGCAGGGTCTCGAGATCGACCGGACGTGCTCCGAGTTCAGACTCGGCCGCTTGATTGGTGTACTGGTCGTGATACAGCACGGGCATGTCCCAGCCGCGATGGCATCGTCGGGCCATCGCGAAACCGATGCGGCCCATGCCGACGATGCCGATGGTCTTTCCGCAGAGGTCCAGGCCGATGTGGCCTCGTGGCTCCCAGGTCAGCCAGTCTCCCTGGCGGACGTAGTCGGCGGCCTCGACAATTCGACGCGCCGCACAGATCAGCAGTGTGAAGGCCATGTCGGCGGTGGCATCGGTCAGCACACCGGGCGTGTTCCCCACGCGGATGCCTCGACGAGTCGCCTCGGGGACGTCGATGTTGTTGAAGCCGACCGCGTAGTTGCTGACCACGGCCAGCCCCTCGCCGGCGGCGTCGAAGAACTCGGCGTCGACCCGTTCGGTCAGCAGGCTGAGCACTCCGTCACAGCCGGCGATCTTTTCGAGCAGTACGTCGCGCGAGGGCGGCAGTGGCTCGGTCCAGATCTCGGCGTCGCAGGCGTTCTGGACGATCTCGAGACCGGCATCGGGGATATTTCGAGTGACAAAGACTCGGGGCTTGGCATCTGAGGACATCGGGGAGACCCCTGGAGCAGGGCGGTGTGGTCGAATCGCGTGTCAACTCCGTTCGCCTCCTGCTCGACATCCTCGCGGTTGGTATTCCTGAGGACATCTTTGCCCGTTGCGAGCGGCCTGCCTGCCGCTGTGGACTCATCCAGTCTAGCCCGCCGGAGTGACCGCTGGCAATCACTACTGGGGCTAGCAGCCTGTTAAAGAACACAAGTTTGGGGATGGGACGGGGTCAGACGCCGCCCACAGAAAGTCCCGCTCCACCCAGAACGGCATGCAGGCGGGGCCTGACCCCTTTTCAACCAGCACTCGTTGCAACTCGAAGAAGGGGTCAGGCCCCGCCTGTGAAACGCGACTGGTGGAGCAAACCCGGTTGTGGGCGGCGTCTGACCCCAGGGTCCGAGTTCTTCAACGGGCTGCTAGTGGCCGTCGCGGATCATCTCGCGGGCTGCATTGCGTCCACAGGCGCCCATCACTCCGCCGCCGGGATGAGTCGCGCTGCCGCAGAGGTAGAGGCCCTTCAGGGGCGTGCGGTGATCGGCCCAGCCGGGCACCGGTCGCAGGTTGAACAGCTGGTGCAGCGGCATCGCACCCTGGAAGATGTTGCCGCCGGTGAGCCCGAAGATCGACTCGAGGTCGACGGGCGAGAGGACCTGGTGGTGCAGGACGGAGTCGGGGACGTTGGGCGCGTACAGCGCGATTTCGGCCAGGCACCGTTCGAGCAGCAGCTCGCGGGATCTCTCGTCCCAGGCACCATCGGCCAGCTCGTAGGGAGCGTACTGAACGAACAGCGAGAGCAGGTGGTGGCCAGGCGGGGCCAGTGTCGAGTCGACCGAGGTGGGGATCGTCATCTCGACGATCGGCCGAGACGAGATGCGGCCCTGGCGGGCGTCGTCGTAGGCGGTTTCGAGGTATTCGCAGCCGGTGCCGATGTGGATGGTGCCGCGGTGTTGCGGACCGACCTCGAGGTGTCCGGGGCAGCAGAGGAAATCGGGCAGCTGGTCGACGGCGAGGTTGATCTTGGCGCTGGCGCTCGAGTAGTCGATCCGGTCCACGGCACGGACAAAGCCGTCCGGGAGTGCCGATTCGTCGACCAGCCGTCGAAAGGTCTGATGAGCGTCGATGTTGCTGGCGACCCGTGACGCGGCGATCGTCGTGCCGTCGACGACGACTCCGGTGACCGCATCGCCTTGTGTCTCGATCGTCTCGACCGTACACCCGGTGCGGATTTCCACACCCCGCTCGGTGGCTGCGGCGGCCAGTGCGTTTGCGAGTCCTCCCATTCCGCCCTCGACGTAGCCCCACACCCCTCGGGCGCCCCCGGCGGAGCCCATCACGTGGTGCAGCAGCACGTAGCCGGTGCCTGGAGCCGAGATCGGTTGAAAGGTGCCGATGATCGCGTCGGTGGCCAGGGTACTCTTGAGCACATCCGACTCGAACCAGCGATCGAGAATCGGCCGAGCGGCTCCGGTCAGCAACTCGATCGCCTCGGGCAAGTCCTCGCCGAGGTCAGCCAGTGCTTCGTGGAGTGACCAGGCCGAGCGGGCGTCACGGATCTTCGAAAAGATCCCTCGGCGTCGCCACGAACCAGGCAGCGGCAGCAGGTTGGGAGCGGTGCGGGTGAGGACCGGTTCGAGTCGTTCGGCGATCCGTTCCAGCAGGGCTTCGTAGCGAGGGTACGCCTCGGCGTCGGCCTCGGAGAACTTCGCGATCTCGCGTCGATTCGAATCGCCGTCGGGTCCCAGCATCAACGAGCGGCCGTCCTGGGTCGGGGTAAACGAGGACGGGTTCCGCGGCAGCACGCGGTAGCCGTGGCGGGCCAGCTCGAGGTCTCGTTCGATTTCAGGCAGCAGCAGGCTGACGACATAGCTGGCCGTGGAGACCCGGTACCCGGGCCAGGTCTCCTCGGTCACGCACGCTCCACCGACGGTATCTCGTCGTTCGAGCACCAGCACCTTCCAACCGGCGGCTGCCAAGTCGGCCGCACAGACCAGGCCATTGTGGCCGGCGCCGATGATCACGCAGTCATACGGCGCCGTCATGACCGGTCTCGGCCTGCGTCACCTCGGAGGTGTCCTCGGGAGAGTCTCCCGTCACGGCCTCTCCGGTCACCTCACGCCCCAACCGATAAGCGAGGTTGCCGAGGTGGCACAGCGTGCTGCTGGTGGCTGCGTTGGCGATATCTGCTGAGGGGATCTGGCGTGAGCGGATGCAGTCGATGAAGTTCGCGATGTGGTCGGCATCGGCGCTGCGGCCGTCGGAGTGGGGGGCCTGGCTGCGGCCGTAGATCTTGTAGCCGCCGCGGTCGATGATCAGGGTCCCCAGTTCGCCGTAAAACGCCGTCCCTTCGCTGCGACCCTCGGGGCCTCGAGTGCTCCACAGCCGGTGCTCCCAGGCGATGGTGGCATCGGGATAGTCGAACTGAACGCAGAGTGTATCGGGGGTCTGGCGGTCGTCCTGGAAGTGATAGATGCCGCCGCTGGCGGAGGTACGGGTGGGAAGTTCCAGGCCCAGTCCCCAGCGGGCGACATCGAGCGAGTGGACTCCGTAGCGGCCCAGCGCTCCTGTGCCGAAGTCCCAGAACCATCTCCAGTTGTCGTGAAAGTGTGCGGGGTGGAACGGGCGGGTGGCGGCCGAGCCGAGCCAGGCGGTGTAATCGACTCCGGCCGGGGGATCGGTTTCGGATCGGGTCCCGATCGACTTGCTGCGGTGCACGGTCCAGGCACGGGCCAGCCGCACCCTGCCAATTTCGCCGGCGTGAATCAACTCGATCGCTTCACGAAAGTGGGCGCCGCTGCGTTGCTGCAGCCCGCACTGGATCACGCGGCCACTCACGCGGGCCACTTCGACCATCTGCGGAGATTCGTCGATGGTCCGCGAGACCGGTGCCTCGACGAAGACGTCCTTGCCGGCCTGGCAGGCCAGTTGGGTCATGCTGGCATGGTGATGGTCGGGCGTGGCGATGACGACCGCATCGAGATCGGCTCGGTCGAGCACTCGTTGGAAGTCGGCTGAGTGCTCGGGAGCAAAACCCTGAGCATCCATGAGCCGTGGCGTGGCGGAGTCGAGCACGGCCGGATCGACATCACAGATCACGGCGACATCGATATCGCTGCGCTGGGCGAGCAGCGTGGCGAGTTCGAGTCCGCGGCGTCGCACTCCGATCACACCAACCGCGATGCGTTCGGCCGGAGACCCCGCGGTGCGGGCCGGGGCCAGTGCGACCACTCCGGCGGCCGCAGCACCGGCCACCGCGGCGTTCTTGGCGCTGTGGCCGAGGAACTCGCGGCGACTGAGGTCGTCGTGAGCGCCGGCTGAGGGCGGTACGAGTGGTGTGGTTCGAGTCGACTCGCTGTTCATACCTCCAGTGTAGCAATGCTGTTCGGGCGGCCGCCAGTGGCGGTTGGCCTGACGGATCTTGACAGCGGTCAGCGATTGTGAGACGAACCCGCCGCGGGCCGGTATCCGGACCTGGCACGTTTTTGAAACGGAAACGGAAACGGAAACGGAGACGGAGTCGGAAACGGAGACGGAGACGGAATTGATGGACGGATTGAGACGGACGATTGCCCGCTGCCTGGGCCTGGGCGGGATCCTGCTGGCGACGCTGGTCATCTCCGCCGGCCTGCTCGCCATCTTCTCGGCCGCGGGGGACCAGGCGGTCGAGACGGTGATGAGGGTCATCGCCTCGGTGTCGCTGCTGGCTCTGCTCGTCGACGGCGTGGTGTTGCTGGTGGCCGTCGGGATGAGGGTGTCCGGTTCCGACGACCAGTCGTGAGGCCAGTCGTGAGGCCAGTCGGCGCCGGGTTGGGTTTCAGTCCCAATCGAGCGGAGCCTGCCAGGCCTGCTTGAGGTCGGCGAGTCGAGAATCGATCAGCAGGCGGCCCTCGCCGCTGCGGATTTCGAGCCGATCGTCTTCGTTGGTAGTTCCGACCTCGACCACCGGTTGCCCGGCCAGGGCCTCGCGGAAGGCCTCTTCACACCCATCGGGCACCTCAACCAGGAACCGGGTGGGACTCTCGGAAAACAGCAGCACGGCCTCATCGAGTCCGTCGGAGGCCTTGGCCAGTTCCCCCAGGTCCAACGTGGCTCCGATCCCGCCGGCGAACGCCATCTCGGCAACGGCGACTGCGAGTCCACCTTCGCTGAGGTCGTGGCAGCTGCGGAGTGTGCCGGCGGAGATGGCTGCGTGGAGTCCGGCGAAGAGCTTCGGAGCATTTTCCAGATCCACTCGAGGGACCGCTCCACCCGAGAGCGAGTTGACCAGTGCCAGGTGGCTGCCTCCGAGTTCGTCACGGGTGTGACCGACCAGCAGCAGCGTGTTGCCTGGCTGCTTGAAGTCCATCGAGACGATGGCGGTGATGTCATCGACCTGTCCCAGGGCGCTGATCAGCAGTGTGGGGGGAATGGCGATGCTTTGTCGCTGGCCCGAGGAGTCGTCCCAGGCGAATTCGTTGTTGAGGCTGTCCTTGCCGCTGATGAAGGGTGTGCCGAAGGCGACGGCGGCGTCGTAGCAGCCCAGGGCGGCCCGCACGAGGCTCCCCAGAGTCTCGGGCCGGTCGGTGTTGCCCCAGCAGAAGTTGTCGAGGATGGCGATTCTGGCCGGATCGGCCCCGGTGGCGATGCAGTTCCGCAGCGCCTCGTCGATCGCGGCAACAGCCATCCAGTAGGGGTCGAGGTCCCCGTAGTGGGGGTTGAGTCCACAGGAGATGACGAGGCCGCGGTTCGAGTCGAGGTCGGGACGGACGACTGCGGCGTCGGAGGGTCCATCGTCGGCGGCACCGACCAGTGGTTTCAGCACGCTGCCGGCCTGCACCTCGTGGTCGTACTGCCGGATGACCCACTCCTTGCTGCAGACATTCAGCGACCCGAGGATGCCCAGCAGGTCCTCGTCCCAGCGGTCTCGCCGGGGCAGTTGCAGCTCCTGTGCCGGTGGCGGAGTGTAGACGGCCTCGCGGATGACCGGAGGTCTTCCGTTGTGGAGGAACTCCATCGTGAGTTCACCGACGGTGGTGCCGTCGTACTTGAGGACCAGGGAGTCGGTGTCCTGGAACTCCCCGATCGCCGCGGCCTCGACACCCTCGGACTCGCACAGCGAGCGGAATTCGTCCCAGTTCTCGGGTGGCACCGACAGCACCATGCGTTCCTGGGCTTCGGAGATCCAGATCTCGGTGTACGAGAGTCCCTCGTATTTCAGCGGT
>CAUZEQ010000084.1:0-16412 GCA_963578885.1 Planctomycetota bacterium
ATCGCCTGGCGGATCTGGTCGAGTCCGGAGGTGACTCCATCGAGCTGCGTGGCGAGTTGTTCGACGGCATCGGGCTCCGTCTCGGGAGCCTCGCTGTCGGGCTCGTCCACAGTCCCGGTGTCGTTCCCGGCGGCGAGTTGTTCGAGTCCCTCGGCCATGGCGTCGCGGATCGACTCGAGCCCCTCGCTGAAGCTGCTCAGTTGCAGCACGACCTGTCCGACCCTGTCGTCGGAACCGACCCCTCGCAACTTGACGTTCTGCTGGAAGGTCTTCTTGATCGCGTCCCAGCGTTGTTGTTCTTCGTCGCTGAGGTTGCCGATCAGCTCCTTGAACTTCAGCAGGTTGGCTTCGGTATCGGAGGTCAGTGTCTGGGCGTCGTTTTCGTAGTTCGAGACGATCAGCGACTCCAGTTCGTCGTCGTTCATGATCGGGACCACCTTCTCGGCGATCCGGTTCATATTGCGGTAGGACCCCTGCAGCTTGAAGGCGGGTTCGGTGCGGTAGTCATCTGAGGTGGCCGCCGAGCGGATGTACTCGCGGTTGACCGCCAGGATCACGTCTCGGACCCTCATCAGTTTCTTCATGACCGCGACGGACTCGGCGAGTTCTTCGGCCGAGTAGTTTCCTTCGAGCTCGATGCCGTCGGCAGTCTCGCCCTGGGCCATGCGGATCACGGCGTAGACGTCATCCTGGCTGCGGGTGGCGAGCTGGTTGAGTGCCGAGTTGGACGTGAGGCAGTTCTCGAGGTAGCTCATCTCGAACGCCTCGGCACTCTCACCGATCATTTCACCGAGGTTGTAGATGTCGGCCCGGTTGGTGAGCATGTCGGGGATCTGGAACTTTGCGCCACTCTCGGTGTAGGGGTTGCCGGCCATCACGACGCAGACCTTGCGTCCTCTGAGGTCATAGGTCCGGGTGCGTCCCTTGTAGACTCCTTCGATTTTGCGTTGTGCGTCGCACAGCGAGATGAATTTCTGGAGGAACTCGGGGTTGGTGTGCTGGATGTCATCGACGTAGATCATCACGTTGTCGCCCATTTCCAGGGCGAGGTTCAGCTTCTCGACTTCCTCGCGGGCCGCGGCGTTGGGTGCTTCGGCGGGGTCCAGCGACGTGACATGGTGACCGATGGCCGGGCCATTGATCTTCATGAAGATGATGCCCAGCCGATTGGCGATGTACTCCATCAGCGTGGTCTTGCCGTAGCCCGGCGGCGAGACCAACAGCAACAGCCCCATCAGGTCGGTCCGTTTCGCTTCGCCGACGACGCCCATCTGCTTGGCGAGGTTGTCGCCGACGACGGGCAGGTAGACCTGGTCGATCAGCTTGTTGCGGACGAAGGAGGTGAGCACCCTGGGGCGGAACTCCTCGAGCCGCATCGAATCCCGAGCCGTCTCGACCAATTCCTTCTTCCGGGCCTGGTAGGCCAGGAACCTGGGGACTCGATCCTGCTCGAAGCGGTCGAGTTTCTGCATGAAGCGGTTGTAGTGCAGGTGGTAGTTGCTGCCATCGATGACGGCGTGATCGCCTGCGAGGCCGTCGATTTCGGCGACGGCACTGGCGTCGACGACGGCCTGGGCGTTGAACGACCCGGCCAGCAGCAGGTTGGCCACTTCGTCAATGTAGTCGTCCGCCTCGACATCGTCGCGGCTTTCCAGAAATGCTTCGACCCAGTCACGGGCCACGTGCAGACCACCGGCGGCGTCCTTGTTGACCGCCGCGAGACTCTGGGTGAAGCGGTTGGCGTGCCCCGAGCTCTTCAGGTGGTTGCTGAAGGCTTCGTGATACTCGGCCGCAGTGCGGCTGATCACGAACTCGCTGCCCGGGTCGGCCAGTTCCGCGAAGAGGTACTCGGCGGCTTCGCCGATGAGGTCGGAATCGAAGAGGCCCTCGGAGCTGACGAATTCATCGAGCATGCCTCTGAGGGTCGCCACGTAGGCGGCCTGGGCGCTGGTGCCGGGGAAGGCCTGGTTGACGTTGCCGAAACCGGTCAACTGTGCGGCGATGCGGTCCTTGGCCTGAGGGTCTCCGAAGCGATTCCAGAAGACCGCCGCCATCGCCCGAGCCCCGGCGTGGTAACGCAGCAGCCCGATTTTCGAGTTCATCTGCAGCAGTGCGAAGAGGATCTGTTCTGCATCGCGGTCGTGGACGCCCTTGACATAACTCTCGGCATACCGCGGACCCATGAACTCCTGCACCACCGCGAGTCGGGGTTTCGGTTCCATCGCCAGCAGCTGGGCCCTCGAAGGTCCCTCGGGCCAATCCTCGCTGCCGAGCGATTCGAAGAGCCTGTATGCGAGATACTCGCCGCGGTAGACTTCGGAGGTCTCGCTGACGATATCCTGGTTCCACATCTCGCGGGTGGCCAGAAAACTGTCGTCGCCGATCGGTTCGAAGAAGTCGGTTCCGGTCAGGTGCAGCGCCATCTCCCCGTCTCGGAAGACGGTGGTCAGGTCGAGTTGCTGGACGTTGACCGAGAAGTGATGGTTGCCCAACTTGATGACGTTTTCGCCCTCGACGAAGAGGTCCTGTCGGTCCTTGAGCTGTCGGACGGCGTCCTCGCGGATCGTCTTCAGCCGGCTCTGGATGTCGTCGACCTTGACGTTGTCCTCGAGTTCTCCGAGCTGGTCGACGATGTCGCGGACCTTGTCGATCATCAGGTCTGCGGCGAAATAGCCGTTGATGTCGTTGACGCTTTCCAGGGATCCGACTCGACTCTGGATCCCGGCCAGGATCCGTTCGGCGGCGGCCATCAGTGCGGTGGCTCGCTTGTTGCGGGCCTCGACCAGCTGCAACTTGCGCGTCTCGAACGCGTTGTAGACCTCGTCGCGTTTCTCGGAGAGTTGCACGACGAATTCGTCGAACTCGGCGAACCGTCCCTCGAGCTCCTCGATGCTGATCATGACCTTGGTGAGGTACTCGTCGCATTTTTCGGGCGAGTCGCAGACATCGAGGTAGTTGACGATCGACTGGTCGAGGAGTTTCAGTTGCGAGTTGAACTCGGCGACGCCTTCGACGGACATCAGGTCGCGGGACTTCTTCTTGAGTGCGGCTCGGGCCTGGTTGACCGTCGAGAAGATGTCGGAGATGTTGTCGATGATCTCGGTGCGTTGGGTGGCGTCGTCGATTTCGAGGTTACTGACGATATCGATGAGCATTTCGAGGTCGGCGGCACTCTGATCGATCGCCTCCTGCAGCGCCCTGGCGTGACTGACCTTGGTCAGCTCCTCGATTCCGGCCAGTTCCTCGACGACCTTCTGTTCGTAAGGTGCCAACGCCTCGGGTCTCAGCAGGAACTCGACGCAGCGATGCGAGAGCTTATCGTTTTGCTCGACGACTTCCCCTTCGAGCTGTTCGACCAGGTCGGTGTCGATGTAGCGCAGATCCCCCAGCGTGATGATGTCGCCGCGGATGCGTCGGAGTGCGGCGAGCGAGTCGACGAAGTCCTGGATCGACTCGAACCTCCGCCGTCCCACGTCGGCGATGATCGTCCGCGTCTCGCCTTCGACCCGGGCGGTTTCTCCGGCGGTGTTCCGCTTGACCCTGACGACTTTTTCGAATTCGTCGATCGCCGAGGCGGCGGCGTTGCGGATTTCGCCCAGTGGTGTCGCCAGATCGCCGGTTTCCTCGTTGGTGATCCAGAAGAAGCTGTCGAGGATATCGGTCGACTGCTTGACGATGTCGACGTAGAGGTTGGCGTAGGTGTCTTCCTTGCTGATCAGCCCCAGCACCTCGTGGCACTCGGCCATCCCGCGGACGATGTCCTTGTTGCCGACCTTGTGCAGGAAGGTCTCTTCCTGCCCGGTCGGCTCGAAGCCCGCGCCGGTGTAGGGAGTCTGCCAGACCTGGATCGCGTGGTGCTTGGAGGCGGTGTCCTGCGAGCGGAAGCAGACCAGTTCGCCACCTTCGAACAGCGAGAACCCGTGGCAGATCAGCGGGGTCTCGACCTTCTGCTCGATCAGGTTGTAGTTGAGCAGGATGTAGATGCCGGTATCGCGGTTGTGGAAGACATAGAGGAAGTCCTCGCCGTTGGGCGAATCGACCCGGACGGCGAACTGCATGTCCTGCAGGTCATTCTCGAACGTCTTGTTCTCGCCGGTCTGCAGGTAGTAACCATTCGAGAAGATCAGGCCGTGGTCATCGGGCAGCAGCACGCAGGAGTGCTCGATCGCATCGAGCCTGACGACCTGTTCGACCTTCTCGTTGTAGACCAGGTAGCGGTCGATCCGTTCCTGGTAGGGCCTCACCTTCATCAGGATGATGTTGCCCAGCACGCTGTATTCGATGCGTGCGTCGTCGAGCGTCTGGTCGGCGTGGTCGACCGGTTCGGAGTAGATCCCCGCTCCGCTGGCGGTATTGTTTTCGATCTTGACGGTCAGGTCGCCGCCAACGGTTTCGACGAACACGCGGTCATCGATCGAGATGTGCGGGTGAATGCCCGCCTGGTGCATGTCGCGGGTGGCCAGGTTCCACTCGAACCCGTGCTGCGGCGGGAAGACCACTTCGTGGTCCGAGCGGTTGTCGACGTAGACCAGCCCGTCGTCAGTGATCGCCCACTTGAACGACTTGATGTCGTTGACCGAGACCCCGACGCGGAAGACCATGAACAGGTACACGCCGGTCTGGAAGAACCGTGCGAAGGTGGCGTGCTTGTAGTACTTGTAGACGTCCTCGAAGTCCTTGCGGAAACGGCTGTCGGAGAGCAGGTCGAGCGGGGCGGGGGCCAGCTTGCCCTCGGCGAAGCTGTAGGCGGAAAAGACGTCCTCGACCCCGATCTCGGACTTCAACCCGAAGGTGACGTTGTAGCCAAACAGCAGTTGCGAGCCGACGGAGACCATGTCGCGAGGCACGCAGTTGTGCTCGGTCGTGATCCGCTCGGTCCCCAGCAACGCCGTCTCGATCGACCCGAAGGCGTCCTTGCGGGCGTCGTTGAGGGTGCCGAGTCTTTTGCGGAGTTCCTGGCCGTGCGAGACCAGCCGACCGCGGATGATCTCGTACGTCCCGCTCTCCAACCGCATCCCACCGCCCTCACCCGCTGATTCCGGCGAGGCGGAGGCTGCGGGGGCTGCGGTGTCGGCCGAGGCCTCAGCCGCGGCGCCCTGGGGACGTTCTTCGTCGGCCATCGCGGGGATTCCTGGCGAGTGGTAGCCGGGGTAGGGCCGGTTACTTGGCCTTCTTCGCGGCGTCGGCGCTGTTGGTCAGCCCCAGTGCCGCGACCTTCTGGCCGGCCACTCCGGTGCCCCGGAAGACTCTCAACAGGTCCTCCAGCCGCGACTTGTCGTCGTCGCTGTCGGCCATGCCGATCATCCGCCCGATCAGAGCGGCGACCGAGAGGTCCTTGACGTCTTCGAAGCTGACTCCGAACTGCCCGGCAAACTGTTTCAGTTGGGCCCCGAAGTACTCACCGTCTCCGTTGAAGAACGTATTCTTGATGTCGGTGACCACGTCGCTGTTGTCGACAAAGCGATCGACGATCTTTCCTCCCTTGATCGAGTTGACGATCTGGTCGAAGAAGGTCGACTCGCCACCGACGATATCGATGGTGGAGTTCTTGAGTGCTTCGCCGACGATCGTGGCCTGGGCCTCGGCGATTTCCGTCTGGGCACCGATCGCGGCGATCTCGATGTCCTTGTCCTTGTTGAGCTGCAACTTGAATTCTTCGTGCTCTTTCCCGGCGTCGTGGAAGAGCTTCATCGATTCGGCCTTCTCCTTGATCCCGTTGGCCTCGGCACCGAACTTCAGTTCCATCACGGTGGCTTCTGCGGTCCCGAGCTTCTCGGTCGCCACCGCCTTGGCCTCGTCGCCCTTGGCCACGGCCACGGCCTTTCTCTGGACGATGGTCGCTTCGGCGGTCCCGGTCTGGTCGATCACGACCGCCTGGGCCTCGCCCTTCTTCTGGATCACGGTCGCTTCGGCGGTGCCTTCCTTCTGCAAGGCATCGGCCTTGGCCAGGGTGACCTGGGCCTCGGCGAGTCCTTCAGCGGCCTGGTCCGCGATCTTGGCCTCGGCCAGCATCTTGGTGGCCTGCATCTCGCGTTCGGCCGCATCGCGGAGGGCGTCGGCTTCGATGACGACCTGCTGAGCTTCGAACTCGGCCGACTGCTTCTCGGCCTCGGCCGCGGTGACCTGCAAGACCAGTGCCTCCTGGGCGTCCTTCTCGGCCAACGTCACCGCGACGGTCTTGGAGCGGTCGGCGGTCATGATCTCGTGCGTGTTCTTGATGTTTTCCTGTTCTTCGACGACGCCGCGTTCGACCATCACCCGCTCGCGGATCACTTCCTGGATGTTCCGCTTCTCGATCTCGATCGCCTTGTCCTTCTCGATGTCGGCGAGTCCGACCAGGCGTTCCCGCTCGGTCACCTCGAGCATCCGGTCCTTCTCGACCCGCTCGATCTCGACAAAGTCGGTCCGCTCCTTGTTGCGGAGCGCGACGATGATCTGGCGATCCTTGTTCTGCTCGGCCACCTGGATCTGTTCCTCGGCGATGATCCGGGCATTCTCGGCCCGCTGACGTTCCTCTTCCTGGACCTGGGCTGCGGCGGCCTGGTTCCTGGCGGTGATCTCGGCGATCTCACGCTTCTGCTTCTCCTCGGCGTCGACCCGTTGACGCTCGAGCTCGTACAGCGCCTCGTCACGCTCGACGTTTTGCCGCTTGATGATCTTGGCCTGCTCGACCTCGAAGTGGTTCCGTTTGATGTTCTCCTGGGTCGTCAACTCGGTGATCTTCTTGATCCCCTCGGCGTCGAGGATGTTGGTCGGGTTGAGGCTCTCCAGGGGGGTTTGCTCGAGGTAGTCGATGTGGCAGTTGTCGAGCCGGTAGCCGTTGAGTTCTGTGCCGATTGCCCCGAGGATCTGATCACGGAAATTGTCGCGATCGGTGTAGAGGCTCACGAACTCGAACTGCTTGCCGACGGTCTTGAGTGCTTCGGAGAACTTGGCTTCGAAGAGTGTTCGCAGCTGTTCAATATCGGAGGCCCGCTCGGGATTGAGGATCTCGGCAACCTGCTTGATATCGACCGCTTCGTTGTTGACCCGGACAAAAAACGCGACGCGGATGTCAGCGCGGATGTTGTCCTGGCAGATCAAACCGTCTTCGCCTTCCCGAGCGATCTCGATCCGCTTGACCGAGAGGTCCATCCTGCTGGCGCGATGGGCCACGGGAATGATGATCATGCCCTTGCCGGTCTGGACCCTCAGTCCGCCAATACCGGTGCAAATAATCGCTTCCTCAGGACCTGGCTTACGGTAGAAGGTGCTGAGGGTGAAGAAGAATACTGCGGCGATGGCGACAAGGACGATGATAGCGTAGAGCGCGATTTCCCAGATTTCCATTACTCGTCTCCCTCGTTGTCATCGCTCACGATGTACGTGTTGTCAGGCTGGCTGTAGTCGACGATGGTAGCTGTCTGCCCCTTGGACAGTGCGGCACCGGTGGTGCGAATCGAGAGGATCAACGGGGCCGCCCCGGTGGCGAAACTTGCCTCGCCTCGCTGATCGGTTGCCGTCAGCGAGGAGATCACGCAGGGTCGACCGATCAGTGTCTCGGGGAGATTCGGCTCGGAAACCTCGAAAATCGGACGCAGCGGATTGGTGGCCAGCTTGGTGAACACCACCGCCAGGCCAAACGCCTCGGCAATCACCGCCCCGTCGGATTGATCCGGAGCCCAGATGTAGTGGATCAGCAGCGAAAGCAGCCATGCTGCGAATGAGAAGACGGTTGCCCACAGCATGATCGGTATCTTGCCGAGGTTGAGAAAGCGGAAGGGGACCAGGCCGAAGTCCAATGCGCCCCCGTCGCCGCCCAGACTGAGATCGAAGTCCCAGTTGAGGAACTCGATGTCCACCGCACCAAACATCACCAGCGACCAGTAGACAGCCAGAACGGCGATCAGCAGGCCAGAGGGCTGCAGTGCTGGTTCGGCAAAACATCGGAGGTAGATTCCGGTGAGGTCGAAACTCATCAGTTTCTCCAGGCAGACCGTCTCACGCTCGAGATGCGGTCTCGCTAACTACTATGTGTTAAGAGAGGCAAGCCTGCGAAGCTAAAACGAAGAAAAAAGGTCTCCGGACCAGTGAATCAGGGTAGATTGTCCAGTTTTTTCCGGTTTTTCCGGTTCTATCAGCCGAGCGGCGATGCTGCTGCCAGCACGAAGCCCGCCGGCATCACCTGTGTGTTGTTCGCCGCGGCTGCCGAAATCTTGGTCGCCCGGGTGATGAGGAGTTGGGTCGTCGCAGCCTGTCATCCTGAGCAAAGCGAAGGATCTCAACCGTCTGAATCAGATACGCCCTGAGATTCCGCACTTGGTTCGGGCTGACACCCGCGCGAACCGGCCCGGGGCAAGCACTTGGGGCTCGATCGTCGGCGTTTCAGGCGATCACGCCGTTGACGACATCACCGTAGACGTCGGTGAGTCGGAAATCGCGGCCTGCGTATCGGTGCGTGAGCTGCAGGTGGTCGAGCCCGAGCAGGTGCAGGATGGTGGCGTGCAGGTCGTGGATGTGGACCTTATCCTGAGCGGCGTAGTAGCCGAACTCATCGGTCGCCCCGTATCGGATTCCCGGCTTGGCTCCTCCGCCGGCCAGCCACATGGTGAATCCATCGGGGTTGTGGTCACGGCCGTTTGAGCCCTGCACGCAGGGGGTCCGTCCGAATTCGCCGCCCCACCACACGAGGGTATCTTCGAGCAGTCCGCGGGCCTTGAGATCGGTGAGCAATCCGCCGATCGGCCGGTCGACTTCCCTGGCGTTCTTGGTGTGGCCTTTGAGCAGGTCGGAGTGCTGGTCCCACTGGACCTTGGTGTCACTGTGGGTGACCTGTACGAAGCGGACGCCGCGTTCGAGGAATCTGCGGGCCAGCAGGCACTGCCGTCCGAAGTCCTCGGTGATCTTTTCATCGAGCCCGTAGAGCCGGTGTGTTTCGGCGGACTCTTGTGTGAGGTCCTGGATATCGGGGATCTCGGTCTGCATGCGGAAGGCGAGTTCGAAGGAGTTGATCCGCGCCTCGAGCCCCGAGTCGTCGCCGAAGCTCTCGAGGTGGCGGCGGTTGAATTGTCCGAGCAGGTCGAGCTTGAGTCGTTGGAGTTTTCGGGAGTCCCTGGAGTTCTCGAGGTAGGGGACCCGGGCGTCGGCCGAGGAGAGGCTGGCGTTGCCGATGGGTGTGCCCTGGAAGGGAGCCGGCAAGAACGCGCTGCCCCAGTTCTTGACCCCGCCGTGTGCCAGTGTCGGGCAGATGGTGACGAACGCCGGCAGGTTGCCGTTCTCGGTCCCCAGCCCGTAGCTGACCCAGCTGCCGATGCTGGGCCGGACAAAGTTGTCGCTGCCGGTGTGCAGCTTGAGCAACGCACCGCCGTGTGCAGCGTTGGTGCCATGGACGGAGTTGATCACGCAGAGGTCATCGGCGTGCCGGGCGGTGTGCGGGAACAGCTCGCTGACGTGCAGTCCGCATTCGCCATGCTGGCTGAAGCTCCAGGGCGAACCCAGCAGCTTGCCGGTCGCCGCGAATTGCACCCGCGGCTTGTCAAACGGCAGCGGTTGGCCGTGGTCCTTCTGCAGCCGGGGCTTGTAGTCGAAGGTGTCGACCTGCGAGGGGCCTCCCTTCATGAACAGGAACAGGATCCGCTTGGCCCGCGGCGGGTGGTGGGCCACTTGAGGTGTCAGCGGGTTGCGGACCGCGGCGGCGGACTCCGAATCGAGCAGCCCGCGCAGCGCGAGCATCGGGAAACCGACGGCGGTGGACTGCAGCAGGTGACGGCGGGTGAGCATGGAGTTTTTGGGAATGAGGCGTGTTGGGGGCTTACTTCAGGTAGATGAACTCGTTGCTGGCCAGCAGGACGTGGCAGAGTGCCGAGAAGGCATCGACGGGTCCGGACCCCGGTGGCAGGATTCCGCGGACCCGTTTCAGGAAGCTGGCACATCGATTGAGGTCGTCGGTGGAGGCGGGTCGGCCGAGGATGCGTTCGTAGATCCGGTCGATCCTCTCGGCATCGTCGGCGGCGTCGGCGGCCAGTGTGGAGCTGGCCAGGCTGCGGCTGACCCGTTCGACGAGATCGCTGTTGAGCAGAAACAGGGCCTGGGGGGCGACGGTGGTCGTGGCCCGGTCGCCGGTCATCACGCTGGCGTCGGTGTAGTCGAACAGGGTGAAGACGTCGTAGAGGTGGTTGCGGACGACCGGCAGGTAGACGCTGCGCCGCGGCACGTTGTAGCGGGTCTCGTCCTTGGAGGTGTGGTCGAAGAAGTAGCCTCGGTTCGTGACGTGCAACAGCGAGCCGTTCATTTGCGGATCGAGTTCCCCGGCGACGGCGAGCATCGCATCCCGCAGCGCCTCGGCCTCGAGTCGCCTCAGCGGGCTCCGCCACCAGAGCCGATTCTCGGGGTCGACGGCCATCGCGTCGGCCCGAGGGGTACTCTGCATGCGGTAGGTGGCCGAGCAGAGGATCAGGCGGTGCATGCGTTTGATCGACCAGCGGCCGCGGATCAGTTCGGTGGCAAGAAAGTCGAGCAGGCGAGGGTGGGTGGGTCGGCTGCCGAGTTGGCCGAAGTTGTCGGTCGAGGCGACCAGTCCGCGGCCGAAGTGCCATCTCCAGATGCGGTTGACGAAGACTCGAGCGGTCAGCGGGTTGTCGGGTCGAGTCATCCAGTTGGCCAGCTCGAGTCGTCCGCTGTGCTGTGACCCGAACGGTTTCGAGTCGGGACCGGCGATCACCTCGGGCACCCGCCGCGGTACCGTCTTGCCCAGTTCCAGGTGGCTGCCCCGGATGTGCACGGCCATGTCGGCGACGGTGCCGTCGACGACACCCATCGCGGTGGGCAGTTGGGGAGTCGCGTTGCGGAGCGTTTCGAGTTCGCTGCGGAGTCGCAGAAGTGCCTCGCGGGTCTCGGCGGGGAACTGCTTCTCGATCTCATCCGGTTTCTTGGTGTTCGAGTCCGAGCCGGGTGCCTTGAGGCTGAGCACCTTGCGAGCCGCCTCGACAAGTTCTTCGATCTCGGACTTCTTGCCGGCCACCTGCTTCTTGTGGGTCTCGACCCGCTGCTTGTCGGCGTCGGTGGCGATGGAGTTCTCGTACCAGCGGGCGACCTTCGTGAAGTTCTCCATCGTGCGGGTGCTCTGGAAGACACCGGCCAGGGCGTAGTAGTCACGAGTCGAGACCGGGTCGAACTTGTGGTCGTGGCACCGAGCACAACCCAGGGTGAGTCCCAGGAAGGCGCGGCCGACGGTGTCGACCTGTTCGTCGACGATGTCCATTTCCATCTTCTTGGCATCGACTTCGGCGAGCACCTTGGGGCCCAGCGAGAGGAAGCCGGTGGCGATCAGCCGAGCGTGTCGCCGCTGGGGTGATTCGCCCCGGGTGGCCTGCTGCAGGTCTCCGGCGACCTGGTCTCTCAGAAACGCGTCGAAGGGGCGATCGGCGTTCAGCGAGTCGATGACCCAGTCGCGGTACCTCCAGGCGTTGCCGTAGGCGACGTTTTCGTCGAGTCCATTCGAGTCGGCGTAGCGGGCGACATCGAGCCAGTGTCGGCCCCAGCGTTGGCCGTAGTGCGGGCTGGAAAGCAGTCTCTGGACCAGCCGTTCCCAGGCACCGGGCCGTTTGTCGGCCAGGAACCCGGCGAGCTGTTGGGGTGTTGGTGGCAGTCCGGTGAGGTCAAACGCGAGCCGTCGGATCAGCACTCGGCGATCGGCGGCCCTGGAGGGTGTCAGTCCCGCGTCGGTGAGCCGGGCCAGCATGAATCGATCAACCGGCGTGCGGCTCCAGTGCGAGCCCTCCTCGGCGGGAATCGGTCCCGGCGTGATCGGCAGGAAGGCCCAGTGGTCTTTCGTGCCACGTCGCCGCCCGGCCGTGGGGTCGTTGGTTCGAGGGTCTGCGGCTCCGGAGGCGACCCAGCGTTCCAGGATGCGGATCTCAGGGTCGCTGAGTTTCTTCTTGGGCGGCATCTGCAGCGCGTCGTCGCGGTAGCGGACGGCCTGGATCAGCAGGCTGTCGTCGGGCCGTCCCGGCCGGATCGCCGTGCCGCTTTCGCCACCGCTCTGCCAACCGCGACGGGTATCCAGCCGCAGTCCGCCCTTGGGGGGCTTGGCCTGGAGTGAGTGGCACGAGTAGCAGCGGCGGATCAGCAGCGGCCGCACGTGCTTTTCGAAGTAGGCGATTCTTGAGGGTGTGTCGGCTGCGGTGTCGGCCGCGGTGTCGGCTGCTTTTTTTGCTGGGGTGTCGGCTGGGGGTGCGGAATGGGCTGTGGTGGTAAGCAGGAGAATCGGGACGGTGAGAATGAGTCGGTTCATGCGGCGATTTTTTTACGATTCCACGATTCCACGATTCCACGATTCCACGATTCTACGGGTACGGTGTCGGGGTGAGTAGCCGTGTCGGGTGTCTCAGGCGAGAGTTCCGGGTGAGGGGATCGGGTTGTGCGGCCCGCGGATCTGGAGTGCGAGTTGATCGAGGGCCTTGCGATCGAGGGTTCCGGTGTAGAGGGCGACGGCGAAGTGTCGGTACCAGCGGGCCGCGTCGTGGGTCCCGATCCGGTTGGCGAACTGGTGCAGGGTTTCGTCGGGGGCTCGTACCAGTGCGTGTCTGGCCAGTCTGTGGTCCATCCGTGCCAGCAGCCGTGCCCGACGTCGCGCGAGGGGATCGAGTCGGAGTCGTCTGCGTCGCGGCCTTTGCCTGAGTCGTCTCCAGCAGAACCGTCCGGCCAGCACGCTGCCGCCGACGATCACGAGCATACCGGGAATGGTGGCGAGCCATTCGAGGCTCATGGTCAGCACGGCGAGCCAGCCCCCCGATTCGAATTCCACCCTCCGTCTCTGCACATCGCCTCTGAGCGATTCCCACCACGGGTTGGTCTCGGAGGAACTCGCCGGCCGTGGCAGGCCGTCGCCGGGGGTTGCTTCGACCGTTGTCCAGCCTCGCTGTGCGTCGTAGGCTTCGACCCAGGCGTGAGCGTCCTTGCCGCGGGCGACCCAGTGGTCTCCGAACTCGTTGTACTCGGTGACCACGAACCCGGTGACGTAGCGACATGGCACACCGCCCAATCTCAACAGCACCGCCGCCGCGGTGGCAAAGTATTCGCAGTGGGCCTCGGGCTGTTCCTCGAGGAACCATTCCAGCGGGTCGCGGCCCGTCGGCACCGAGACTCCGAAGCGGTACCCGTAGGATTCAGAGAAGTGCCGCCTGACGGCGGAGATCTTCTCGGCATCGCTGCGGCATTCCTGGAACAGCCTCGTGGCCAGTCTCTGGGCCACGCCGGGGAGTTGTTCGGGCAGCTGCAGCAATCGGGATCCCGAGGGGGCCGCGGCGGTCTGGCTTTGACGCTCGGAGGCGACGAGCAGTCGACAGGGGTGACCCGGCGGCAATTCGTCGGCGACCAGCATCCCGTCGGCGGTCGCAGACACCTCGCTCGCCAGGACCTGCACTCCCAGCACACCCTCGGGGACGGGGATGCGTGAGGCGAGTTGGCTGGAGGGCCAGAGTGTGATGACCCGGGCGGAGTCGACTTCGCGTTGTCGATCCCGGGTCAGCGGCACGGCCCTGGTGCGGAAGACGGGCCAGGGGGAGGTGTTCTCAACGAGAGGTTTGGGGGGTGAGTCGAAGCGACCGAGCCGAACGGCGGACGCCGAGGCGTTCCAGGTCGAGCGGTCGAAGCGGTCGAAGGCGTGGATCTTGAGATACCCCGGCGACGCGGCGGCGTAGACGCGGAGCGAGATCGAGAGGTCACCGGGTTGTCGGCCGAAGGGGACGCTGCCCAGTCGGCGTTGAGTGGTCTGGGTATGCCAGCGCATTCCCGGCGGCGGTGTGTCTTCGAGTCGCAGCAGTCCTTCGAAGTTGCGGGTCACGTGAAACAGGGCTCGGCCGCCGGCGATCGCCAGTCCTCCGGCGATCAGCAGCACCAGCGTACAGGCCATCAGTCGTGAGGCTCGCCCCTGCGGCAGCGAGTGGGCTCGGGCCTGGCCACTGCCCACGCACACCGCCGCGGTCATCGCCCAGGCCGCGGTCATCCATTCGAAAGTGTCCCGTTGCCCTGCGGTGATCTGCACGTCGGCGACGCAGATCATCACCACGCCTCCCATCGCCACGAACCAGCTGGGCAACCTCACCTGAACCGGCCGCCGCCACAACTCCAGCAGCTGCCAGGTGAGCAGGAACTGGGCGAGAGCGTGGGCCAGCGACGAGAACAGGAACAGTGCGAAGAAGCGGTACTGGTGGGGAGCCAGCAGGTACTTGGTGCCCCAGGCCACTGCCAGCAGAGCGAGTGTGCGTCGGACGGTGGTCTGGGAGGGGTTCCAGGCGGGCCATCTGAGTGCGGCGGCGACGGCCAGGCCCGAGACGGCAATCGGCACCACCAGCGTGTCCCACCAGGCCCCGGCTGCTGTCTCGGGCATGTTCGACAGCAACGCCATCGCGGCGGCTTCGAGCACAATCAACACGGCGGCCCAGACCCTGTGGCTCATCTAGATCATCTCCACCACGCCCTGGCGGATGTCCTCGGGCGTCCAGCAGGTCACGTCGGGCAACCCGTCCTCGTCGAACGGTTCGCTGGTCGGGGTGTCGCGGACGATGAGCACCTTGAGACTGCAGCCGGCCTCGATCACGGCTCGAGCCAGCCGGCGTCTCGAGTCGTCCCAGTCGAGCAGCACGAGAACGGCCGAGGAGAGGCTGGCGAGTTCATCGAGAATGGCGGGGGCCAGCTGCTCGAAGGGGTCGCGTCGGCAGGGATCGAGGCAGGCGAGGATTTCGAGCACGTTGTCGAAGTGGGCGGTGTGTCGGCCCGAGCGGAAGACGTAGAGTTCCGGGCCGGCGGCGAAGAGGTCGATCACGTGTTCGCCTCCACACAACGCGTCGGCGGCTGCGGCGGTCAGGCTGATGGCCGCCTCGAGTTGCGGGTGACCCTCCGCGGCGGTCGTCTCGAGGAATCTCCGCCCGTCCTCGCGGCGGCCCCACGACAGGCTCTGGCCCGGCCGCCGCCGAGCCAGCTCGGAAATGCGAGGCACGCGGACGTGGGTGTCGAGCACCAGGGCCACTCGCCCGAAGTACTCCTCCTGGAACTCGCGGACCACCGGCCGGCCGAGCCGTGCCCACGAGCGGAAGTCGAGCCGGCGGGCCGGTTCCCCCGGCAGGTACTCGCGGTTGCCGATGTACTCGGGTGATTCGCCCACCCGCGATGTCATCGCGATGCCGCCGGGCTGATAGCGTTGGGCCACCGGCAGGTGGATCGAGGTCAGGGGGTGGAACGAGGGAACCACCAGCAGGCGACCCAGTTCGACGCTGGTGATCGTGGTGCGGACCAAGTTGAACGGGAAGGTGGTCTCGACCTGCAGCGGCGGCACGGCGTAGAGGCCCCGGCGCTGGGGATACAGCGAAAACGGCAGCCCGATCGATTCACCCGGCGGAAGCGTTGCCAGCGACGTTCCGTCCTGGCCCGGCTGGTCTGAGGCGGGAGTCACCTTGAGTCCGCTGGGGAGATGCAGCAGGCGGGCGGTGATGTCCCAGGCGGTGCGGCGGGACCGGTTGCTGAGAGTCACTTCGCCGGTGACTTCCTGCCCGAGACTGGTGCGGTCGGGGAAGCTGGCCGAGGCGACCAGTCGAGGGCGACAGAGGACGCCGACGATCTCGACGACCGCCAGCACCGCCGCCAGGGCACAGAAGATCTGGTAGAAGGGGATCAGCACGCTGACGGTGGTCCCCGCGCCGGCCAGGGCCGCGGCGGCGACCAGCCAGCGGCCGCCAGGAGTGATCCGGTGCCGCCAGCCGGAGATCGGGGCCGTGATCAAACGGGACAAGCGGGACAAGCGGGACAAGCGGGACAAGCGGGTCACGCGGGTCACGCGGGTCACGCGGGTCACGCCCGAGGACTTGCGGCGGGATGAGGCAGCGGGCGCGTTCACGTCGGCACGGGGACCTGGTGCAGGATGTCGTCGAGCACCTCGGCCTGGGTCTGGTTGCCGTAGCGGGCCTTGCTGGTGAGTACGACTCGGTGAGCGAGCACGTGAGGAGCCAGCCGCTGGATGTCGTCGGGCAGGACGAACTCGCGGCCGTCGACAAACGCCGCGGCCTGAGCCGATCGGAACAGCATCAGACTGCCCCGCGGGCTGACCCCCAGCTTCAACCGGCTGTCCCGCCGAGTCCGGTCGACCAGGTCGACCAGGTAGCGGGCCACCGACTGGTCGACCCAGACCCGTCGGACCGACTGCTGCATGCCGACGACGTCATCCTGGGAGAGCACCGGGCGGATGTCGTCGAGTGGATCGGAATCGGCTCGTTTGAGCAGCATATCGAGCTCGGTCTCGACGTCGGGATAGCCCAGCCTCAGTTGAAGCAGGAAGCGGTCGAGCTGGGCTTCGGGCAGAGGGTAGGTGCCGTGGAACTCGATCGGGTTCTGCGTGGCCAGCACCACGAACGGGGCCGCCAGTTCGTGTCGAGTCGTCT
>CAUZEQ010000085.1:0-16354 GCA_963578885.1 Planctomycetota bacterium
CGGCCAAGGATGACAAGAAAAAGAAGAAGAAGGACGAACCGGTCAAGCCGACCGTGATGGCCACCGCGCACGCCGGTGGAGTCACCTCGTTGGTGCTCTCGGCCGACGGAAACCAGCTTCTGACCGGCGGAGCAGACAAGCAGGCCAAGCTGTTTGCCATCACCGGAGCGCTGGTCCGCACTTATTCGGGTCACGCCAGCGGGGTCCGGGCCGTGGCCCTGACCAGCGATCGAGTTATCGCTGCGGGGGACGACAAGACGGTCCGCAGTTGGACTCGTGCCAATGGAGCCGTCGGCCCGGTCGTCACGCTTCCCTCGGCCGTGCTCGGACTGGCCGTCGACGCCCGGGGAGGGCGGGTCGCGGCCACGGGAGCCGACGGCAGCGTGAGGGTTGTGGACGTCGTGGCTGGAGCCCAGCTCGAGTGGTTTCTCGGCCACGCCGGAGCGGTTCGCAGCGTGGCCTGGACCACCCCCGACACTCTGGTCAGCGGAGGAGACGACAAGTCGATCCGCACGGTCGTCGTCAGTGCCGCCTCGGTCCACATCGCCGATGCCACCTCCGTCGCCGACCTCGCTCTACTGCCCGACGGCAGCGGGTACTTCACCGGTGGGGCCGACCGGACGCTGAAACACTGGACCGCCGACGGCAAGCCGCTGAGGACCTTCGCCACGCTCGCCGCGGGAGTCCGCCATGTCTCGATCAGCCCCGACGGCAAGACCGTCGCCGCCGGGGGCGATCCGTTGGCGGCCAACAAGGAGGTCCGAGTCTTCGCGGTGGCCGATGGCAAGCCACTGTGCACCGTCGGGATGCCCGCCGGCGTCACCGCACTGGCAATGGCCGGCAACACCCGCCTGGCCGTCGCCGACTCGGGCAAGGCACTCCACTGGTTCGCCACCGCCAACGGCACGTTGCTGGAGACCACCGCCACAGCCGGCGTGGCCACCGACCTGGTCGCCGCCAACTCCGGCCGCACGCTCTACCTCGCCTCGGCCGACAACAACGCCTGGGTCGTCGAAGCCGCGCTCGATCACCTGCTGATTGGCCACACGGGTGCCGCTGCTGGCGTTGCCTTCTCGAGCGACGGTCGCTGGGTGTTCTCGTGCGGAGCCGACAACACGCTGCGGCAGTGGGACACCACCACCGGCACCGCCACCCGCACCTACACCGGCAGCAACAAGCCCCTGCTGCGGCTGGCCGTCTCGGCCGACGGCAAGCGACTGGCCGCGGCCACCAACGACAACCGCATCCTCGGCTGGACACTGAAGGCCGATGCCGCAGCGGCGGCCGTCGCCAGCGACCTGGCGATCACCACCCCCGCGGCGATCGCCGACCTGGCAATCAATGGCGACGGCACGGTGATCGCAACCGCCGGAGCCGACAACGTGGTCTCGCTGTGGCACACACCGACCGGCACGCTGCTCGAACGGCTGCCCGGACACACCAGCACGCTGCGGAGCGTCGCGATCTCGGCCGACTCTCGCCGAGTCGTCAGCGGAGCCAACGATCGGTTCGTCTTCCGCCATGGCCCCGCCGTTGTGAATGCCTTCAGGGCTCACGCAACACCGATCCGAGCCGCAGCGTTCACACCCGATGGCAAGCAGTTGATTACCGCCGGAGACGACAAGCGAGTGGCTCGCTGGATGGTCCCCGATGGCCAGCCGGTCAACGAGTACGCCGGATCCGCAGGAATCGTCCGGGCGGTGGCCGTCAGTGGAAACGGAAAACTGGTGGCCGCCGGAGGTGATGACAAGATCCTCAGGACCTGGACACTGGCCGAGGGCCAGGCGGTGGCACAGGTGACTCTGCCGGCAGCGATCACCGGAGTCGCACTCGATTCGGCCGGCACAACCGTCGCGGCCACCAGCGACCTGGTCGTTCGCCAGTACGACCTGGCCAACGTAAAGGGCAAACCGACGCTGGTGACGCACCAGGACGGGCATGGACACACCAAGACCGTCACGGCCATCGCACTGGCTACCACCGCCGATCGTGGCATGGTCACGGTCGGGCTGGATCGGACCCTGCGGCACTGGTACGCGGCACAGGGGCCGGCCCGGACCGAATTCGTCGGACACATCGGGCCGGTCTACGCATCGGCCTTCAGCCCCGATGAGAAGTTCCTGGCGACCGCCGGAGGTGATCGGACCGTGCGGATGTGGAGTGTCGAGACGGGCGAGGCGGCCTCGGTCATGAAAGGGCACACTCACCAGGTCACCGGAGTCGCGTTCAACCCCAAGGTCAAGCAGATGGTCAGCATCAGCCTCGATGGCACGATGTGGGTCTGGCCCCTGGAGGGTGACTTCAACCCCCGGCGTTTCAGCGAGGGCATCGAGGGAGGTCTGCTCGACGTGGCGATCACCCCCAACGGCAACGGCATTTCGGTGGTCGGCCGCGACCGCCGCTTCCGGCTGCTGAACCGCACGACTCTCAAGCCCGTCCGCGACATGCCCGGCCACGCCAGCCCGGTCTGCGCCGTCAAGTTCAACGGAACAGGCAGTCGAGCCGTGACGCTCGATCGTTCGGGCAAGCTCTTCCTCTGGGACACCTCCAACGGCAACATCCGCTTCCACCAGCAGTTGCCGCTCAAGCGAGCCACCTCGATGGCCTTCACCCCCGACGGCAGCGAGGTCTTCGTGGCCGGCTCCGACAAGCGAGTCCTCAGAGTCGTCATCCCCACCGCCGCCCGCTAATCCCCAACTGGGGTCAGAGCTTGAATAGTGAATAGTGGCTTACCGAGACTCCGTATTCTTCCGAGTCACCGGTCTCTATTCACTATTCAAGCTCTGACCCCAATTATTTAGTAGCCGATGATCTGGATTTCGGCGAGGCCGGCGAAGTTGCTGGGAGCCCAGAGGGACTTGGCCTTGAGGATGACGTAACGGCCCTGGACCTGGCCGACGGGCAGCAGGATGCTGAAGTCGGGTGGGGCCGGGGCTCCGGGGGCGACGGGGACGCCCGGGGCTCGAGGGATGATGCTGCTGATTTCCGGTGTCAGGTCGGTTCTCGAGTTCGAGACGTAGACGTCGACTTCCTTCCAGCCTCGATCACGCTGGCCGCTGCCGTTGTAGTTCCAGACACGCACGGCGGTGACGGTTTTTTCGGAGCCGAGGTCGAGGATGATGGTTCCGGGCTTCTCGAGCGAGTGCCGCCACCCGGTCATCAGGTCCTCGGCGTCCCACTTGCCGTCGACGACCGCGGTTGCGGGGCTGTCGTCGTACTGTCCGGCTGAATAGGCCACCTTGACGCCTGCCAGTGGAGCCGGCTCGATCGCGCCGATCATCACCGCCAGCATTCGTGCTGCTTTGGCCGTCGCGGCCTGGTCCACTTCCTTGCGGGCAGCAACCTCGACCAGTCGCGCCGGCAGCTTCAGCAGCAGATCGGCTGTGGCCTGGTCGACGCTAAAGGGCAGTCCGCGCAGCGCGATCAGGTCGTCCTGTCCGTGCCGCGACATCGCCGTGTAGGCGGCTCGCAAGGCCGGTTCCAATTCGGGTCCGTCGGCGTGCAGCGCCCCGAGCAGCACGGGGAGTGTCTCGGGAGGCGGATCGATGACGTCCGAGAGTGCCTTGAGCACGGCGGCCTTGTGAGCGGGCGACTTGGCCTTGGCGAGTAACGGCAGCAACAGCGGACCGGCTCCCGGATCCTTCAACCGCCCGATCTCACGCACCGCATCCGGCCAACTCGCTTCCTGCTCAGCCCGCGACAACACTCCGACCATCGCCGGTACCGCGAGTTCGGGTCGCCGCAGCCGCCTGAGCATCTCGAGCGTGTTCTTGACCAGCAACGGCTTGTCCTGGCTGCGAACCGCCTCGAGCAGCAGCGGGATCGCCGTGTCGGGGTCTCGACGCAGCTGGTTCTGAGCCGCACGGACTTCGCTGCGCTGTTTCGAGGCGAGCATCTTCATCCACGAACCCAGCCTCCGGCGTGCCGCCCGGTGAGCTTCGATCTCCGCCTTGAGTTCGCGGACCGAATCGCGTTCCTTTGTGGTCGGTGCCATCGACAGCACCCCATCCAGCGCCGCGGTCGCTTCGTCCAGCTTCCCCGACTCCTGCAACTCCTTCGCCTCGACCAGTCTCCCGGCCCGCTTCTGGGCCTTCTCCTCGGCCAACCTCTTCACCTCGGCTTCACGGGCCGAGGAGAGTTGCGACTTGAGCGATTCGAGTTCCTGGCTGCCGGCGGTCTTCTCGAGTGTGTCCTCGGCTTCGGCCTTTGCCAAAAACGCCTCGGCCGCCTCGAGCTGCTTCTGAGCCTCATCGAGCCTGGCGTGATCGAGGTGATCGACGGCCAAGGCCAATGGAGCGGCCCACACCGCAGGCGGTGGCGGCTGGTCGGCATTCGCCTGCTTATTTCCGCCAAGTCCACCACGTCCGCCATCGGTCCCCGCGGCCGCGGTGTCGCCGCCGCCCGAGGATGGCTCGTCGTCGCCGCAACCCGAGAGCATCACCAGCAGGCCCAGGGTGAGCCACACAGCGGGCAACCAACGGAATGCGAAGGTGGTGGAGTGCAAGGCGATCACGGCGGGAGGCTAGTCGGCTTTCTTGGCTCCGCCGAGCGTGACGGAGATCTTGTACTTGTTCTGCAGGTGAGCGTGTGCCTGGCTGGCTTCACCCCGCTTGGGGAATCTCTTGCAGACCTGCTGAAACGTCTTGATCGCCTGCTCTTTCTGCCCGGCCGATTCGCGGGTGTAGCCGATCTGCAGCATGGCCCAGGGAGCCGAATTGGGAGCCCCGCCGATGATCTGGTTGTAGAGGATCACCGCTTCCTTGTACTGCTTCAGCCGGCGGTGGCACCTCGCCATCTCGGTGTAGTTGCTCGGGAAGTTCGTGCACTGCCGGTAGAACCCGATCGCTTCCTTGTTCTTGCCCCAGTCGCGATAGGCGGTGGCGATGTTCCAGAGCCAGGTCTGGGTGTTCTTGAGATCGGACTTGAGCAGGTCCTGGTAGATGGCGATCGCCTTGTCGTAGTTCCGGGCGTAGTGGTGGTAGGTGTAGGCGATGGTCGAGTGCCAGCGGTGGGGGTTCTCGACATCGAGCGCGATATTGCGGCGGTAGGCCAGCACGCACGGCTCGTACTTCTTCTGGTCGCGGTAGGTCGTGGCCACCTGGTTGTTGCCTTCGATCCGGTTCTTGAACCGGGAATAGACGGCACGGGCCTCGTCGTAGCGGCCCTTGCGGCGGAAGAACCCGGCCAGGCGTCCGAGCACGTCGTCGTCGGTGCCGAAGGCCTTCTGGATGTCGGCATAGGTCGTCTCGACCCGCTTGTCGCGCCGGGACGACTCGTGCAGGTCGGCGATCCAGTAGTAGTGCTGCCGGGCGGCGGCCTTCTGCTGGTCGGTCTCACGCTCGCTCGGCACGTTCTGCCGCACCCAGGCCACTCCCAGGTCGGCCAGCTTGTGACCCCGGGCCCGCTGCTTCTCGTCGCCGCTGTAGCCGCGGACCGGCGAATGCAGGTGGGCCACGACCTGGCCGGTCAGTGTCTGGTCCTTCCAGGTCGTCTCCAGCGACTTGACCCCGTCGTCGAAGGCGACCAGGTAGAAGTGGTAGCTGGCGAGGTTCTTGGAGGCATCGCGGCAGATCGCGGCCGTTTCACGGGTCCGCTTGATCTCGAACGCCAGCGTCTTCCACAACTCGACGCGCGTCTTGCTGTCCTTCAGCGTGGTGGCGATCGCGATCAGGTCGTTGATGGAATAAACCGACACCAGGTGGTCGGGGTAGGTGGTCAGCACCTCCCGGTACGCCTTCTTGGCCTTGCGGATCTCGCCCATGTTCTTGTAGGTCTGGCCGATGTAGTACATCGACGCGGTCGCCTCGGGCGACTCGGGCCAGTAATCCAGGACCGACTGGAAGCCCTCCTTGATGGAGGTGTTCAGTTTCCTGAGCTGTCGTTGGCAGAGGCTCCACTTGAGTTGCGAGTAGGGAGCCGCCTCACTGTCCTCGTACAGCGTCAGGTACTTCTCGTACTCGGCCAACGCCACCTTCCACTTCTTCTCACCGTAGTACTTCTCGGCAATCTTCAACTGGTACCGCTCGACCTCGCGGAGCTTCTTCCAGCGGTCCAGAGACAGCTCGTCAAGTCGCGCAGCGGTCGCCTGGGAACTCAACGCCGTTCCCATCACCACGGCGGCGATCACCAGCACTTTGCTGTAGAGACCCTTCACTTGTTTGCCTTGCGTGCTTCGAGCCATTTCGAATACTCCGCGTGAGAGTAGTTGATGACGTTGGTGCCCAGCTGGTAGCAGTACTCGAAGATCTCGGGCTTGACCCCCGAATGACCGTCGGCCCAAGCGTCGCCGATATCGCCGGGATGATAGTAACACACCCAGCGGCCGTCGACCTTCCATCCCAGTGCGACGGTTCCTCCATGAGGTGCCACGTAGGGCAGGAAGGGGATCTGGTAGGGAATGCGGTGGATCACGTCGTCCAGCGGAATCGGCACCGGGTCGACCGTCGGCAATACGCGACGCATCATCGACAGGAACTGGTTGTGGAAGTGACCGCTGCCCCCGTTGTCGCCGAAGATCATCCCGTGCTTCTCGGTCAGGTAGTTCCGCAACACCTTCACCTCGTTGTTCGACAGCGAGATGCTCTTCTGACCGGTCAGGTAGACCATCGGCGGGCTCTTGCCGATCGGGAAGTTATTCAACTGCATCACCGTACGTGACTCGGTCTTGTTGTGGACCTTCTGCTGAGTGCGGACGTTGTATTCGATCAGCATGTTCAGGTCGGCCCCGATGCCGAAGTCCTGGTCCCAGTCTCCGCCGGAGTATTCGAGCCGGATGAACCGCACCTTGCCGAACTTGGTGCCTCCGGCGTATCCCGCCCCCTTGCCCTGGCCGTAGCCGACCTTGTAGGCGTGGTGAGTCAACTCGGTCAGCTGCAGCTTGATGTCGTCGATCGGGGGGACGTGGAACAGGATCGCCGAGAACGGGTTGACGATGTACTTCAGCTTGATGACCTTCTGGACCTTGACCTGCTGCACGATCTGCTGCTGCTCGCCTCCACCGGCCGGCATCTCGTAGATCTCGCTGCAGCCACCGATCTGGCCCAGCAGCAGAAAGGTCAGCGCAAAGGCGAAGCTGTAACTGACCAGCGCTGTGAGAGACTGGTTCAGCTTGCGAACGTGCTGCCCGTAGTACCAGGCGTCGAGGTCCAGCGGGTTCCAGTTGTAGGCCACCGCCTCGGGGTCGTACCTCCACCAGCGATCGATCGGATCCTCGGGCGTCCCGCACCGCTCATCGAGCACATCCGCGGCGATCCGCCGCCGCTGCTCCCACTGCCAGAACTTCCAGGTCGCCGGGACCACCAGCCCGAAGAGAAGGCCGACCAGCCAGAGACTGTTATTAAGCGTGTCGAGGTACTCGGCGACGGGATAAAACCGCACATCATCCCTGACGACGAATGACCAGCGGCCGACACCCAGCAGGTAATCGAACCACAACGGCAGGTAGAGGAAGTGCACGCTGGCCAACGGCAGCACCGCCAGAGTAACCCAGCGGATCGGGTACTTCTGTCGTCGTGCCCAGAGAACCAGGCCGGGAGCAAACAGCAGTGCCCACAGGCACAGCTGTCCCAACTTGCCCTCGAGGTCAGCCACCCCACCGGTCACCGCCTCGAGCGGCTCCTCGGAATCCCGACGGACCCGTTCGTAGAACTGCGACGCCGTCTCGACTCCGTACACCACCCAGATCAGCCCGATCAGGAACAGCAGCCCGGTGCCGACCCGAGCCAATTGCGTGGTCACGACGTTCCACTCGAGTGCATCTGAGAGGTAGACCGACATCTGCCAGCCGATCACGAAGGTGGCGGTGTAGACCGCCGAGCGATGAACCGGATTGTGATCGCGGTTGCGAATCGCCCAACCGGTCCAGGCCACCGCCAACCCGGTCGCGGACAGGAACACCAGGTTCCTGAGCACCAACGTCACGGTGCCGGCGGACCCCGGTCGGAACCACAGCCAGTCGGCACTGGCAAGAGCCCACAGACCCGCCACCACCGCGGTCACCAGGACCGGGTGCCGCAGCAGCTTTTCGATGAGCAGCTTGAGGCGGTTCATGAAGCGGTTCAGCTGGCGGAGTGATCAGTCGTCGAGTTTCTTGTTGAGCAGCGAATCGAGGTCGGGTTCTCCGGACTTGGTCTGCCCGATGCCCAGGGCCTTGGTTGCGGCACCGATGTCGGGCTGGGAACCGGGTACCGACGAGGGCGGCTGCGAACCCGGATCGCCGACGGCGGCCGCGGCCGCGGCCGCTTGGCTGGCCGCGTCAATCGGTGTATCGGGCGCGGGATCCTCTGAGGTGGTCGGCTTGGCGATGGGTCGCTCCTGAGCCGGCTCACCGGCCAGTTCGCCGTAGGCCCAGGGGCCGATGGTGAACACGAACAGCACCGCCACGGTCCCGATCGTCGCGGTCATCATTCCCTTGATCAGTCCGCTCTCGGCCACGATCCCCAGCATCTCCTGGGGGCTCTTGCCCTTGAGTTGACCGAGGAACTCGCGGAGCTCCTCGGCCGATGCGGAACCGTCGGCCTTCAGCCGCTTGACGTCCTTGAACGCGCCTCGAGGTTCTCCCGAATCGCCTGGGGTCTGGCTCATGATGGTCTCGTCGGTTGGGTCAGCCCTCGCGGTGCCGGGGCTGACGATGGGAATGTCGGGCTGTGATCTACCCGTCACGGTCTTCTTCAACAATATGAACCAGTTCGCCTCCGGCGTTGCTGATCGCCTCGATCACCGGCTCGAATCTCAACGCGGTCGCCTCACGGTGCACCTTCAGCAGCACCGTACGGTCGCCGGGTGGGAAGTCACCCAGCAGTTCCTTGATCCTCATCTCGAGGCTGGCTTCTCCGATCGGCTGACCGTTGAGATAGAGTTTTTCGTCGGTGTCGATCAGGACGCTGACGACCGAGTGTCCAGCGGACTCGATATTGAGCGCTTCGGCGGGTGTCCATTTCAGGTGGCTGTCGTCCTGGGCTCGGGCCAGGATCACGAAGAAGATCAGCAGGTTGAAGGCGATATCGCCCATGGCCATGCTGGGCACGTCGGCACGAACCGCTCGGCGTTTGATCTTCATGGGCCACTCACTTCCACCAGGTGCCCTGTCCCCTGCGGGGTCAGGGCACCTGCACCTCGCGTTCTTCCTCGATCAGCAGCGTAATGATCCCACCGGCGTCTTCGATCTGTGAGGTTACGGTCATCCAGAAGTGGTAGGGCACGTCGTCGTCGCTCTTGACGATCACCACCTTGTCCTCGGGCCGCGGCTTGCCCGCCAGCAATGCCGCCAACCGGGCCGAGAACTGGTCCACGGGCACCACGTCGCCGTTGACCAGGGCCACCTGCCGCTTGACCACCACCTCGATGTTCTTGTCCTTCTCCTCCTTCTTCTCGGTCTCTTCGCTGCGAGGCAGCGTCTGGTGCCGACCGCTGTCGGGCTGAACCGAGGCACAGACCAGGAAGAAGACGATCAGGTTGAACGCGATGTCCCCCGTCGCGCTCGAAGGCGGCTCGATCAGCAGGTTCGAACTGCGGCGTCGGATCTTCATCGGGGCCTCACACCATAGCTACGACTGCTGAGAGAGTGCCATTTCCTGGGTCACTGTCTCGATCAACTCGGTCGCCGATTCCTCGACGTCGAGCACGTAGGAGTTGATCACGCTGGTGAAGTAGTTGAACGCCATGAAGGCGGGGATGCCGACGATCAGGCCGAAGCAGGTGGTCAACAGCGCCTGGCTGATCCCCTGCGAGGCACTCTCGACAATGTTCTTCTCACCCATCTGCTCGACGATGTCCTTGAACGACGTGATCATGCCGGCCACGGTGCCGAGGAACCCGAGCATGGGAGCGGCGCTGGAGACGGTGCCGAGCACCGGGAGATGCCGTTCGAGTGCGGCGACGATGTGCACGCCGTAGTCGTCCATCGCCTTGACCACCTGCTCCTCGATCCGACCCGGATCGTGTCCCAGTTGCTGCAGCATCAGGTACTTGCGGATTCCGGCCGAGAGCACCGCGGGGACCGGGCCGGTCTGCTGGTTGCAGTAATTCAACGCGTCCTCGACACGGTTCTCGCGGAGCAATTCCAGCACCTGCTGTCGCACTTCACCGGTGTCGGAGCGAATCATCTTCAGGCTGCGATACCGCTCGATGATCACACCCGCCGCGATGATCCCCATCAGCAGAATCGGCAGCATGAACCAGCCACCGTCGATCAACAGGCCGGTGGCACCCGAGTGAATCATGTCGGAGAACCAGCCCCCGGAAGCGTCCTCGGGTGACGACTCGGTCCCCGGCCGCGGTTTCTCCTCTTCGGCAGCCTCGGCCTTCTTCGTGTCCCCGGCAGCCTTCGTGTCCGCGGCGACCTTCTTGTCCCCGGCGGCCGTCTTGTCCCCGGTGGTCTTCTTGCCACTGGCCTTCGCGGCAGACTTCGCATCCTGGGCCACGGCGCCGCCGGGCCCCAGAGCCAGGAGCGACAACGACACGAGGCAGGCAGCTAGCGGGAATCTCATCGGCAGGTCTTGCTTGGTTCGTGGGCAACAACGGGGATCAGTTCCCGACACGGGACGGTCGGGAGGCGGTGTGGCGTGGTGGCGAAAAAACTCAATCGGCCTGCTACTGGTCGTTCTCCAATGCCGCTGCCTCGGCCTCGAACTGCTGCAGCATCTCGGGCAGAGCCAGTCGACCGCGAGCGTACTTGGCCGCGTCGCTGGCCGGGAAGTCCCAGCGGCAGTTGTTGTAGCGGCGGAAGGCCAACCGGTTGTCGCTCCCCATCCGGTAACTCTCGCCCGCCCAGAACAGCGAATCGGCACAGAGTTCATCGTCGGGGAACCGCTTGGCGAAGCGGTCGAAGGCACCTCCGGCGACGCCGTACTTCTCGGCCTTGTAGTGACACTGGCCGATGCGGAATGCGATCCGGGCCGAGTGCTCGTGCTCTGAGAACTTCTCGAGGAACTTCTCACCGACCTGCGCCGCGATGTCGTAGGTTTCCTTCTTGTAGAAGTGATCGCAGATGCGAATCATCACGTTGGCGATCAGTGGGTTCTTGGGATAGGTCGCCGCAAGAGTGACATAGCCTTCCAGGGCCTGGTCGAAGTCTCCGGAGAGTTCGTAGCACTGGGCGAGCTTGTACTGGGCATCGGCTGCCAGCGAGTGCTCGCCGTACTGCTTGACGATCAGTTCGTACGACTCGATCGCCTCGGCCCACTGATCGAGTTCCTGGGAGAACTGTCCGAGCAGGTAGCTGATCCGCGGGACGTACTTCGGGTCGGGATAGTCTTCCATCACCTCCCGCAGCACCCTGCGTCCGTTCTGCAGGTCGGCGATCTTCTGCTCGTCCCGGCCCAGGTTCTTGTGGCTCTTGAACAGCTCGAAGTAACTCTCGGCGATGTGGAACTTGGTCTCCACGGCCAGGTTCTCGTCGTTGAAGGTCTTGCTGAACGCGGCGACCAGCCCATCGGTGCCGATCACCACGGGGATATCGATCGTGGCGACCAGCTTCCCGTCCTCGGAGCCGGCGACCGGGTCGGTGTACTTCATGTGCAGCGTGTCGCCGAAGTAGCACTCGACAACGGGCATCTCGCGGTTGAGATTCCCGGCGACGGGCTTCTCGTTGGATTTCAGTGCCAGGGACCCGGTGAAGATTCCGCTGTGCACCTGGGTCTCCTGGAGCTGCAACGTTTCCTGTTCACCGAAATCACCGGTGATCTCGACGGTGATCGCATCGCGCTGATCGGAGGTATCCTGGTCGGCATCCTGCACCATCAGGAACAGACGTTCTCCGACATGCAGCCGCGTGACCGGGTCCTTGTAATCGCGATCGGTCACCGCGAGCGTGCCGTTGGAGATCAGTCGTCCGCTGGAATCGAGCAGCTTGGCGACTCCATCGGGCCGCGACTCATCGTTGTAGTTGGCGATGATACGGTCCTTGCCCGTGAGATTGAGCACTCGGGTGACCAGGCTGCTGTCCAGCGCCTGGATCTCCTCGTCGCCATCCTCCTTGGTAATCACCGGTCCGCCGATCAGTCCCCGAGGCATCTCGGCGGAGACCGGCACCACGGCGGGGCTGCCCGAGCTGCCCAGTTGCAGGATCACCTGTCCGATGAACCGCCCTTCTTCCAGTGCCACATCCGAACCCGGCGCGCCTGGCGGCAGGTTGCCGTAGGCACCTGAAATCACGCAGCGGACATCGACGCTGGCTCCGTCGGACGTCTTGAGCCGGACGACGAGGCTGCTACGGCTGTCCTTGGCCCGGTCCGGGTCGATCACCTCGACGGTCAGGGGCGTTTCGAACGCCACCCGGCTGACGTCTCGACCTTCGGGCCGGTACTCGTAAACCGGTCGGGCAGCCGCTTCGCTGCCTTCCGGTGGCGGCTGAAGCCGGCTCTCGATGATCGTCAGTTGCGCCTCGCTGGGCTGGTTGACCAGCACCACGGTTTCCCGCGGCACGGCGTGACCGGGGAATGTGTTCTGCGAGTCGATGTAGCGGACATACAGCCGATCGCCGGGCTTGATCACGAAGTCAACCTTCTTGCCGGGCTTGTCCCCGGTGAAGATCTCCTTGGTAAAGATCCCCGAGTACGGCTGGGTCTCGGTCGCGGTGAACTCGACGGCTTCACCGTCGTTGAGAATCACGTCGAACGTGATCGTGTCCTGCTTTCCGGACGCATCGCGGTCGTAGTCGACGATTTCGATGATCACCTTGTCGCCGGGATCGACCCGCATCAGTCTCTTGCGGATCTCGTTGACCCCTCCGTTGTTGGCTCGGACCAGGTCGTAGTCGATCGGCGTCACGACTCCGTTGTAGTAGGTGGCCGTCAGCGTGCCACTCAGCAATCGGCTGGTGGCGTTGTCACGTTCGGTGAGTTCATCGGTGTAGGTGGCGGTGACCAGATCGCCGCCGGCGATTTCGAGAATCGAGTTGTTCGACAGTGCGAGCACGTCGGCCTGTGTGGGGATGTACTTCTGGTCGGCGTCGTCCCCGGAGACCTCGATGTTGCTGATCGCCACCGCCTCGCCGCGGTACTCGAGAATATCGAAGCGAATGTATCGGAGTTCACGAGGCTCGAACTGCATGGTCCATTCGCCGTCGCTGAAGTCGGCCTGCACCTCTTCACGTGCCAACGCCGGGCGGGCGAATTTCTGATCGAGATCGAAGTCGGGTTTGCGGAAGCCGAGCATGGTGACCGCGGCGCTGTTGTGATCGGCTCGAGCAATACTCGCCTGCACCCCGGTGGCTCCGGCGGTGGTGGCGGCGAAGATGGTCAGTTGGTGAGTGCCCTGTTCGAGCCAGACATCGACGCTGCGGTTGGCGGTTCCCACGGGCAGTTCGAGTCGACCGTCGATGGCGATGGCGGTCCGCACTCCGGAGACCGTGATCCGGGCAGCCCCGTCGCGTTCCTGCACCAGCAGTCCCGACCAGATCGCCGCAAACGGCCGGGCCTGGGCCTTGTCGTCCTCGAGATCCTCGGGCCTCGACCACTTCAACTCGTCAGCCACCGACGTCTCGAACGACTTGCTGTTTCGACCGAGGCTGACGACCTGGCCCCAGTTCGAGTAGCCGGTGTAGTTCCCGTCGTAGAGTCTCAGTTGCATCCGGTCGGGCCTAACGGCGGGCTTGTCGGCCGGCGGTTGGGCGGCCTTCTTCCTGGGTGCGGCCTTCTTGTTCGCTGCAGCCGCAGCTCCCTTGGCCGGTGCCACCGGAGGCGGGAAGACGACTGCGGCAACGGCCTGAGGGGGGTTGCCGGCCAGGCGGAACCAGAACCGCCCGTCGTTGCTGCCGTACAGCACGCCTCGGACCGGTACCTGGGTGTCGGGATCCGGCGAGGTGAACCGCACGCGGGAGACGAGCTTGAGGTCCTTCATGTCGACGGTCAGCTGCTTGGGAGTCGCCCCGTCCGGTTCACTCTGCCAGTACGTCCTGGGATCACGATCGATGGCCATCAACGGGCTGTGCTCGATCGCGGTATCGCTGGCCTGGGCACCGGCGGGCAACTCGCCGGTGGTGGCGGTGCCTTCGAAGATGCCCGAGTGAGGCGAGGTTTCCCTGAGCGTGGCCTGCACCTGGTCTCCACTCTGGGCGGTCAGCTTGATCACCACCTGGTCGAACTCGTCGCCGAAGTCGCGGTCCTTGTCCTTGACCCTCAGGTAGATCGGGTTTCCCGGCTTGATCTGGTTGGCCGGCCGCTGCTGCGAGACCCGCTGATCGGCCTCCTCGCGCTGCCGGGCCTCACGCTCGAGCCGCTCGCTGAACGTCTCTTCCTTCGAATCGATGATCAGGCTGCTCGAGATCGAGAACTCCCCATCGGCGGCGATGATGATGTCGACGTCCGAGAGCGGGACCTTCTTGAATTCTCGCTTGAAGGCGTCGGGATAGTCACAGCGGATCTTGTCCTTACCGGTGACCTGCAGCTTGCGGTCGCCCTTCTGGACCGGTCCCAGCTCGGTCGGGAGATCGACTCGGAACAGCCCCTTGCCGGCTCCCCCGCTGATCAGGAACACCCGCTCGACGTCGCCGCCGGGCTCGGTGGTCACGATCACCGGAATCCGGTTGTGGCCGCGGCTGATGCCCAGGTCGCTGTCCTGGACGACGATCGAGAGCGGCAGGCCGGGGGTGTGAGTCCGCTTGCTGTTGCGGCCGAGTCGGCCGACGGTCCGCAGCAGGTTCAACTGGTCGATGTAGCGTTCCTCGTCGCGGTAGACTTCCGAGAGACTGTAGAGGGCCTGGTTGGCGAGTTCGATCGAGGGGACTCGATCGAGGACTCCGCGGAAGATCGCCCGTGCCTCGTCTCGATCGCCTCGACGATGCGCCAGCACACCGCGGAGGAACTCGGCGCGGATGACCACGTCGAGTTCGCGGCTGTTGGCGAGTTTTTCAAAGACCAACTCGGCCTGGTCGTAGACCTTCTGGGCCAGAAACGTCTCGCCGATCCCGAACTCGGCCTCGATCGCCTGCGGCGTCTTGGGGTAGCGGTTCTTGACGGTGGTGTATTCGTTGCGGGCCAGGTCGTATCTCTGGGCCTTGGCAAAGTTGTTGGCCAACAGCAGCTGGACCTTGGCCTTGGTCTGGTCGTCGAACTGCTTGCTCTCGCTGTGCTTGACGACCCAGCCCCTGAGGATGTCCTCGACCCGGTCGTGGTTCTCGTCTCCTCCGGCTGCGATGTGCCGTCGGCAGACAAACAGCACCAGGTCGGCGGGCACTTCGTCCCGGTACCGATCGAACAGTGCCAGGTTGGCGTTGTAGGTCTCGATCGCCATTTCCTGGTCACCGAGCCTCAGTGACAAAGCCGCCTGCAGCAGCGGAGCCACCGGGCTGTCCTCATCGATGGTCAGACCAACCGCACCGACCCGCGAATAGCTCTGGGCGACCACGCTGCGGCCGCTCTTGCGACGCCCTTCGTCGACGGAGGTGATATTGGCGAGCATGCCGCTGGCCACCGAGGCCGCCGCCATGTAGTCCTCGCGCGTCAACGCGGACTGCACATAGGGCATCAGCCGATCCCAGTCGGTCGTGCTGTTGCCGACGCTGGTCGTCACTTTCTGGAAGGCCAGCAGCCTGGCGGTGGGTGTCAGCGGCTTGTCGGTCGGCAGTTCGAACAACGCCAGGCTGGCGGCGGCACTGGGTCGGTGCAGGCGAAGATCGCGGACGACGGTGTAGACCTGCCGCTTCAGCAGATCGGTGGCGTCCTTGTTGCCGCGAACCGTGTCGACCCATCCCTGCGCCAGGCCCTCGTCAAAGCCCCAGGTCCGGAATGCTCGAGCGTCCTGCCGGGTGCGGCTGGCCCGCACCGTCTTTTCCCACTCGACCAGGTTCGGCTTCTCCTGGCGGAAGTACCAGTTGGCCAACTGGGCTTCATACGAGCCACGGTAGTCGGATTCGTGAGTGATCAATTCCTGCAGGAACGCCGGTTTCTGAGCCTCCTCGAGCGAGGCCAGCACGCGACCGGCACAGTAGATCGAGTCGTAGTGGTTGCGTTGAACGCTGACGTGAGACCGCCAGTAGGCGACGGCCAGGTCGTCGAGCTTGTACTTCTTGAGCGTATCGCCGACCTGGTAGGCGTAGGTGAATGCCGCTCCGTGAGCCTTCTCGGTTCCGACGATCCAGGTATGAACCGCTCGGGCCAGGTCGGGCGACTTGTTCATATCGGCGGCGACCATCAAGCGGCGGTAGGTGTCGCTGTTGCTCGAGGTGGCCGTGAGCGTCATCAGGTGCCGGCTCGCCTCGCCGGCCGCTTCGGCCGGGCCGTAGTCGGTCGCCGCGGCCAGCCATTGCAGCGCCAGGGGGTACTCCTTGGGGAACCGCTTGGACAGCATCCCGTAGGCGACCGTCGATCGTGACCGCTGGTTGCCGGGGGCCTGGTGTCTGAGGTAGTAGGCGTGG
>CAUZEQ010000086.1:0-16173 GCA_963578885.1 Planctomycetota bacterium
ATCACCTCGATCACCTCGATCACCTCGATCACCTCGATCACCTCGATCACCTCGACCCCTCGATCACCCCCGGGCCCCCCAGGGGCCCGGATGTGCCGGTCAAAGTGGTCTTGCGGAACAGGCTGCATCGCGGGTTGGCGACTCTGCACACCGGCCACCGGACGGACACCTTCACGAGAGGACAACAGTGAACGATCAATACGAACACCACGACGTCACCACGACCTCGAACGATCTGCCCGACGGCTCGAACCCCGGCTCCCCCACCACGCATTCCCGCTCACGCCGGACCTGGTGGATTGCCGCAACCGCGGTGCTCTGCGGACTGCTGGGCATCCAATTGCTGGTGACCCAGCCCCTGGCCCGACGACTCGACGGCGTGCAAAGAGAGCTGGTCCGAGTCGAGCGGGACATGAGTGAATTGGTGGGAGCCCGCAGTGGAGCGTGGGAGACCAGCGACCTGCTCAGCGGACTCCGCGATCAATCCGACCAGCTCGACGCCGCCCGCGATGCCCTCGAGACCATCCGTGACTTCCGCGAACAGGTCCAGGAGCAGGCCACGGGAGCCCAAGAGGCCGACTCGGTCGTCGGACAACTGGCCGCATTGCAGGATCGGCTGCTCGAAGGCGGTGCCCGAAATCAGCAGGCTCTGGCCGAGCTGAACCGGCTGGTGCAGCTGCGTGACGTGGCGATGGCCGAATCGGATCGGACCGATCGAGCCGTGATCGAGATCACTCGATTGCAACAGGTCGCCAACGGTCTCGACCACGCCCACGAGTCGATCGAACAACTCGTCGCCCTGCGGGATGCGATCCTGGCCGGAGCCAGCGACACCCCCGAAGCCCGGGTGACGCTCGAGAATCTCGTCGTCCTCCAAGATACGCTCAACACGCACTCCGCCGACGTCGACGTCGCCCGCAAGAACCTCGGGCAACTCCTCACACTCGAAGAATCACTCCGCAACCGCTCCGACGACATCGCCGACGCCGTCGAAGCACTCGAAGTGCTCACCGATCTGCAGCTGGACATCCGTGAGCACGTCGAGACACTGGGCGGAATGAGACGTGACCTGATGGAGGTGGTGTTGCTCGAGAGCAACGTGGTGCGGGTCGTGAGAATGCTGGAGCCCTTGACCGAGTTGGCTCGATTGAGACGGCTCAACGGTTACGAAATCCGCGCCGCCGCTCGGTCGATCTCCAGCCAACGATCCGCAGGCAAGCAGCCGCCACCGCGTCGGGCGATCCCCGAACCGGTGCCCGGCGAACAGACCGAAGCCACGAGGACCGCCGGGTCGATTCGTGATATCCCCTCCGATGAACCGGTTCGGCCAGAACGGGCGAAACCGGTGTTACGGGAACGTGCGACCGGGCTGTTTGACAAGAGTCACCCTCTGGGAGTCGACCGCATTGTGCCGCTTCCGGCCGAGGCGACTGGGCGGGAATTCGACATTTCGACACCCTGAAGCACCGCCTGATGGCGGTTGTGGGCCGCTTGAGAAGCAGGAGGTGGACAACTATAGTTGGGGCTTCTCACGGCCACGCCGACGTTGGGAACAGGCTGGGACATCGCGAACCGCGACGCGGTTCATTCGGAGGCGTCATGCGTTTCGCATTGGTGGACAGGATCGTCTCGCTCGAACGGGGCGAGTCGATCTCGACGGTCAAGAACCTGTCTCTGGCCGAAGAGTACCTGGCGGATCACTTTCCCGGCTTTCCCGTACTGCCGGGAGTGTTGATGCTCGAAGCCCTGGTCCAGACCGGGGCCTGGCTGATGCGAGACTCGGAGAACTTCAAGTACAGCACGATCCTGCTCAAGCAGGCCAAGGCCCTGAAATTCAACAGCTTCGTGACACCCGGGCGAACCCTGTGCGTCACCGCGACTGTTCACAAGGCCGAGGGACGCGAGTGGACCTTCAAGGCCCGAGGCACCGTCGACGACGCCTCGGCCGTCTCGGCCCGAATCATCCTGGAACAATTCAACCTCTCCGAACAGGACCCCTCACTGGCCGACTCGGATCAGCGAACCATCGACCATATGCGGGACCTCTTCGGACAACTCTGGCAACCCGAAACCCAGGCCACCACGGCATCCGAGTCTTCCGCAGACGGCACGCTCTGAGCGGCCCCAAATCGCATTCGGGGCGGGACTCGACGAGCAACACAAGGCACGATTCATGACACTGGCGGGAAAAACGGCTCTGGTCACCGGCGGCAGCCGCGGCATCGGCCGGGGCATCGTCTGGGAACTCGCCCGCCAGGGAGCCCGGGTCGCCTTCGTCTATCTCTCGAATACCGAAGCCGCCGACCAGCTGGTCAAGGACCTCGAGCTGGACCAGCGAACGGTGATGGCGATCCAGGCCGACGTTTCGGTAGTCGAGAGTGCCGATACGGTGGTCGAGAGCGTGCTCGAGGCGTGGGAAAAAATCGACATCCTGGTCAACAACGCCGGCATCATCCGCGACGGATTACTGGCCACAATGGATCACGACCAGTGGCAGGAAGTCCTCGACACCAACCTCGGCAGCGTCTACCGCTTCAGCAAAGCCGTGACCCGCCCGATGATGTCTCAACGTCACGGACGCATCATCAACATCTCCAGCGTCGCCTCCCACTTCGGCAACCCCGGGCAGGCCAACTACGCGGCCAGCAAGGGAGGGATCGAAGGGATGACCCGCTGCCTGGCCACCGAGCTGGGACGCCGAGGCATCACCGTCAACGCCGTGGCACCGGGTTTCATCGAAACCGACATGACCGAGGCGATCCGAAACGTCGCCGAAACGGAAATCATCAAGAAGATCTCCTGCCGACGCCTGGGCAGCCCCGAGGACATCGCTCACGCCACGGCCTTCCTGGCCAGCGATGAAGCGTCCTACATCACCGGCCACGTGCTGGTCGTCGACGGAGGTCTCACGCTCGGCGGACTCTGAACATTCGGCACCACGACACCACAATTCGACTCGACAGGCAGGTGCCCTCGAGACTAAACGACTGCTCAAACGGTCGTTTTTCACCTGCACGACAACAAGACCGAGGCTGGGAGAGGTCGGAATGGCAACCCACGAAGAAATCCTTGCGAAGATCCAGGAAATTCTCGCCGACGCTCTGGGAGCCGACGAGGACGAAGTCTCCGCGACGGCGACTCTCGTCGGAGACCTCGGTGCCGAGTCGATCGATTTCCTCGACATCGTCTTCAACCTCGAAAAGACCTTCGAAATCAAGATCAAACGCGGCGAGCTGTTCCCCGAAAACCTCGCCGCCGAAGGGGATGGACTGGCCGCCGACGGAGTGGTCACCGAGGACGGACTGGCCAAGCTGCGGGAACGACTGCCCTTTGCCGACATCGATGCCTTCGCCGCCGATCCGCAGGTCGAGAACATCCAGGACCTGTTCACCGTCGAGATGCTCGTGAAGTTCGTCGCCGCCAAAAAGCACTCCGGCGAATAACCCCCGGGCGACTCCCGCCATGCGCTGGATCTGGATCGACCGCTTCGAAGAACTCGTCAAGGGAGTCTCGGCCCGCGCGATCAAGAACGTCACGCTGGCCGAAGACCACCTGCACGACCACTTCCCCGGCTTCCCCGTGATGCCCGCCAGCCTGATGCTCGAAGGCATGGCCCAGACCGGAGGCATCCTGCTGGGCGACCTGCACGACTTCGAGCACATCGTGATCCTCGCCAAGGTGCCCAAGGTGACCTTCCACAGCTGGGCCGTACCCGGAGATTCACTCGCCTATGACGCCGTGCTGATCGACCAGCGTCCCGAAGGTGGGACCGTCGAGGTGAAGGCACATGTGGGTGAGAGACTGGTGGCCGAAGCCGAGATTGTCTTCGTGCACCTGGACCAGAACGACCCCCAACTGGGCAGCATCGACCAGAAGAACTTCGTCTTCTCGATGAAACTGATGGGCGTGATGGAGGTCGGACGGGCCGGATCGGGTAGTGAGTCTGCTGCTGGTAACGAGAGTGAGGGCAGCTGAGCCGGCTGCCGCCTCGCCGCGGACTTCTCACCAACGACACACCCTTCATTTCTCCGACCCCTCCCTGCTACACTCGTCCCGGGTCAGGCCGGATCATGGCAGCCACCGGGAATCTTGACCCCAGCCTCACAATTCCTCCAGCTCGAGAATGCCTCGAATGAGACAGCGTGTCGTCGTGACGGGCATGGGCTGCGTGACCCCGGTCGGAAACAACGTCGAACAGATGTGGGAGTCTCTGCGCCGCTGCGCCAACGGGGTCGGACCCATCACGCACTTCCCCGCCGACGACTTCCCCACCCGCTTCGCCGCCGAGGTCAAGGACTACTCGGTGGCCGACTACGTCGACGATCCCTCCCGGTTTGAACACTCCAGCCCCAACATCCTGTTCGCGATCGGAGCCGCCAGCCAGGCGATGGCCGACAGCGGCCTCAGCGATGGCGATTTCGATCCGCCTCGATTCGGGATCTACCTCGGGGCCGGCGAAGGAGGCCAGGACTTTCAACGATACATGTCGGTGATCGCACGATCCCGCAGCGACAGCAACGGCGATGAGGACTCTTCGGAAGCAGGGGACACCGTCGACATCGAGAAGTTCATCCGCTTCGGACTCGAGACGATGGAACCCCAGGCCGAGCTCGAGCAGGAACCGAACCGGCCCGCCGGACATCTCGCCGGACTCTTCAACGCCCAGGGCCCGAACATGAACTCCCTGACCGCCTGTGCCGCGTCGAGCCAGGCGATCGGCGAGGCGACCGAGTTGATCCGCCGCGGTGATGTTGACGTGATGCTCTCCGGCGGTGCCCACAGCATGATCCACCCCTTCGGCGTCACCGGCTTCAGCCTGCTCACCGCGCTCTCGACTCACAACGACGACCCCTCCACCGCCAGCCGACCCTTCGATCTCAATCGCGACGGCTTTGTTCTCGGTGAGGGCTCGGGTATGCTGGTACTCGAAGAACTCGAACACGCCCGCTCGCGTGGAGCACACATCCACGGAGAAATTCTCGGGTACGGCTCGACCGCCGACGCCTATCGCATCACCGACATCCACCCCGAGGGCCGCGGCGCCATCGCCTGTATCAACATGGCACTCAAGGACGCCGGCATCAACCGCGACGAACTCCAGTACATCAACGCACACGGCACCAGTACCAAGGTCAACGACAAGGTCGAGACCATGGCGGTGAGGAAGACTCTCGAGTCCGACGCCGACTCGACTCCGGTCTCGAGCATCAAGAGCATGATGGGACACCTGATCGCGGCGGCCGGGAGTGTCGAGGCGATCACCTGCCTGTTGGCGATCCGAGACAACGTGCTGCCACCGACAAGAAACTACGAGACTCCCGACCCCGACTGCAATCTGGATTACGTCCCCAACCAAGCCCGTGAGGCTCCGGTGCAGCGGGCGCTCTCCAACAGCTTCGGGTTCGGCGGGCAGAATATTTCCCTGGTCCTTTCGGAGTTCAACGGCTGAGGAGACCTGGCTGGGATTCAGTCTCTTCGGTCGATTCGACCATACCACACTGACGACTGGGTCCGACCTCCGCGCCCGCGCGGTGGTCGTCGCGTTGGAGACAAGACGTGTTTTGGGTCATTCTGCTGGGATCGGCCGTCCTCGGCCTGATCGTGCTCGAACTGGGCTTCCAGTTCGTACTCGTCCGACTGATCGTGCCCTGGTTCGAAAAGGGACCACCCTTCCAGGTGCCCTGCAGCGACGAGGATCCTCGGGCCGAGCGGTTCGAATTCGACACCGCCGACGGGCTCACGCTCCAAGGCAGCCTCTACCACCACCGTGACGACAACACCCCGCGGGGCCTGGTCATCTTCTGCCACGAATTCACCGGTTCGCAGTGGACCGCGATGGCCTACTGCGAAGGACTCTACGAGGCCGGCTTCGATATCCTCGCCTTCGACTTCCGCAACCACGGATCCAGTGACCTGCTCGACCAATACACTCCACTGCACTGGCTCAGTGATCACGAGATGACCGATGTGCAGGCGGCGATCGAGTACGCCGCGGCACGTCCGGAACTGGCCGGGTTGCCGATCGGACTCTATGGCGTCAGCCGAGGCGGCTCGGCGGCGCTGGTGGCCGCGGCCCAGAACGCCGCCGTCGAAGCCGTCGCCAGCGATGGCGGCTACGGCACAAAAACCCTGATGCAGTTCCACACCCCCGGTTGGGCACTGCTGGTCGTCCCCGCCTGGCTCTACAACCTCATCCCCTGGTGGCACTCGCTGCTCACTCTCGCGCTGGTCCGCTGGTTCAGCCAGAAACGACGCGGCGTGCCCTTTACCAACGTCGAACGCTGGCTACCCCGCTTGGCCAGCCGCGACGTGCTGCTGATCTCCGGAGGCCGCGACAACTATGTCGTGCCCGAGGTGACTCGAAAGCTTCACGCTCTGATCGGCGACCGCTGCCAGGAACCCTGGATCGCACCCCGCGCCAAGCACAATCGATCCCGCTCGGTCCAGACACTCGAATACGACCATCGACTGGTCGAGTTCTTCGGGTCGATGCCCGGAGCCGAACAGATCCAGACGGATGTCGATCGGGTCCAGGATCCGACCCCCGTCGTCGTCGACTGATCGACCGCCCCGAAACCGGGATTCGCTTCGGCCGTAGCCGTTCTTGACGATTGCGCCGCAGGGCTGGTACCGTGAAGCTGCGCCGGGACGCAGGCGGCTACACGAGGAGCGGGCCAGGCGAAAGGTCGGGCGATGGCTGAGATCACCATTCAGGTTCTCGAAGGACTGGAACGAGGCCGCGTGTTCGAGTCGCTGGAAACGCCGGTGACGATTGGCCGCGAGGACGACAATACGATCCAGCTCAATGACGAGCGGATCAGCCGCTTCCACTCCAAGATCCAGGAAGACGGCGAGCGGATCATCCTCACCGACCTCGATAGCACCAACGGCACACGCGTCAACGGACGACCGGTGCAGCTCAGAGTGATCCAGCCCGGTGACCAGGTCGCCATCGGTCGCTGCCTGCTGGTCTTCGGGAGCAGCACCGAAATCGCCGAGCACCTGGGGATCAACCCCCACCGCACCCAGCAGGACACGACTCCCGACATCGGCAGCGCCGCCGGGGCCACCATCAACCTCCAGCCCCACTGCGATGACGAACTCGACCTGATCGAGCTCTTCCCCTCTGGACCGCCCGAACTGCCCACGCAACTCACGGCCCTCCAGCAGGCACAACTCTCGGACCTCGTCTCCTTCATCCACGACCGCATCGGCTCGATCCTCCGCGACGCACGGTCGCCGGGACCCGCCGATGAACTGCAACGCTCGGCCGAGCCGGAAATCGAAGGCGGCCTCGAAAGCCTCATCGAAGTGACGCCCGAGGTCTCGACCGAGGGGCCTGGCAACCAGATGCTGGTGGCGGCCGAGACCTGGCAGAGACTGCTGGCTCTGGAAATGGAATTGGCCCTCTACCTCCGCTCGATCGCCGAACCGAGCGAATCGGCCGACTCCAACGGCTGATCCCGCTCTCGTCGTGGCCCGGCAATGAGGCAGCCATCCCAGCGACCGGTCCGCTTTCTTGACCCGTCAAGAGATTCGAGCGGTTTGGGTGGATCCGACTGCAGCGATTGTACGAATAACAGGGGTAGGACCGGCTGCGCGCCCGGAGGGATCGACGTACCAACAACTTCCCCGATCCCCCCGCCGCGGAACGACTCTCGGTCAATCGCTGCAGAAACGAGTCACGGAGCCACCAGAACGATGAAGACCACGTCAGCCCTGCTACTGACCCTGCTGCTGACCGCTCGGGCGCTCACCGCCGGTGAGTTGATCTGGGTCGACGACGACGGGACAACGATCGAACCGGCCAGCCTGTTGACCGCCGCGCTCAGCGAGTCACACCTGAGTTTTCCCGATGACGACAACGGGCCGGGCACCCTGCTGAGCTGGCGATACGGTGACGGCAATACCGGCGGCCCCGATCTGGACGCTCCTCTGGTCACCGATCGGCCGGACTTCACCGAGGCGTCGACAACGGTCGGACGCGGTGTGCTGCAGATCGAATTCGGCTACACGTTTTCGATGGACGAGGAGGGAAGTGCACGCAGCCGAGGCCATTCGGCCGGTGAGCCTCTGATCCGCTGGGGCGTCGGCGCCGATTGGCTCGAATTGAGACTGGCACTGTTTCCGGTCAGCCAGCGAACCAACGACGGAACGGGTTGGCGATCGGCCGGCGGAACCGAAGACCTCTACATCGGCAGCAAGATTGCACTGACACCCCAGGAATGTCACTTGCCCGAGACCGCGGTGATCCTGCAGTCGACGGTGCCCACCGGCAGCAATGAGTTCACCAACGGTGAGACCCTGCCGGGAGCCAACCTGATCTATGCGTGGGAGGTCAACGAGGACGTCATGGTGGTCGGTAACACTCAGGCCAACCGGGCTCTCGACGGGGCAACCGGCGAGGCGTACATCGAGATCGCGCAGTCGGCCACCATCGCGCTGGGACTCTCGGACGACATCGGCATGTACACCGAGTGGTACGCGTTGATCCCCAATGGTGCCGACACCGCACAGGTCGAACACTACCTCAACGGCGGGTTCACCTTCCTGTTGAGCAACGACGTGCAGTTCGACATTCGGGCCGGTTACGGCTTGAACCGCGCCGCCGACGACTTCTTCGCCGGAGCCGGACTCTCGGTCCGTTTCCAGTAGGTCGGACTCGCCCCGCTCAGGCCAGCACCGCTTCGATCGGGCTGCCGTGCTCCAGCACCGACACCGGGCGGTTCTCGCGGTCGCGGATCCGCGCGTCGATGTCGATCCCCAGGGTTCGATAAATCGTCGCGGCAATGTCGGCGGGACCATACGGCCGCGTCGTGGGATACCCGGCCTGCTTGTCGCTGCGGCCGACCACCTGGCCACTCTCGATGCCCGCTCCAGCAAAGAAAATGCTGCCGCAGGCACCCCAGTGGTCCCGACCACCATTCGCGTTGATCTTCGGTGTCCGACCGAACTCGGTCAAGAACACCACCATCGTCTGCTTCAGCAGACCACGCGTCTCGAGGTCGCGGATCAACGCCGCGAACGCCCGGTCGACTCCCACCACGTTGTAGCCTCGCTTGACCATCTTCGAGACGTGAGGGAAGTTCTGGCTGGCCGCGTTGTGGATGTCGAACAGGTTGCCGTAATCCGGGTCGTAGCCATAGTCGACCATCACGAACCGGGCCCCCGCCTCGACCAGACGACAGGCCTGAAGGCAGCGCCCGCCGATCTTGGTCCGACCGTAGTCGTCCAGCAGCGAGGCCGGCTCACTCGCCAGGTCAAACGCCTCCCGGACCTTCTCCGAGAGCAGCATGTTCAACGCGTTGCCGTAGTGACCCTCGATCGCCGCCAGACGTGGATCCGACTCGACCGCACGGGCGGTCTGCTTGAGCCCCTCGAGCAGCCCGACGCGGCGACCAAGACGACCTCGACTGAGACCGCTGGGGTAGACCAGTTCGCGCGGACTCAGGTCCTCGCTGATCTCCGCAGGCGGATTGTCCAGCTTCTTGCCCACCGTGAAGTCCGGCTGCTCGGGACGGCCACCCACGCAGAACGGCGAGAACTGGTTGCCCAGCCAGCCGCCGACGAAGAGGTTGTGAGGCGGAGGGCCGGGGCGGGTGATCCCCGGGACCGCGATGTAGCCGGGAAGTCCATTCCGAGAACCGTACAGGTGAGACACGATCGCGCCGATGTTCGGCTCGCTGAACAACTGCGTGCGGTTCACCTTGCGACCCGAGAGCGTGTAGACCTGGCTCAGCAGGTGGTCATTGCTGTCGTGTGAAAAACTGCGGACCACCGCCAGGCGATCAGCCACCTCGGCCAATCGCGGCAGCGTCTCGCAGAATTGCACGCCCGGCAACCGGGTCCCGATCGCCGTCAACTCGCCACGGACCTCCTCGGGAGCCTCCGGCTTCGGATCGAAGGAATCGATGTGAGTCATCCCGCCGCCGACCCACAGGTAGATCACCGACTTGGCGGGGGCCGACTGGTCGTCCTGGGCGTGAGACGATTCGAGACCCAGGCCGGCCAGCACCGAGGCCGACACGCCCAGCGCACCGGCCTGAAGCACGTCGCGACGGGGCCACTCGAGAGACGGACCAGAGAGGATCGGGGTCGGATCATTCATGACTCGTACCATTATGCCGCCGGACTCACCCCGGGGAAAGTGGAGTCCGCCACGCCAATGCTCTAGCATACCTCGCATGAAGATCACAGAAGTCGTCTGCCAGGTGTTGCGCGTCGAATCGGTCGAAGAAAAGACCGCCAGCTGCCAGGACGTGGCCCTGGTGCGGATCCGCAGCGATTCGGGATTGGAGGGGATCGGTGAGGCGGATGCGTCGCCGGAAGTGGTGCAGGCGGTCGTCGATGCACCCTTCAGCCACAACATCGCCTGCGGGCTCCGAGAACTGCTCGTCGGTGAAGATCCGCTGGCGATCCGCCGCAACTGGAACCGCATGTACCGCGGCTCGATGTACTTCGGCCGCACCGGCGTCACGATCGCTGCGATGGCCGCCGTCGATATGGCACTCTGGGACCTCGCCGGAAAACACTACGACGCACCGATCCACCAGCTGCTCGGTGGAAAACAGCACGACTCCATCCGCGCCTACGCCTCGATCCTCTTCGGAAACGACCCGGCAGAAACCGCAGAGATCGGGCAGCGGTGGGTCGAGGCGGGATACTCGGCGGTCAAGTTCGGCTGGGAACCGATGGGGCAATCTGAAGCACTCGACATCGAACTCGTGCGGGCCGCCCGCCAGGGGCTGGGTCCGGAAGCCACGCTGCTGGTCGACGCCGGCTGCGTCTGGGACGCGAGAACCGCGCTGCGGCGTGCGGTGGCCTTCGAAGAATTCGGGGTCGAGTGGCTCGAAGAGCCCCTGCACCAGGCCGACGTCGACGGGTACGCCTGGCTGCGAGACCGCTCGCCACTGCCGATCGCCGCAGGTGAAGGCGAGTGCGGCCGAGAGAGTTTTCGGCCCCTGATCGATCGCCACGCGCTGGATGTCTACCAGGTCGATCTCTCTCGAAACGGATTCACCGACGCCGCATACGTTCGGGACCGGGTCGAGGAGATCGGGGCGCGGCTGTGCAACCACTGTTACACCAGCCCGATCACCGTCGCCGCCAGCGCACATTGGCTCTCGACATGCCGCGATGCCTTCCTGTTCGAAGACTGCGTCGAAGACGAACCGCTGCGAAACGAACTGACACTCGAACGCGTTCAGGCAGTCGACGGCAGGATCGAAGTCCCCGATGGACCCGGACTCGGAGTGACACTCAACGAAGACTTCGTCGCCGCACACCTCGTCAGCGAATCACGCTAGTCACACAACGTCGACCGCAGAGGCGGACCAGGAAACATCCGATGAGTGACCCGGACAGAGAACTGCAGGCTCTCAAGGGCCAGGTGGTGGTGATCGACGTCGACGCCGCCTACGTCTACGCCGGGACACTGGCTGACTTCGACCCTCACCACCTCGTGCTCGAAAACGCAGACGTGCATGACCTCCGCGACGCCGCCACCACCCGCGAACTGTACGTGCTCGAGACGCGGTTGCATGGAGTGCGGGCCAACCGCAAGAACGTGCTCGTCCGTCGTGAGCAGGTGGTCAGCATCTCGGCAGTCGATGACGTGATCGAGTAGCACCGGTTGAGTGAAAACTCGACACCCTGGAACACATACAGCCAGGCAACTGCCCGCCCCATCAACCAAACAGCTTCGGCCACAGGGCTCCTTCAACCACCCGGTAGCTGAAGTAACCGAAAAACAGCACGGACCAGCCGATCGCCAGTATCCGCAACCAGCTCATCCGCAATCGCGACGGCAGGACCCAACCGTTGAGATACAACAACAGGAACGAGTAAACGAACATCACGAACCCGTTCATCGCCGCCGAGGTGACCAACAGCACCAGCGGCTCCTTGGTGACAAACAGAAGAATCACCGTGCCCAGCAGGATCTCACCCCAGAGAAACAGGTAGTACAACTTCGAGAGCGACCACCTGTCGTTGTCGCGGAGATAGTTGATCTTGACGATGTCTGTCGAGATCCGAGCGGTCGCGTCGAGGACACCCAGTTCGGTCGTCAAGAGCACGGCGATGCCCATCACCAGGAAACCCAGTTTCAGCAACCCGCCGCCGGTGGCTCGCTCACCGATCACCGTGGCCTGGCCCCAGACGAAACTGAGCCCCTTGGCGTATCGATCCATGCCGGGCAGCTTGGCTCCGGTGCTGTCATAAAAGAGCGAGTAGGTCAGCAACGACATCAGGCACAGACAAATCACGCAGGTCAGGTAAAACGAGATCGTGTGCTCGATGTTGGCCGACCTCCACCAACCGCTCCATCGTCGCCGATTCTCCGGAGTGTCTGGAAACAGGAATCCGGTCGACGCAGTCGCTTCCTCTTGACCGGTCAACGGGCTGGTAATCCGGCCGATAAACTGCCCCATCCCGTAACCCTTGTCCTTGATGAAATTGCTCTGGCCGAGATTCGTTGTACCTCCCGCTCCAGCAAACGCCACGGCGGCCAACAGGGTAACCACCGTCAGATCAGTGCTGAGTTCCGGCAGTTGGCCGACGCTGAGGATCCCATCGAACATCGCCATCACCGCATCACCGCGGATCACGACGACGCCCAACACGATCACGATCACGACGATCAGTCCCACCAGCACCGTCTGAATTCGCTCGACAGTGTTGTAGACCACCGGCCCGGCCGTCAGGGCGATGCCGACCAGCCACAACCCCGCAATCCCCAGTGGCGCCACGAATTGGGCCTCGTAGGTGACACCACCTGCCGTCGTCTTTTCCACGGCACCAAACACGGCCCAACTCAGCAGCGTCGCTGCGCCGGTTGCCCAACCGGGAAACGCCCACGGCAGGATGTTCAGGACCAGGAACACCCAGGCCCAGTTCCTGTTGATGCGACAGAACCCCGTGATCGCACTCTCGCCGGTCGCCAACGTGTACCGCTCGATTTCCATGTTCAGGAAATACTGAGTGGTCACTCCCAGCATGCAGGCCCAGAAGAACAGGAACCCGGCCTTGTAGGTGATGTAGGGCCAGAGCACGAATTCCCCCGAGCCCAGGGCCAGCCCGGCCAGCATGATGCTGGGACCGACCATCTTTTTCCATGAGATCGGTTCAGGCAGATCCCGCCACTTCAAGGCGGGCAACGTCCCGCAGGGGATCGTCTCGGTCGGTACCAGCTCCTCGGCCGAGGAGTCAGCGGGCGTCATCTCGTCGGCCATCTACTTCCTCGTCCGCTCCCGGTTGCTTCCCCGACCCAACAAGCCGACCCAACAAGCCCGACCCAACAAGCCGACCCAACAAGCCGACATCGTCTCACCTCACCCGGTCCGCGGCAACTCCATCAACTCGCCGAATCGCTCCAGGACCCGAAGGTGCAACAGGCTCGCCTCCTCGCCATCGATCTCGCCGGTGCGGACCAGGTCAAAGGCGATCGTCCGAGTCTCCTCGAGCAGCTCTCGATCGGCAATCAGGTCGGCCACTCTCAACGGCAACTCGCCATGCTGACGCACTCCGAGAACGTCACCGGGGCCCCTCAGCAGGAAATCCGCTTCCGCCACAGAGAACCCGTCGGCGTGCTGGTCGAGCACCTCCAGCCGCGCCGCAGCCGACTCGTCCTGCCGGCCAGCCAACAGGAAACAGTAGCCCTGGTAGCTGCCACGCCCGATGCGGCCTCGCAACTGGTGCAGTTGGCTCAGACCAAACCGCTCGGCATGGTGCACGACCATCAGGGTGGCGTTGGGCACGTCGACCCCGACCTCGACCACCGTCGTCGCCACCAGCACCCGAGTGCGCCCGTCGCGAAAGTCCTGCATCGCTCGGGACTTGTCGTCGACGTCGAGTCGACCGTGGACCAGACCGACCGCAATCCCCGATAACTCGTGCTCACGCAACCGCTCCCAGGTCTGCTCGACTCCCATCCCCTCACTCATCTCCTCACCCGTCCCCTCACCCGTCTCCTCACCCGTCTCCTCACCCGTCTCCTCACCCGTCTCCTCACCCGTCTCCTCACCCGAATCGATCCTCGGGCAAACCACGAACGCCTGCCGACCCGCCGTGACCTGCTCGCGAACGAACTCCCAGGCCTTCTCACGAGTCGCCTTGTCCCAGATCACGCTGGTCACCACCGGTTGCCGGCCCGGTGGCAGGTCGTCGATCGTCGTGACATCGAGGTCGCCGAACTGGGTCAGGCAGAGACTGCGGGGAATCGGAGTGGCGGTCATGACGAGCACGTGAGGAGCCTGCTGGGACTCCTCGTCGGCGAACCGCGATCTCTGCATCACTCCAAACTTGTGCTGCTCGTCGATCACCGCCAGGCCCAGAGACTTGAACTCGACGTCCTGCTGGATCACCGCGTGAGTGCCCACCACCAGGACATCCTCGCCCGATGAGATCCGCTCCAGCGTCTTGCGGCGCTCCGCCGCGGTGAGGTTCCCGGTCAACAGCACCCGCTCGACCCGGCTGCCACGAAGCAATTCCTCGATCGTCTGCCAGTGCTGACGAGCGAGCAGTTCGGTCGGAGCCATCAGCACCGCCTGGTGACCTGCAGCGACAGCCACCAGCATCGCGTACAGCGCCACCGCCGTCTTGCCCGCCCCGACGTCGGCCTGCAGCAACCGGTGCATCGCATGATCCAGCCCCATGTCCGCAGCAATCTCCTCGACCGCCCGGTCCTGCCCCGAGGTCAACTCGAAGGGAAACCGACGCCGGATTCTCGAATCGATCTTGGCCGTGACCGGCAGCCTCGGTGCTCGGCCGCCAGCCCGCCACGCGCGACGCCGCAAGGCCAGCCCCAGCAAGAACTCGAGCAGGTCGTCGAAGATCAACCGCCGACGAGCCGCATGGTACGCCTCAACCGACCCGGGACGATGCACACCCGTCAGGGCATCCGCCAGCCCCACCACGTCAAACCGCTCGAGCCAGGCCTCCGGCAACGGATCGCTGACGTGCTCGATGAACCGATCGACCACCTCGCGGGTGATGCGACGCATCGCCTCCATCGTGACGCCGTCGGTCAGAGGGTACTTGGGGAGCAGGCCGCCGTGAGCCTCGAGGTCGTCGGCGTCGATCACCTGCAGCCGCGGATGAGTCATCTCCCAACGGCCGGCCCGACGCTTGGGCTTGCCCGAAAACAGCACCGCGCTGCCGTGCTGCACTCGACCCAGTATCCAGCTTTGGTTGAACCAGGTCGCCTTCAGGAACCCGTCGCCGCTGTCGATCGTGACCGACGACATCCGGCGACCGCCCGAGATCCTGCGGTCATCCAGCTCGACCACCTCGCCGCGGACCGTCTGCAGGATCTCCGGCTCCAACTCCCCCACACGGCGCACCTCGCTCAGGTCGACGAGCCCTCGAGGCAGGTGCCACAGCAGGTCCTCGGCCGTCTCGATCCCCAGCCGAGCCAGGCACTCGGCACGCACCGGCCCCACGCCGGGCAGGAATCTGGCAGGAGTCTGCAGAGGCAACTCGTCCATGATCTCTCATGACAGGACCGTCGAGTGGGTCGCCATCGTAACGAGTTGCCTCGACTGAGGTCTTGCAGCATCTCGCGCCAACATTGACACTCGGAGGCAGTCCCCCGCACCGCCACCGCCTCGAAGGGAATTCTACGCAACGTGAACACCGACCTCATCAGCGACACACTGTGATCGGTCGGGACAATCGTCGTGGTGACTCTGATCGGAACGGTTCTCGGGCTGATCTTCGGCTGCTTCCTGGGCCTGCTGACACCCGACCTGTTGCGAGCCTCTTCGGAGTCCGGCAAGTCGTGGCGGTCCCCAACGGCGGACCGGTGATGACACTCCCGAGCAATCCGCTGGACCCGCTGCAGATTGGCATCGGCCTGGGACTGATCAACGGGACGATCATGGGATTCATCGCCGGGCTGGTCACCGTCATCGCCTCGGCCTGGCTCCGCGTACGCCGGATCGCCGCCGGGTCCGAATGATCCGGTTCGCTCAGGCGTCGAACGAGTGCGAGGCCGCTACGGCCAACTCGTCGCACCGCTCGTTCTCGGGATGACCGCTGTGGCCCTTGACCACGCGGAAGCGGACGTCGTGAAGCACGAGCAATTCGTCGAGTGCCTGCCACAACTCGACGTTCTTGACCGGCTTGAAACTCCGACCCTCACGTCGACGCCAACCGTTGGCCTTCCAACCCACC
>CAUZEQ010000087.1:0-16067 GCA_963578885.1 Planctomycetota bacterium
TGATCAAGGACTGGATCGCCACGCTCCCGGCCGCCTCGCCCGATTCCCATGTCGCCCGGGCGCGAGGCGCGACGGCCGTGGCACTCAAGAAACTCAGGGCCTCGCAGACCGCCACCGGGCGAGCCACCCAGATCACCGCGCTGCTGCAGAGCAGCTCCGGAGCCATCCGGCTGCTGCAGGCCACCAACAGCAAGCAGCTGAACCCCGCGACCCGACTGCAGGTGATCAGCACCGCCACCGCGCACACCTCGGCCACGGTCAGAGATCTGTTCGAGACGTTTCTGCCCGAGGAGAAGCGGGTCAAGCGGCTGGGCACCACCGTCAAGCCCGCACAGATCCTCGCACTGCCCGGCAGCATCGAACGCGGACGGGACGTGTTCTTCAAGACCGATGGAGTGCAGTGCAAGAACTGCCACAAGATCTCCGGGCAGGGCAAGCAGGTCGGCCCCGATCTCAGCGGCGTCGGCAAGAAGTTTACCCGGGCGCAGATCCTCGAGAGCATCCTGGAACCGTCCAGGAAGATCGAACCCAAGTGGCTCAGCTACGTGGTCGAAACCGTACAGGGCCGAGTCTTCACCGGGCTGTTGGTCAGCAAGGACGACAAGCAGGTGGTGCTCAGGGACGCCAAGGACAAGCTGACCACGATTGCCGCAAAGGACGTCGACGTGCTCGCCGCTCAGCAGAAATCCCTGATGCCCGATCTTCTGATCCGCGACATGACCGCGCGACAGGTCGCCGACCTCACCGCCTTCCTCGCCAGCCTCAGGACTCCCGCACCCGAACAGGGCAAGTGAATCCCGCAGCCGACTGACCGAACCAGCCAACCCGCGGCCGCGGTTCAACCTTGTCCCGTCCCCACCAGCCCTCTACACTGGCCCGTTCAGCGTTCACCAGGCGAGTTTTTTGACAGGCAAGACCATGCAGAAGGGCATTCATCCCGATTACATGGACACCGCGGTCTCGTGCGGTTGCGGCAACTCGTTCACCACCCGCAGCACCGTCGAAAAACTCGTCGTCGAAATCTGCAGCGCCTGCCACCCGTTCTACACCGGCCAGATGAAGTACGTCGACAGTGCCGGTCGCGTCGAGAAGTTCCAGAAGAAATACAACTGGGGCAAGAAGGCCGAGGAGCCGGCCGAGGCCGAAGCAGAAACCGAACCCGCTGCCAAAGCCACCGCCAAGGAATAGACTCGCCGAACTTGCTCGGCGAGACCCGATCACCAAGATCTCCAAGATCACCGGAATCGGAACTACCTTCAGCACACACCAGGTTCGGCGATACAGGGATGATCGCTGATGTTGTTCCCCACGCTGCAGGCCAAGCTCGCTCGCTACGAAGAGCTCGAGCTGCTGCTCTCTGACCCCGAGGTCTTGGCCGACACCCAGCGGATGGTCGCCTTTCAGCGCGAATATGGCGGGCTGGCCAAGGTGGCTCTGCCGGTCCGCGAGTTCAACGAGCTCGAGGAGAACATCGAGACGGCTCGTGAGTTGATTGCCGAGGAGGAGGACGCCGATTCGAAGGCGTACGCCCAGGAAGAACTCGAATCGCTGCAGGCCGAGCGTGTGCCGAAACTGTCCGCGCTGGAAGACCTGGTCTCTACCGGCGACGCCGTCTCACGCGGCAGCCTGATCATGGAAATCCGGGCGGGCACCGGCGGCGACGAGGCTGCGCTGTTCGCACGGGATCTCTTCGAGATGTACCAGCGGCTGGTCGAACGACGCGGCTGGAAGGCCGAACTCATCGACAGCTCGCCGACGGAACTGGGCGGATTCAAGGACATCACGATTTCAATCTCCGGAGAAGACGCATTCCTGCAATTGCAGTTCGAAAGCGGCGGGCACCGCGTGCAGCGGGTCCCCGAAACCGAGACCCAGGGACGCATCCACACCTCCGCCGCCACCGTTGCCGTGCTCCCCGAAGCCACCGAGGTCGAAATCGAGATCGGACCCGATGACCTTCGGGTCGACACCTTCTTCGCCAGTGGTCCCGGAGGCCAGAAGGTCAACAAGACGGCCAGCGCCATCCGCATCACCCACCTGCCGACCAACACCGTCGTGCAGTGCCAGGACGAAAAGAGCCAGCACAAGAACCGGGCCAAGGCTCTGAGAGTGCTTCGCAGCCGACTGCTCGAAGCTCAGCAGCAGAAGGTACACCAGGAACGAGCCGACCAGCGCCGCAGCCTGATCGGAACCGGCGACCGCAGCCAGAGGATCCGAACCTACAACTTCCCCCAGAACCGATTGACCGACCACCGCATCGGCCTGACGCTCTATAAGCTCGACCAGATCATGCAGGGACAACTCGACGAGATGGTCGATGCGCTCCTGGAACACGATCGGCAGGAACGACTGGGCGGGGATCCCAACGCATGAATGCCATCCCCCAACCCGCCGGACACACGCCCTCGGAGACCCCGGCCCAACGCTGGAGTGTCCAGGCCATCCTCGACTGGACCACCGGGCACCTCGCCGCCAACGGCAGCACCTCGCCTCGACTCGACGCCGAGATCCTGCTCGCTTGGTCCCGCGACTGCCAACGCATAGAACTCTACACCCAGTACGATCAGGAACTCACGCCACAGCAACGAGCCGTGATGCGGGAACTCGTCAAGCGGCGGGCCGCTTGCGAACCGGTCGCCTACCTCGTGGGGCACCGCGAGTTCTTCGGGATCGACTTCGAGGTCACCGCCGACACGCTGATCCCCCGCCCCGATACCGAGACGCTCGTCGTCGAACTGCTCGACCTCGCCCGCGAACTCCCCGCCGCGGCATCGATCCTCGAAATCGGCACCGGCAGCGGCTGCATCGCCATCAGCATCGCCAGCGGGCTGTCCTCGGCACAACTGACCGCCACCGACATCAGCCCCGCCGCCCTGGCCGTCGCCTCAACCAATGCCACGACACACGAGGTGGCGGATCGGATCGTGTTCCTCGAAGGAGACCTCTTCGAACCACTCGACTCGCAGGCCCGCTTCGACTTCATTGCCAGCAATCCGCCCTACGTCACCACCGCCCAACTCGATCAACTCGCACCCGACATCCGCGACCACGAACCCCACACCGCACTCGACGGTGGCCTCGACGGACTCGACCTCATTCGCCGACTGATCACTTCCGCACCCGGGCACCTGGCCCCGGCGGGCACCCTGTTGTGCGAGATTTCTCCCGAGCAGGCCGACGCGGTCGGAGCTCTGCTGGGGGAACAGCCTGCATTCGGGACCCCGCGGTTTGTCGACGACCTCGCGGGCAAACCCCGCGTCGTCGTCGTGTCACTGCAGCCGGTTCCCTGATTCTCCCGCACCGCCCACCGCCGAAAACGGCCGGCCCGTTACAGGAAAGCGTCCAGGGATGGACAAGTTCATCATCGAAGGTGGTCGGCGTCTGCACGGGTTCGCCGAAGTCAGCGGATCGAAGAACGCCGCGCTGCCGATCCTGGCCGCCGTCCTCGCCTCAGATGGACCCCTGGTGCTCTCGGCCGTCCCCGACCTGGTCGATGTCCACTCGCTGCTGAACCTGCTCGAAACTCTCGGAGTTGATTCGGAACTGACCAGCGAAGGTCAGCTGCGGCTGGTTGTCCAGGACACCCGGCCCTACGTGGCCGACTACGACCTGGTCCGGCGGATGCGAGCCAGCATCTGCGTGCTGGGCCCGTTGCTGGCCCGCCGCGGTCGCGCCTGCGTCTCGCTGCCCGGCGGCTGCAATATCGGACATCGACCCATCGACCTGCACCTCAAGGGACTCGAGGCACTCGGAGCCGAGATCCGCGTCGAAGGGGGTTACGTGATCGCACAGGCCAAGCGGCTCACAGGCGGCTCGGTCTTCCTCGGCGGACCCTGCGGTAGCACCGTCACCGGAACCTGCAACGTCATGACCGCCGCCACGCTCGCCGATGGACGAACGGTGATCGAGGCGGCTGCGTGTGAACCGGAAGTGGTCGACCTGGGGCAATGCCTGAACACGATGGGGGCACGAATCACCGGGCTGGGAACGCCTCGCATCGAAGTCGAAGGCGTCAAACAGCTCGGATCCGCAGAGCACCGCGTGATCCCCGATCGGATCGAGGCCGCCACGCTGATGATCGCTGCGGCGATCACTAAAGGACACGTCGAAATCGGATCGGTGCGGCCCGATCACCTGGTCGCCGTCTGCGAAGTGCTCGAGCGGATCGGGGTGCGGATCGAGCGGTCGGTGGACGACAACGGCCTGGCCACGCTGGTCGCCACCGCACCCGACGTGCTCGCTCCTACCACGATCACCGCTCTGCCCTACCCGGGTGTCCCCACCGACGTGCAGGCCCAGCTGATGGCACTGCTGTGTCTGTCCGACGGGATCAGCGTGGTCACAGACAAGGTGTTTCCCGATCGCTTCCTGCACGCGGCCGAGCTGGTGAGGCTGGGGGCGAGAATCGTGAGAGAGGGGCCCACGGCGGTGATCCACGGAGTGCCGCGGCTGAGCGGGGCCAACGTGATGGCCGGCGACCTCAGAGCCAGTGCGGCACTGGTGCTGGCCGGGCTGGCCGCCGAGGGGCCCACCACCATTCGACGTATCTATCACCTCGATCGAGGCTACCAGCGGCTCGACGAAAAGCTGAATCGGCTCGGTGGCCAGGTGACCCGCACAGAGGACCGACCCGGACCGACCCCGCCGCACTTTGGCAGAGACACCAGCGACACCAGCCGGCAGGATCGCCGCATCGCCACAGAGGACTGGTAGCCTGCTAGGGCAGAAACCCCCGCTCGCGCAGCTCCTGCACGTTGTCCGGCCCGCTCTGCCAGATCCTCTCGGCCGCGTACCGCAACAATGCCACTCCGCCGAGTCCGTGAGGAGCCGTCAGGATCGCCGTGCGGTCCTCTTCCAGGTTGTCCAGCTGCAGGTTGAGCTTCTCGACCACCTCCTCAACCCGATCGCTGACGATCTCGGAGGGGCCGCTGGTGTTGTCAATCTGGAGGTTCGAAAAGCCCGCCGAGCGTGCCATCAGGAATTCGACGATGCTGTCGTCTTCCTGCTCGCCGAAGAACCCGTGGAACTCCGGATGAGCGTTTTCGGGGGTGATGATCGTCGGCCGCGTGATTCGGACCTCGCCCCGCGTCACGCTCACCGTCTCACCCTCGGCCGGCTTGTCGCAAACCAGGTAGTACGGCAACTCGCTCTCGCCAAAAGTGAACAGCGAATAGCTCACCGTACGGGCAATCTGCACCGCCTCCCAGATCTCCCGGAATCGCCTCTCGTCGTCGACGTCTTCGAAGTCCTCGATCCACATCAATTGGGTCTCACATCGTCCCCGGCCCCGGCGTGCACCGACTCGGGTGGCTGAGGCGAGTATAGGCTTCCCCGGCCGTGACGACCACGGCCCAGCCCAGCGACTTGACAGTGCCGGGAGGGGTCAGGGAGAATCAGACGAGTTGACTCCTGACTCTAGAGAGACCAAACGATGGGTGGACCAATTGTTCGTACTGGCGCGACGCCTGAGTTCTGGGAGAATTGGGACAAGATCTTCGGCGACACGGGCAAGAAGAAGTCCGGGGCCAAGGCTTCGAGCCCATCGTCCAAGAAGGCGTCAAAGAGAGCAGCCAAGAAATCTGCGGGCAAGAAGTAGCCGCCGACCACTCTCGCCCTTCTCGCCGGCTCGACCTGCTCGTCGGGCTGCTGGCCACGGCCGCCTGCCTGGCTCACTCGGGGCTGCGCGCTCCCACGCCGGGCGTGAACGAACCCCACTACCTGGCCAAGGCCCGACACTTCGTCGACCCCGCCTGGTGCAGCGGCGACTTCTTTCTCGAATCGTCCAACCCTCACCTGGTCTTCTACCTGCTGGTCGGCCCGTTGACCCGGGTGCTGCCCTTCGCGTCGGTGGCCCTGATCGGTCGCTGCCTGTGCCTGCTGCTGCTGGCCACCGGCTTCGCGGCCCTGGCACGTCGCCTGGTCCCGGATCGGCCGGCCGCCCTGGCCGCGATCGCAGCGATCCTGCTCGCCGCCTCACTCGGGAATCTCTCGGGCGAATGGGTCGTCGGTGGCCTGGAATCCAAGGTCCTCGCCTACGGACTGCTCGCCTGGTCGGCCGCCAACGGGCTCGGTGGTCGTCGCTGGCTCGCCGCGGTGCTGTGCGGCCTGGCCGTCAGCGCGCACCCGATCGTGGGGGGCTGGGGAGTGGTGCTGGGGGTGTTGGCCCGGCCCTGGCCCATCGACCGAGCCAGGCTGACCCAGGCCGCGCTGCTGGTGCTGTGCGCGTTGCCGGGGGTGATCCCGGTGCTGGGGCTGCTGGGAGACGGATCGGCAAAGGCCGACTCGCTGCAGGTCTTCGCGCGGCTGGGACATCACCTGGTCCCGGCCCGCTTTTCCCCGGCCGCCGTCGCGGTCTACTGCCTGGTCCTGCTGGCCTGGCTGCTGGGACGCCGAGGGACAAAGCGGACTCGGGAAGAAGCCTGGTGGACAAGGCTGGTGCTCTCGGCGGTACTGGTGGCTGTCGTCGGAGCCGCACTGGCACTCGATCGACCGCCCGGTGACTCGAGCCTCGACCGGCTGCGGATCGTGCTGATGAAGTTCTACCCCTATCGCCTGGTCGACGTGCTGCTGCCAGCCGCGCTCTCGATCACTGTCGCCGGCCTGCTGGCTCGCTGCTGCAGCCTGGCCCAACGGCTCGCGATCGCCGCGTCGATGCTCGCCGTGGCTCTCGCACTGCCCGCCGCTGATCGCAACCCCAGTCGACTGACCCCCGAGGCGCTCGCCGATTGGACCCGGACCTGCGAATGGATCGACACCAACCTGCCTGCCGACGCGATCGTACTCACGCCACGGGGGAGCTGGGCGTTCAAGTGGTACGCCCAGCGTGCCGAGTTCGTGGTCTTCAAGGACTGCCCCCAGGACGCGGCCGGCATCCTCGAATGGGACCGTCGTCGACAGCTCCGCGGCCGCTGGCTGCTCGATATCGAGCGAGGCAGACCGCCCTGGGAAACCACCACCGCCGCGTTCGACACCGAGCCAATCACCCACATCCTCTGGCGACGCAGCCACAGCCTCGAATCACTCGAGGGGTTCGAGCCGCTCTTCGCCACGCCCCGTCACGTGCTCTACAGGGTCCCGCCGGCGGACCCGAATTGAACCCCGACCCGGCCGACGATTCACGGTCGCCTGAGGTCGTAGCAGATCAGCCGCGGAGACGATCGGGTGACCGGGTCCCTCATGTTCTGGCTGATGTAAAGCAGGCCGCGGCTGATCACCGGCGGGCACCACGACTCGCGGGCCAGGAACAGGGACGACCGCTGAGTGATCTTGTAGCCCTTGGGAGAAAGATCCATCCACATCAACTGGCCGAGTTCGCCCAGGACCAGGGCCTGGCCGTCGGCGCCCAGGAAGGAGCCTCTCAACGTGCTGAGAGTCAAAGTCTGTTCGACACCCTGCACCGTCACCGTCTGCTCCCACTCGGGCTCCTCACGCCACAACACCTTGCCCGACTTCAGATCGACACAGACCAGCGACGCATCCGGCTCATTGCGACCGTCGAAACCGTACAGGTACCCGTCCTGGATCAGCGGCGTGCCCCAGTGCAAACCCAGCTGGTTCGACTCGGTGTTGTGTTCGGCGTCGACCATCTTCCAGACGATCTTGTGCGAAGCCAGGTCCTTGCCGACCTCGAGCAACGCGGTCCCGGTCTGGTAACTGGCAGAGACGAATATCCGGTTGCCGCCGACCACCAGCGGGCACGAAGCGTTGACGCTCTCGTACTTCCTGCTCCGCCAGGGGAAATCCAGCTCGAGTTTTCCGTTGGACGGATCGATCAGCATCAGGCCACCCGTCGGCGGACGACTCTCGCCACCGGCAAACACCAGCACCCGCTGCTTGCCGTGGATCGTCACCAGCCGGGGCGAGGCGTAGCCCGATCCCCATTTCTTGCCCGAGACCCACACCAGCCTGCCGGTCAGGGTGTGGAACGCCGCCACGCAGGGACCACCCACCTTGCCGACGTTGATCACCAGCCGATCGCCGACCAGAAGCGGCGAGCCGACCGCCCCGAAGAAGCCCTGAGGCACACGGAATTCTGTGGAAAGATCCCGCTTCCAGATCTCTCGACCCGTAGCCAGCTCCAGGCAAATCAGGAACCCCTCGGCGCTGTAGATGTAAACCCGGTTGCCGTCGATGAGCGGCGTCGACCGCGGACCGCTGCTGTAACCCAGCCGGTCGCGGTAGGCGGTGGCGAACTTGTGCTGCCAGAATTGTTGGCCCGTCTCCGCATGCAGGCACTCGACCAGCACCGAGTCGCCCACACGGTGAGGATAGACCAGGTAGGGATGCCTGATCGCCGGCGAGGCGTATCCGTCGCCGGCCGCCAGCTCCCACACCTTCGCCGGTCCCGACTTGGGCCAACTCTTCAACAGCTGCGTCTCGGTCGAGACGCCGTCGCGGGTCGGGCCCAGGAACCCGGTCCAGGCATGAGTCCTGGCCCGTTTCGAGAGCGGCTTGGCGGGTTTCTGGTTCTTGACCCGCGAGTAGGCCTTCAGCGCAGGCGGAGTCGTCTTGTCGGCTGAACCGGCGACCCGCGGAGGAGCCGGATCCTTGACCGTGGCTGGCTCGGCACTGTGCACCAGTGCCGGTGCTCCCAGCCCAACCAGCAGCCCAACCAGCAGCCGGGCCGACAACAGGGCCAGCAACAGGGCCAAAAAACGCATGTTCATCCCTTCCGTTTCAGACCGATCGACCGTCGCCACGTCGGCTCGATTGAACCTCGAGGACTGAGGTTTTTCAACCCGCGCCACCCGGCCTCACTCCCAAACCGGCCGGGCAGGGATTTCGCGAGGCTGCGGGCCGACGTAGTGGGGCCGGGCGACGCTGACGACGGGGTGGCCGGATTGTTCGAGCGCGTGAGCCGCCCAGCCCAGCAGTCGTGCCACCGCGACCAGCGGCAGGTGCAAGTACGGTTCGACACCGCCGGCGGCCAGCAGCCGGATTGTCGACCAGTCCCAACCCGGAACTCCCCCGCAGGCGACGACGGCCGCTTCGAGTTCCGCGGCGGCACGGTCGCTGTCCCGAGTCGACTCGGATCCGCTCTCCGACGCCAGCTGCTCGGCCCAGGCCACCGCCGTCTCGCGACGCGGATCCACGACGGCCTGGCCACCGAACACGCTTCCCGGCACTCCCAAGCCGGTATCGAGCCGCTCGAGCACCCAGCCGTCGGGGTCCTCCCCCCACGGTCGCTCGGCCCACAGCTCAACCAACCGCTCGGCCAGTCCCGTTCGCTCGGAGGTCGACTCGACCGCCGCAGCCGCCAGTACCGCTCCATGCACATCCGCTCCAGCCGCCGCGGCCAGCCGCGCGGCCTGGACCGCCGGACTGAAACCCACGTCGATCACGCTGATCAGTAACACGTCCAACGCTCGTTCGAGCAAGGGCGAGGGGACGCGGCCAATCAGCAGGACTGCCAGCTGGGACGAGAAACTCCGTTCGGGATCCGCCAACGGCCGCTCCTCTCCACGGATCATCGCCACCCGAGCGGCCACCAGCATCGGCACACGGCCCAGCAGGCGAATCGAACGCGCCCGATCGGCCTCGAGCGAACGATCGGCAGGCTGAGGATCGAAGTGAGCCACCGCGCTGATCGCGGTACACAGGATCTCGGTCAATGGCACGTTCAGTGGAAGACGATCCAGCAGGTCGCTCATCCAGGCCGACTCGTCGCTCCAGGCTTCACCGTCCAACGACTCGGCCAGCATCGCCCGAAAATCGGCCAGGTACAGGTCCTCAGGCAGGTCACCACACAACAGCAGGTACGCGACCTCGGTGAAGGTCGATTCCCGGACCAGGTCCAATACGTCGTAGCCTCGGTAGACTACCGACTGATCACTCCAGTCCGAAATCGCCGTGTCGGTCACCGTCTCGCGGAAACCGCCCGGTGCATCCCGCCCCTCGCCATGTTCCGTCACGGCGTCGTCCCTCCGGCAGTCGCAGGGGCCATTCCCTGGCCCCGTCGGGCGGCATTGTATCGTCATCGAGGCGACTTCGATGCGCCATCACACGAAAATTCGCAACTCGGTCGCTACCATGGACCGCCCTGACACCGCCCTGACACCGCCCTGACACCGCCCTGACACCGCACTGGCAACCGAGTCGTACTCCGAGACATCTCATGCTCCACCCGCAACTCAGGCACGGCCTGCTCGTCCTTTTCGCACTGGTCACACCCCACAGCAACAACCTCGCGCAAGCCGACTCGAGAACGTTTCGAGTCGAGTTCACCAAGTCGGTGCACTCGAAACCGTTCACCGGTCGGGTCTACCTGATCTTCAGCAGCAGGCAACGCCAGCCCCGCCGGGGTCCCGGCTGGTTCAACCCCGAACAGTTCGTCGCCCGTGATGTCGAGAACTGGAAGCCGGGCGTCCCGCTGGAGTTTTCTGCCAAGTCGCCGGGCAGCCTCAGCGGCGGCGATGGACTCAAGGCCGGACCCATCCTCGGCTACCCCGGACCACTGGCGGACATGAAACTCGCAGGTCACCGCGCCCAGGCCGTGGCACGCTTCAATCCTTATGACCGCGAGATCGGCATCGGGCCGGGCAACGGCTTCAGCCAGGTCATTCCCCTCGGCAATGACCTCTCGCAAGACCTCGTCGCGTTTCGGGTCGGTGAGCTGGTCGAGCCCAGGCGATTCACCGAGAACAGGTGGAGCAAGCTGCTGGAGGTCCCCTCGAAACTGCTCACCGAGTTCCACAAACGGCCGGTCGCGTCACGGGCCGCCGTCATCCTGCCAGCCAGCTACTACAAACACCCCAAGCGACGCTACCCGGTGATCTTCTCCATTCCGGGCTTCGGAGGCACTCACCATGGATCCAGCGTGCCGCGACCGGTGGCAGAAATGAACGAGGGCGGAGTCGAATTTCTTCGAGTCGCACTCGATCCCAGCTGCCCGCTGGGACATCACGTGTTTGCCGACTCGGCCAACAACGGGCCGGTCGGAGCGGCACTGACGACCGAGTTGATCGCGGCCCTCGATAAGCAGTTTCGCACCGTCCCCAAGCCCTCAGCACGCTTCCTCACCGGACACTCCTCGGGAGGCTGGAGCAGCCTGTGGCTGCAGGTGACCTATCCCGAAGTCTTCGGCGGCACCTGGAGTACCTCACCCGACCCGGTCGACTTCCGCGACTTTCAGCGGATCAACCTCTATCGCAGCGGCGAAAACATGTACGTCGACCCCCAGGGCAAACGGCGACCCCTGGCACGAGTCAATGGGCGGGTCCTGCTGTGGTACAAGGGCTTCGCCGACATGGAGTGGGTGCTCGGGCATGGCGGCCAGTTGCACAGCTTCGAAGCGGTCTTCAGCCCCCGAGGCGCCAACGGCAAGCCGCGGCTGCTGTGGGACCGCAAGACCGGCCGAGTCGATCTCGAAACGGCCAGGACGTGGGAGAAATACGACATCCGGCTGGTGCTCCAGCGGAACTGGAAGACACTGGCCCCCCGCCTCAAGGGCAAGCTGCACGTCTTCATGGGGGATATCGACACGTTCTACCTCGAAGGAGCCACCATCCGGCTCAAGCAGGCGCTCGCCAAGTTGGGCAGCGATGCGGTGGTCGAAATCCACGAGGGTCGTGACCACATGAACCTGCTTCGAGGCGGCCTGAGACGGCGGATCCGCAAGGAAATGACCTCGGCCTTCCTCGCCGCTCACCCCGAACAGCGGCAATCGGATTCGGGCCGTTGAAGGCCGGTGTGCCAGTCGCTATTCTCGCCCCATCCCGCCCGGACAACCGGCGGGAACCCGCCTGAGTCTTTTGACGAGTCTCTCAAGGAGCCACCCGCATGGGCCTGTTCGACGGCAAGAAGGGACTGGTCTTCGGCATCGCCAACAGCTACTCGATCGCATGGGCCATCACGCAGCAACTGCATGACGAGGGAGCCGAGATCGGGTTCACTCACCTCCCCGACAGGGATCCCGAACGCCCCAGGATGGAACGGCGACTCAGGAAACTCGTCGAGCCGCTCGGCACCGCGATGATCGAAGCCTGCGACGTGACCAACGACGAACAACTCGATCACGTCTTCGAAGTCGCCGCGTCCACCTACGGCACCATCGACTTCATGCTGCACTCGATCGCCTACGCCCCCCTGGATGATCTCAAGGGCGAGGTCGTCAATGTCAGCCGCGACGGGTTCAAGCTGTCGATGGAAATCAGTGTCTACAGCCTGATGACGCTGGCCCGCCGCGCCCGACCGCTCTTGAGCGACGGAGGCAGTATCCTGACGCTGACCTACCTGGGCGGCGAAAAGGTGATCCCCGGCTACAACGTGATGGGGCTGTGCAAGTCGGCACTCGAGAGTACCACCGAGTACCTGGCCAGCGAACTGGGGCCCGAGGGCATCCGCGTCAACGCGCTCTCGGCCGGACCACTCAAGACGCTCAGCTCATCGGCCGTCGGTGACTTCGACCTGATGCTCGACCTCTACAAGACATGCTCACCATTGCGACGCAATGTCGAGGCCGCCGAGGTGGGCAAGACCGGGATGTTCTTGCTCAGCGATCTGGCCAGCGGGATCACCGGAGAAACCCTGCATGTCGACTCGGGCTTCCACATCATGGGTGCCCCGCCGACGGACGCCCGCGAGGACGGCGAAACTCAATGACCTCCCCGGGCCAGAGAATCGGGATCGCCGTGGTGCTCTCGCACGACGCCACCGGTTGCCTGGTCGGGATCCGCCCCTGTGAGGCACCGCTGGGAGGAATGCTCGAGTTTCCCGGCGGCAAGTGTCTGCAGCACGAGTCGCCCCGCGAGGCCGCACTCCGGGAATGCCTCGAAGAGACAGGGATTGCCGTCGAACCGCTCAGACAACTCGAACAACGCACAGTCGACTACGACCACGGCCGGGTCGAATTGCACTTCTGGCTCTGCCAGCCGCGCCAGGCCGAGCCGCCGCCGCCGGCGAGTCCGTTCGCCTGGTCACCCCTGGACGAACTCGAAGCCGCGCGGTTCCCCCAAGCGAATGCACTCGTGATCGAGCGACTGGTCGACGCCACCGGAATACGCGAACAACTTCTTCGAGCCACGGATCAGACCGAGTCGACCCACGACGCGTAGAACGAGAAGTTCTCGTTGATCTCGCTGGCGAGGCCGTTGATCACGTCGGCACCCTCGTTGCCGGCCAGGGTATCCTGGGCCCCCTGCCCGCTGATCGTGTCGTTGCCATCGCCACCGAGCACGATGTCGCGGCCACCGCCTCCGGAGAGCGAGTCGTGGCCATTCCCGCCCAGAATCGTGTCGTCCTGGCCGCCTCCGTTGATCACGTCATTGCCGTCGTGGCCCGAAAGACCATCGAAGCCGTCGCCCCCGTTGAGCGTATCGTCGCCGTCACCGCCGTTGAGGATGTCGTCACCGTGCGAGGCCTCGAGCAGGTCGTTCCCGTCGCCACCGCCGATGGTGTCGTCGCCGTAGTTGCCGTAGAGACGGTCGTCGTTGAGACCACCGTTGAGGTAGTCGTCGCCGGTTCCGCCATACAGGCTGTCCTGGCCCTCGTTGCCGAACAGCGTGTCGTCGTCCTGGCTGCCGGTCAGGACGTCGTCGTGTTCGCCACCGGAAAGCGTGTCTCGGCCGAACCCGCCGATGAGCGTGTCAAAGCCCGAGTTGCCCGAGAGGTTGTCGTGGCCGTTTCCGCCCTGGAGCGTGTCGTTGCCGTCGTTGCCGAAGATCAGGTCGTCGTCGTCCTGGCCGTCGAGGTCGTCGTCGCCGCCGCCGCCGAGGATCGTGTCGTTGCCACGGCCGCCGTCGGCCCGGTCGTTACCCTCGCCACCCCAGATCGTGTCGCCGTCGAGGCTACCGGTCAGAGTGTCGTTGTCGTCGCCGCCGTCCAACCGCAATCGAACCTCGCCGATGCGGACGCCCGCCGCCGAGATCGTGTCGCGACCGCCCTCGCCGTTGACCACCAGCAGCGTGCCGCCAACGTCCACCAGCGATCCGATAACCAACTGGTCGTTTCCGCCGCCGGCCAGGATGTCGGTCCGCCAGATCGTATTCGAGACCCGCACCGTGTTGATGCCGTCGAGCACGGTCAACTTCGGCCTGTTGCCGCTGGTCTTGCTGACCGAAAGCGAATCGGCCGCACCGCTGCCCAGGGCCTCGAACCGAGCCGAACCGGCCGAGTTGTCCATGACGTCAGATCCGTTGCCGATCCGCCAACGCAACAGGTCGTCGCCCCCGTTGCCGTCGAGCGTGTCGCTGCCACCCTGTCCGTCGAGCGTATCGTCGCCGGCGTCGCCGTAGAGCTTGTCCTGGCCACTGCCGCCCAGCAACGTGTCGTCATCCAGGCCGCCTCGCATCGTGTCGTTGCCACTGCCGGCATTGATGTAGTCGCCGCCTCCCAGCCCACTGCCGCTGTCGGCACCGGAACCACCTTTGAGTACGTCGGCGGCACTGCCACCCCACATCGTGTCGTTTCCAGAACCACCCAGCAGCGTGTCGCCCAGAGCCGTGCTGGTGGCCAGCGGGCTGAAGTCCACCTTGGTCACAAACAACTCGTAACCGCCGATGCCGTCCAGCGGAACAGAAGTGTCATCGGCACCGATCGCCGTCAGGCCGTACGACGGAGGCGGGTTGGGAGTCAGGCCCAGCGTACGGTCGATGACCGCGTCACCACGGTCGAAGATCTCGATCCGGTCTTCACCGGGGGCACCACCCAGCCAGACCTGGCCCGCCACCGCACCGACCGCATCCATGTTCCCCGCCATGGTGCTCAGCGGAGTGTAGGACAGCATCGAGGCCCCCATCGAGGCCCCCATCTCCGGGTTGATCTCGTGCACCGACTGACCCGCCGAATCCAGCAGCAGCAGACGCGGCGTGGTGCTGGCCGGGGCGATCATCGCCAGGCCACCGGTGATGTCGATGAACGTGCCGGCCGGATTCGCACCCGGTAATGGCACACCCTCGCCAGTCCCAACAAGGTTCAGGAACTGAGACGGAACCAGCACGTCAAGCAACACGTCGAAGACGAGGATTTCGGGAGGATCGACGATTTGCGGGATTGAAGGATTCGCGTTCTGATCCTCGGCCTGGCCGGGAATCGTTTCCGCCTCGATGTCCAGGATGTAGACCAGCCCCGCATCATAGGCCAGGCCATCGAAGGCCTGAGGACTGCTGGCGATCGGTGAGGTGATCAGGGTGGAATCGATGACCGACCCGTCGTTGGCGTCGATTTTATAGAGGTAGCGGCTGGCGTTGTTCATGAAGAACAGCCGCTCGCCGGCCGAATCGAACGCCAGGGCGGCCTGGCCCGCACTCGTCTCACCCGTCGGCAGATCGAACCGGTTCAATTCCACACCGGTCACCGGGTCGAGCTCGACTATCTGGTTGCTGCCGTCGGTGGGCAACACGAACACGCCGTTGGCGTCCGGCTCGGAGACCTCGATGTAATACGTGTCCGTCGCGTTGCCGGTCGTCGGCAAGGTGAGATTCAACAGCACCGGATCGCCGTCCGGCTGGCCGCTGCCATCGTCGAAGCCATCGTTGATCGCGATGTCGGTCGCGGAGGTGCTGCTGCTGTGATACGGCAGGATCGCGCCGCTGGAATCATAGACCCGCACCAGGGTGTCGACGGGCGCGGTGACCCGGGTCAGCCATTCCGAAAGGACCTCGATCGAAACCACCTGTCCACCGGTGCCCTCGAACGAATACACGTCGACCTCGCCCGCGACACCCACCTGTCCACCGATGATCGCAGCGGCTTCGACGTTGAGTGTCCGGTCGGCGTTGGCGCCGGATTCGAGCGTGTTAGGGACCGACAGAGCCCTCAGGGTCATCGGTTGAGACCCCGACGGCGTCAGGGACCCATGCCAGGCGGCCTGCTCGACGACGAGCCGCCCGGTCTCGTTGAAGGCCAGCTTGATCGCCGAACGTTCACTGAGGAACAGGTCGGCGGTGACGTCGAAGTTGCCCGCACCCAGCAGCCCTGCCGAAGCCATCAGGTGATTGACCGTCTCGGTGGCATTCATCGGACCGGGGAAGGCCGGGCTGAAGGACGCCGCTCCGGGAGGATCGAGGATGCCGACGGTGCCCGAGATCGGACCAAACGAATCGACGTCGCGGAGACCGAACAGGCTACCC
>CAUZEQ010000088.1:0-16009 GCA_963578885.1 Planctomycetota bacterium
ATCTCGATCGAGTCCAATCTCTGGGGCTGAAGCCGAAGTACAAAGTGACCAGCGACCAGTTGTGGAAGGGGCTGTTGAACATCTACCGGGGGGTGATCCCGATCGTCGACGGATCGAAGACGAAGGTGGCGATGCACGGCAACGATCCTCCGCTGCACCAATTCGTCGGTGCTCCTCAGATCCTCTGCCGGTTCCGCGATTTCGACCGCCTGTTTTCCGAGGTGCCCAGTGCGAACAACGGGATCACGTTCTGTTGTGGGACACGGTACGAATCGGGCGAGGACGTGCTGAAGGGGATCGAGCACTTCGGCAAGAAGAAGCAGTTGTTCCATGTTCATTTTCGCAATGTGCGCGGCACGCTGCCCGAGAATCGCGGCTATTCGGAGGTGTTTGTCGACGACGGCGATATGCAGATGGGCGAGGTGGTGCGGGCTCTGGACGCGGTGGGTTACGACGGGGTGATTGACTTCGACCATCCGGTCGGGATCACCGGCGAGGGCCGATTGCCCAAGCAGTACATCTCGTTCGCCGTCGGCTACATGCGTGGTCTGTTGCACAATCTGTAGGGCGGGGTGGGCCGGCCTGTGAGTCCGATTCGATTTCGGCTGGCCTTCTGACCTGGCCTTCTGACTGATAGGAGTTTTGCGGCTCCGAGGCCGCAACGCCCAGGCGTTTCCGTTGGACCACTTGAAGAGGTCTCCGGTGCCGCCTTCAAGTTGCACGTTCAGAAAGCGCGACCCCGACTGAGTGGCCATCGTTTTGAGCGTCTCGACACGGCCTGTGAGTCGATTCAGGCGCTCGACGCTCGCAACGCCCTTGTCGAACGTAAGCCGAATCGTCCGCACACCATCGACCTTGCTCATGTCCTTGCCGTGCACGAGGTTGACCACCATGAAGTACTTCTGGCCCGTGCGATCCTCGAAGAAACTGACGAGGACCGGCTCTTTCGAGTCGCGCACGTTCACCACCAAACGCAGATCCCCGTGCCCTTCAAAGGCCTGGCAGCGGTCGCTTTTCGGGACCGTGCCGCAGTAGCCGATCGGGTCGGTGCTGCGGAGATTCAAGAGCGCGTTGGCAAGAGTTTGCACTTCGGGGGCGACGTCACGAACGGCGTGCCAGACCCTGGTGGTCACCGAGTTTTCCAAGCGGTGTCGAAGGGAACCTCATGAAGCTCACCATCGAAGGGTCCACAAAGACAGTGCGGATCAAGAACGGCAAGCGGCTGAGGGGTTTTGACACCAAGTTGCTCGGCCGCGCCAGCTACAACCTGAAGCAGAGGAAGTTCGTGCAATTCGACCTCGTGGCCGTCGGCACTCGATGGGGTTCGAGAGCCGGACGCCAGGACGGGCCCGCTCTAGCGCCGATCGGTGTCGCACTCCGTCTGGCGCCAACAGGGAAACGCCTATTGCGAACTCCTCCGGCTCAAATCAGGCGCGGCGGGTACTTTGATTGAACGCTTCTGCTGCATGTGGTCTGTAAGTGGATCGGGAACTCCCAGCCCATCGCGGCAAAGCACTACCTGCAGGTCACCGACGACCACTCCACAAAAGTGGTGCGAAATCCGGTGCAGCAACCGGCCGTATTGCCTCGCACGGGGTCGCAACCCGGTTCCACCGCGCAAGAGAAAACCCCTGTTTTGCAGGGGTTTGCGGCCGGGTGCGAAGCGGTGCACCGCGGTCGAGTGCCCAAGAGAGGACTCGAACCTCCACGGGAAATAAATCCCACTAGGTCCTGAACCTAGCGCGTCTGCCAATTCCGCCACTTGGGCCAGTGCGGCACCAAGAATACGCACTGCTGGGGTTGTTGGCAAGTTGCCGCTTTCCGGCGACCCTCTACCGCTTTTGCAGCAAGACGTTGACGCCTTTCTTGTTCGAGAGCGCGATGTCGGCCAGCCCGTCGCCGTTGACGTCGGTTACCAGGAACTGTGTTCCCACACCGGTACCCAGCCCCGCCTTGATCTCGTGACCCACAAACTTCGGACCGGCCCCTTTCCGCTTCTGGACCTCGTACCAGTACATCTTGACCGGGTCCTTGCCTCCCGGGTCGCTGCCGTTGTGTGCGAAAAACCTCTTGCCGGTGACCAGGTCGCGGGTGCCGTTGCCCGTCAGATCCACCCACTCCATCGCGTGGGTCTGAGAGTTGATCTCGTCGATCAGGTGGTACTTGTACCTGGGCCGTTCGTTGCCACCGATGTTTTCGAACCACCAGACGCCGAACGTGTGAGCCGAACTCATCACCAGGTCGTTGTCGCCGTCGAGATCGTAGTCGTCGATGTAGATGTTGGCCGCCTTCAGCGGAGCGCTGCTGGCGTCCTTGGCCAGGTGCAGTGGGTGGAACCGCCAGGTCGCATCGGTCGGCTCGGCGGGGGCCTCCCACCATCCGTGCGGGATCACCACGTCGGCTCGCCCGTCGCGGTTGATGTCGCCGATGCCCAGGCCGTGGTAGTACTTGAAGGTCCCGTTCTTCATCGGGTCGCCCTTGCGGCTGATCGCCCGGAAGGGCCACTTCCCGGAAGTCAACTTCGATCCCGGCAGGCTCACGTACCCCATCTGGCTTTCGGGCTGCGAACCGAAGATCAACTCGGGCAGCCCGTCACCGTCCAGGTCCTCGAACTCGGGCGACTCGTTGCAGATGCTGCTCCAGACAATGTGCTGCTTCCAATGCCCGCCCTTACGACCGGGGTTCTGGTACCAGTGGAACGGGTCGCCGGGGAAACCGATATAGAAGACATCCTGCCAGCCGTCTCGGTTGATGTCCCAGCCGAACATGGCAAAGCAGTTGCTGTAGCCCTTACCGGCCACGAAGTCGCCCGGCTTGCGGATTTCATGCACGGTCCACTTCGGACCCGCGTACCAGACATCACCGGCGATCACGTCGTTGAACCCGTCGCGATTCACATCGAAGATCGCCACACCCTCGGCCCGAAACCGCTCGTCCAGCTTCAGTCTCTTCCAACCGATCGCCGCGGAGTCGATCGCAGCGGAATCTTCGAGCACTCTGATGCGGTGGTTCGAACTGTCACCGATGTAGACTCGGCTCTTGGCGTCGACGTAGATGCCGTGAGGCCGTCCCAGTCGGCAGCCGGCGGGGTTTCCGTCTGGGCCATCGGCCATCTTTCCATCGCCGACCAGCGTATGGATGGTGCGGGTCTTCTTGCGGATGACCCGGATCGTGTGACTCTCGGTATCGGCCAGGTAGATATCACCGTGGGGCCCGACGGCGATGCCCTTGGGGCCGCTGAGCTTCGCAGCTCTCGCATCACCGCCGTCGCCGCTGTAGCCCTTCTCTCCGGTGCCGCCGATGTGGTGCAGGGTCCCGGCATCGAGATCGATGCGGTAGACGGCGTTGCCTTCTCGGAGAGCCAGCACCAGTTGATCGTTGCCGGCGTAGTCCAGTGCGCGGGGCCCATTGAGCGGCGTGCCCTTGAGTCGAGCTCCATCGGGTGTCGGCCGTTTTTCACCGGTGCCGGCCAGTGTCGAGATGATTCCGGTCCCAAGGTGGACGCGACGGATGCGGTGGTTGCCGATGTCACAGATATAGAGGTTGCCTCGCTCGTCGAGCGCGATCGAGTGCGGTGCTTTCAACTGGGCGCTGGTGGCGGGTCCGCCGTCGCCGCTGAAGCCGGGTTTGCCGGTTCCCGCGACGGTGCTGATCGTGTGAGTCCGGGCGTCGACGCGGCGGACCAGGTGGTTCTTCATCTCGACAAAGTACATGTTGCCGACCGCGTCGAATCGCACCTCGTAGGGTTCGTTGCACGCCGCCCGCGTGGCCGGGCCTCCGTCTCCGGCATAGCCCGGCTTGCCGTTGCCGGCCACGGTGGAGATCAGCCCGGTGCGGCGATCGATGCGGCGGACGCAGTGGTTGTCGATTTCGCAGAAATACAGCGCCCCGTCGGGGCCCAGCGAAACGCCAAACGGCCCGCCGATGGTGGCTCGAGACGCCGGTCCGCCGTCGCCGGTGTAGCCCGAGCGGCCGTTGCCGGCCACGGTGACCACACGGCCGGCGGCGGTGAGCGCGTCGGGGGAGGCCGAGAACAGCGACAGATACAGGCAGGCGATGAGCAGTACGTGGCGGTTGATCATGATGAGCTCGGATGGGACAGAAGATCGCCGGGGATGGCGTGGCGGTGTCATCGTATCGGGCCAATCGCCGCTTCGCCACGCGGGGCTTGAAGCCTGTTGAATGACGACAAGTGCTGGGGTCAGAGGCGGCCCGTGGCGGGGCCTGAACCCTTTATTCCAACCGCCAACTCTCGCGGGAAGGGGTCAGGCCCCGCCACGGGCGGCGTCTGACCCCGAGTCACTCGGCGGGCTGCCAACCGGCGGGATGGTGCCCGAAATCGCATCGACCCGGGTGCAGGATCTCGGCAAGGATCTCGGCCGATTCGACCAACCGCGGACCCGGGCGATTGAAGAACTGGTGCCCGTCAGTGATGAAGACCCGACCCTCGGCAACCGCCCGCAACTGATGCCACTGGGCACGATTCTCCGGCGTCTCCCATTCGGTCCGAGTCCGCTCGATGTCGAAACCGCAGGGCATCAGCACGAGCACGTCGGGGTCAGCGGCGGCCAGGTCGGGCCAGTTGATCCACGGCGAGTGGGTTCCCGAGGTGCCCAGTACATCGACCCCCCCAGCCAACTCGACTAACTCCGGAACCCAGTTCCCCGCGACCATCAACGGTTCGAGCCACTCGATGCAGGCGACTCGGGGCCGGAGATCGCCTGCGGAGGCCTGGACGGTTTGTGCCAGTACCTGGATTCGAGCTTCGAGGTCGGCAACGACCTCGGAGGCTCGATCCGGATGCCCCATCGCCTCACCCACACTCATCACGCTCTGCCAGACCTCGTCGAGATCCGAGGGGGCGAGTGAGAGGACCCGGGTGGCGACTCCGGTCGAGTGGCCCAGCGCGGCCTGGACCTCCTCGAGACTGACGGCGCAGACCTCGCACTGGTCCTGCGTGAGCACGAGGTCCGGTTGTAGCCGGTTGAGCAGGTCGTGGTCGAGTTCGAAGATCGAGACGGCCTGGGCGAGTCGCTGTTTGACCTGGCGGTCGATCTCCTGGCCGGAGGCCTGGACATCGAGCGTCGGGTGGCAGCAGATCGGCAGCGACTGGACCTCGGCCGGGTGGTCACATTCGTGCGATCGACCGACGAGTTGATCGAGTCCACCGAGTGCGGCAACGATCTCGGTCGCACTGGGCAGCAGCGAGACGATCCGGCGACCGGCCATGGGGCATGGCTCTCGAATCAGCTGTCGTCGGCAACGGTGACCGGAACCGGCTTGAGTTCCGGGAGCAGGGCCCAGTGGCTGAAGGCGATCGGCGTGAACACCGCCAGGGCGAACAACGAGTTGCGGAAGAACGGCAGTGCGGCGGTGTAGCAGGTGACCAGGCCCGAGAGATCGCGAGTGTACATGCCCGTGCCGACCCAGACTCCGAAGTTGGTCACCAGGTAGAACAGGATCTGGGCCGCCAGGGCCGATCCGCCGATCTTCCACACCGTCCGCTTGCCTCGCAGCAGAAAACCGATGCAGGTCCCGGCCACCAGTGCGCCGTAAACAATCGGCGTGTTGGAATAGAACGCGTTTTGCATGCTGCCGCTGATCAGACCGATCAGGGCATCGCTGAGGAGCATGATCAGCAGTGGGCAGAGGCAGGCGAGTTCACGACGTGCGAAGTGGGCACCGGCGAACAGGCACAGTGCCATCATCGGCGAGAAGTTCCATGGGTAGTAGACCATCCGGTCCAGGGGTACTTCGACTCCGATGCGGGGCAGCAGCCAGGGCATCAGTCGCAGGACCAGGGCGTAGGCGACAAACGCCAGCACGAACCATGTACGGGGACGGCGCATCAGCAGCAACCTCGTCAAATCCAAGTCGAGCAGCGTTGCGGAGGCCAATTACACCACATCGGCCAAATCAATGGAATCCAATGCCCGCCGGCCGTCGGGTCTGAGAGCGGCGGTGATCGGGACTATGTCGAGTCGGGGCCGAGTCGAAGACGATCAGCTGGGGACCTGCTCGACAGCACCCTGCATCGCCTTCAGCGAATCCCGGACAAACCGCTTTTGCATGTGGCGAACGACGGGCAAGCCGAGGTAGGTCAGGAGGTGGCGCGGCTTGGAGAACGCAGTGATCGAGTACCAGCAGACTCCCTCGTCGTCGAGCCGGACCAGGAACTGCTCCTCGCCCCGCATCGGATGGTCCGGCAGGGTCCCGTAGGCGAATCCGAAACGACGCCCCTGGGCCTGTTCGTCGACGATGTAGACGATCCGGCAGGAGGTCAGCCACCACACCATCGGCAGGCGGAACAAAGCGGCGATCGTCTGGCCCTCGAACGGTTCTCCGGCGACGCACGACCGGCCGTCGTCGTCCAGGGCCAGTGCTTCGCCCCAGCCAATCTCGAACATCGTCCAGCGACGGACTGCCTGGCAGGCCGCGTCGAAGACCGCCTGGCCCCGGCCCAACCGCACCTGGTTGACGTCGAGGCGGTAGCCCGGTGGTGCTGCCGGCTCTTGAGTGCCGCCTCTCGCGTCGTAATTCACGTCGAGTCGAGCCTGCTGCCCGAGCAGGTTACTGATGGTTAGTGGGGTGGGACGGCGCCAACACATCATCAGACGGGTCCCTGAGCAGTTGCTTGAGCAGATCCTGCAGTTGAGGGCTGGAGGGGTCGAGTTGCCTGGTTGTGATTCTACCGGGGTCAGGCCCCGCTACGGGTCCGCCGCAGGCGGATCAGACCCCGGTCGTTCGTGGGCTTCGGCTCGCTGCAATCGATTGTTCAAGGCAACTCCCAGACCCGTTTCGGGCAACCTGACGGCCACGATCCGTTCCAGGCCCGCAGCATCCAGCCGATGCAGCGCTGCAAAGAACCCCGCGGTGGCCTCGACCAGGTCTTCGGATTCGGAGAGCACTTCGACCCGCGACCAGCCCTCGGGCGACTCGGGTCGAGTGAGCGTCAGCAGCCCGGATCGTGGTGCCGGTGCCGGGTCGATCGAATCCACAAGCTCAAGCGGTGTGCTGGGCGCGTAGTGCCTGGCCAGCAGACCTGGTGAAACGGCAGCCTGGTCGGGCGGCTGGACCCCGTGATGGACTTCGACCGGGCCGACCACATCGTGCAGTTGCTCGAGTGTGACTCCACCGGGTCTGAGCAGTCGGGGTAGCGGCCCGGTGAGATCCACGACACTCGATTCCACTCCGACACGGCACGGGCCTCCGTCGAGCACCATCTCGATGCGGTCACCGAACTGGCTGCGGACATGTTCGGCGGTGGTGGGGCTGATGCAGCCAAATCGGTTGGCACTGGGTGCTGCGACCGGGCAGCCGGCCGCTTCGATCAATCGCCTGGCGATCGGGTGGTCGGGGACACGGACTCCGACGGTGGGCAGCCCGGCCGAAACGATGGCCGGGATCGCATCTTTTCGGGTCAGGACCAGTGTCAGCGGTCCTGGCCAGAAGGCCTCGGCGAGCGATTCGGCGAGGGGGGGCAGGCCGGGGGTTACGGATTCGAGTTGCGCGGAGTCGGCGAGGTGGACGATGATCGGGTCGAAGCGGGGTCGGCCTTTGGCAGCGAAGATGGCCGCGACGGCTTCGGCGTTGGTGGCGTCGCCGCCGAGACCGTAGACGGTTTCGGTGGGGAACCCGACCAGGCCGCCGTCTCGCAGTGTCGCCGCGGCCGCCTCGATCAACGCGTCATCGAGGTCCGGCCCGCTCACGGCAACTCGACCAGCACGTCGTCGCCTTCGACGATGACGGGGAACGAGCTGTGACGGATCGCTTCGGTCAGGCAGTGCTGTCCGGTGGTCACGTCGAACTGCCAGCCGTGCCAGGGGCAGGTGACGACGCAGCCGTCGAGTTGTCCCTGCCCGAGCGGTCCGCCGGCGTGGGGGCAGACACCGTCGAGTGCGTAGAGTGTGCCGTCGACGTTGAACAGCGCGATCACCCGACCCGCCGCGGTGACCTCATGTGAGGACCCCACCGGGATTTCCGAGAGTGCGGCGATGCGGACGGTTTCGGCCATGCCCTGTATGTTCGAGGTGACACGATTTCTCGTCAACTCCGCCGGGCCGCCGGGACGACTCAGGCGGCCCAGGGCAATCGTCCGGTCCGTGCACGTCGGCTGCGTCGCCGTTGTTGATCGGGTTTCGATTTCCAGCGTCGGTGCAGCCAGAAGTACTGTTCGGGCGCCCGCCTCACGATCCGCTCCAGTGCCTGGGTGTAGGCCCGGGTCAGGTCGGTGACGGGGTCGGAGCCATCGAAGGTGGCCGGATCGATCAGTTCTTCGCAGCCCACTTCAAACCGCTCGGGGCCGTCGTCGCTGTCGAGCCGTATGGCGTATCCGACGCAGATCAGTGCCTGGTACCTCAGGGCCAAAAGCGCGATCGACTTGAAGGTCGAGGCGGGGTGTCCGAAGAAGTCGACGAACAGGCCATGCGATCCGGCGTCCTGGTCGCAGAGCATCGCCAGGTGCCGTCCCGTTTCGAGTCGATCGACCATCTCGCCGCTGGCTCCGTTCTTGTCGAGCAGGTCGTGGCCGGTGTCGCTGCGGAATTTCAGGAAGAAGCGGTCGAGGTAGGGGTTGTCGAGTCGGCGGGCGACGACGCCCATCGGGAATCCGAACACGCCGAAGATCCACACGGCCAGTTCCCAGTTGCCGAGGTGTCCGCTGAGCAGGATCACGGGTCGATCCGAGAGCAGTGCCCCGACGGCCTGCTGCTGGTTGCGGAAGCGGATCAGGCTTCGAAAGTTGTGTCGGGAGAGTCGATGTCGGAGGTAGATCACTTCGCCGACGGTCCGAAAGAGGTGCCGCCACATGCGGCCGATCAGGTCGTCGACATCGGCGTCGGGTCCCAGTGCGCGGCGGATGTTCTCGGCGGCGACCCGGTAGCGAGTCAGCCGCCGGGGCAGCAGTCGGTGCATGCAGAACCCGCCGACGCGGGAGCCCACATCGATGGCCCACAACGGCATCGCGTGCACCACCGCCACGACCGCGCGGAAGATGACGTATTCGAGGAGGTGTCGCAGTCGGAGCGCCATCCCGGCGTCCTTGCCGTGGAAGGGAAGTGCGAAGCGGCAGGAATGGGCGAGAGTGTGCCGCGGTTCGAGGGTGTGGTCAAGGTCGAAGGTCGCTCCGGCAACCCGCCGCAGGCGGGCTAGGGGTTTGCCGTGTGGGGCGGCTGGACAAACAGCTTCCAGGGGATCTTGCCCTGGTTGAATGTCGAAGTGACTCGGCCGAAGGAGCCGATCACGCTGCCGCCGGTGCCGCCGGTGTAGCTGCCGTTGCCTCCGCCGTGTCCCTGGATGCGGCTGATCAGCTTGCGGTTCTTCCAGGATCCGCCGCTGGCCACCAGCAGGCCCCAGCGGGCCAGGTCCTTGGCACTGATGACCACCCACCCCGGGCCGCCTCGGACCGTCTGCCCGTTGATCGTGTAGGGGGGATCGAGAAAGTCGCCGTAGCCGGGCATCTTGGGGTACCAGGTCTTCTTGTCGTGGACCACCTTGCCCGGCGTCCAGTCCCAGCGGTCCGCCGGGATCCCGATCCGGCTCATGATCTTCTCATCGAGCACCTGCTTGAGGTCCTTTTTCCAGACCGCGGTCAGGGCCTGGGCGAGTCGCCAGTAACCGCCGCTGCTGTAGGACGAGCCGACCGTGCCCGGCTTGGCGTGTGCGAAGTTGTCCTTGTCGGGATCGCCGGTCCACTTGGACCACTTGGGCGCTGGCTGTCCGTAGTTCTTGCCCACTCGCCATGACCAGCCGTTGGTAATCGGGAACGCGCCGCGGTGCGTCTTCAGGTGGTTGAAGGTCAGGAAGAGGTGCTGTCCCTGGTCGAGTTGCTTATGGCGACCATTGAGTTGGCCCTTGCCGGTCCAGTGGTCCCTGATCAGAGAGTTGGCGCTCTTGATCCGTCCCTCGTCGATTGCCAGTTGCAGGCAGGCCATCGTAAAGCACTTGCCGACCGAGGCGGTCTGGAACCTGTAGTCGGGGTCGCCGAACGACTGGACCAGGTACCCTCCCCGAGTGATCGCCACCCCCCAGCGGTTCCCCGAGTGATCCTCACCGTGAAAACTTGCCCCACGGGTCGACTTGCGAGTGGCCTGGACCCAGCGGTCCCAGGCGGCAACGTCCCGGACTCCAGCCTCCGCCGCTGTGAGCACCTTCCACTTCTTGCCGGGGTAGGAGACCCACTCGGGCGTTTCAGCCTGGACACCGAGTGGGAGCAACAGTGACACGACGATCCACACCACGGGTCGTGTCGCGGGCACGGCTGGGAACATGCCAGAGCTCCTCGAGTGATGACGGTGATTGCCTGGGCACTTCGTGGCCGAGAGTCTCTATCTCTTCCGCCTCAGCTCGGCCGGAATTCTCGGGTCGCGTTTCAGGGGCAGCGAGACGGTCTTGCCGGTCCAGGAGGACTGGTAGATTGCCAGGATGATCTCGACGCTGCGGCGACCCTCACGGGCATCGATCAGAGGCTTGCTGCCGGTCTTGATCGAGCGGATGAAGTCCTTGAGCTGGTGGGTGTGTCCGTCGTAGGAGATGGCCGAGGGGTCGCTGGCTCCGGTACCACCCACGTCGTCGCCTCCGAAGCGGCGCCGCGTGGCGGCATCGCTGCTGCGTCCGCTGGCGAATTCCCAGGTCACCAGCCGGTCCTCCTCGAGCACCACGGTCCCCTCGGTCCCGTGGATCTCGACCTTCTTGGAAAACCCCGGGAAGGCGGCGGTGGTGGCTTCGATGGTGCCCAGGGCCCCGTTGGCAAACCGCAGTGCCGCCACGCCCGTGTCCTCGACCTCGATCCGCTTGTGAGCCAGCGTGTCGGTCAGCGCTGTGACCTGCGCGACGTTGCCCATCAGGTAGGCGATCAGGTCGACGCTGTGGATGGCCTGGTTCATGTAGGCTCCGCCACCGTCGAGGTCCCAGGTGCCTCGCCAGCCCCCGCTGTCGTAGTACTGCTGGGTTCGCCACCACTTGACGTAGCTGTCGGCGAGCGTGAGTTTGCCGAAGCGGCCGCCGTCGATGGCCGACTTCAGTGCCTGGGTCACTCCGTGATACCGCGACGGAAAGATCGTGGTCAGCTTGACGCGGTTCTTGCGGCAGGCGGCGATGATGGCGTCGCATCGCTTGAGGTTGATTTCCAGAGGCTTCTCGACGACGACGTGCTTACCGGCCGCCGCCGCGGCGATCGCCGGGTCGCGATGGGCTCCGCTGGGTGTACAGATCGTGACGATGTCGATACCGGGATCGGCGAGCATCTCGTCGAGTGTCGCGTAAGCGGTCACGCCCGGGTTGGCCGCGGCGAACCGATCAGCGGCCGCGGGGAACGCGTCAAAGCAGGCGGTGATACTGGCTCCCCGGATCTCTCCGACGGCCAACGCGTGGAAGTTGGCGATCATGCCGCAGCCAACGATGCCGAATCCGGTTGCCATGTTGAGGTCTCGTGGTGCGTGGTGCGTGGTGCGTGGTGCGTGGGGCGTTGAGGTGTTCAGTCGTCGGCGAGCGTGACCCGGCAGAAGCGCTTCTTGCCGACCCACAGCAGCAGGCCGTTGGTGACGGCGACGGAGGTGTCGTGGCTCTCGAACCGCTCTTTGTCTTCGCCGAAGTAGGCTCCCCCCTGCGAGATCGCCCGGCGGGCTTCGCTGGTCGAGTTGCAGAGGTTGGTGAGTTTCAGGAGTGCGGCGGCGGGGAGGTGTCCGTCGTCGAGGTCGGCGGTCGAGACGACGATCTCGGGGATCTCCGCGGGCTGTCCGCCGGAACCGATTTCCCGCTCCCAGCGATCGATCGCCTCGACCGCAGACTCCCGCGAGTGGTACTCGCCGATCACCTCCGCGGCCAGTCTCTGCTTGCACTCCTTGGCGTGACCCCCCAGCAGCGATTCGACCTCCTGCAGCGGCACGTCGCTCAGCAATTCGAAGTACATCTTCATGCACTCGTCGGGCAGCTGCATGAACTTCTTGATCATCTCGAACGGCGAATCGGCGATCGCGATGTAGTTGTCCAGGCTCTTGCCCATCCGGCGGTGTCCGTCGAGTCCGACGAGGATGGGAGACATGATGCCGACCTGTCCGGGCTGCCCGGCGTCTTTCTGCAGGTCGCGGGCAAGCATGAAGCTGTAGAGCTGCTCGGTGCCTCCGAGTTCGATGTCGGCTGAGACCTGGACCGAGTCCCACGCCTGCATGATCGGGTAGAGGCATTCGTGGAGGTAGATGGGTGACTCGGACTTGTAGCGTTTCGAGAAGTCGTCGCGGGTCAGCAGTTGGGCGACGGTGACCTTGCTGGTCAATTCGAGCGTTTCCAGGAACGACATCCCGGCAAACCAGTCGCCGTTGCGGATCACCTCGGCGGCATCCAGGTCGATGACCTGCCCGAGTTGGGCGAGGTAATCGGCGGAGTTGGCTTCGACCTGCTCTGCCGTCAGCCGCGCCCGCGTTTCGTCTCGACCACTGGGGTCTCCGACCAGGGCGGTGTAGTTGCCGATGATGACCACGGCCTGGTGACCCAGAGCCTGGAACTGCCGCAGCTTTCTCATGGGGACCGTGTGCCCCAGGTGCAGGTCGATGCCGGTGGGGTCGATGCCGTACTTGATCCGCAGCGGGGTGTCTGTGGCGAGGCTCTGTTCGAGTTTCTCGATCAACTCGGGCTCGGGCACGATCTGCTCGGTCCCCCGGCGGATGACGGCGAGCTGTTCATCGACGGGAGCAAACGGCATCGGCGGTCATCCGCAGCGTGCAGGAGTCGTGGTGGTGCCAAAGCTACCAGCCGCGCCGTCGAGGGGAAAGTGCTGATGCGGCGGCTGACCCCGGCGGCCAGGCTCAACCCGGTGTCGATTCCATCAGCATCGAGAGGATGTTGAAGGCATTGAAGAGCATGTGAATCAGCACCACCGCCAGGTAGCTGCCGGTGCGGTGGTAGGTCACCCCCAGCACCAGGGCCAACGGAGCCAGTCCGACGGCATTCTGCCAGGGGAGGTGTACGGTACAGAAGGCCACCGCGGTCAGCAGGATCGAAACCGATGGCGAAAACCGCTGCAGGAAGGTCCTCTGCAGGATCACCCGAAACAGCAGTTCCTCGAACCACGGCGCCACCAGCACGGCGCTGAAGGTCACCGAAATCAGCACCAGGCGGGTCTCATCCTCGCTGATCAGCTTCAGCGACGAGTGCAGGATGTCGTCGGTGCGAAAGGGAACGGTCAGTTGAAACACGACTAAGGTCGGGGCCAGGCAGGCCAGGAAGCCAACGACCCCGTAGAGCAGTTGCCGGAAGATCGGTTCGCCCCTGGGTGCCTTCTCGCCGGGCGGTGGGACCAGGAAATGTGCGTATGCGATCAGTCCCAGCAGGAAGATGAGGAGTGCCAGGTCCATCAGGGAGTTGTGGATCATGGGTCCGTTGACGGCGTCCGGGTCGACGGCAGACTGCGGGACCGGCCGCTTGGCAATCTTCATCAGGCCGATCCAGGTGACAAACGCGATCGGCATCAGCCAGCCCGGCCAGGCGATCAGCGTCCGCCCATGCGGCCTGGGCCAGGGGTCCCGCTTGACGGCTCGCCAGCCGAGGTACCCACAGGTGCCCAGGCTGCCGAGATACAGCAGGCCGAGCAGGAGGATGTAGGACTGCGGCAACATGGCGGGGATTGTACGTGATCGAGGTGTCGGACCTGAAGCTGTCCCGCTGAACCGAGGCTGCTATCATCGGCCGCGTGACGACCATCCTGGACACGATTGTGGAGAAGAAACGCGAGCAGGTTGCGGCGCGGCAGGCCGAGTGTCCGGCGGAGGAACTCGAGAGCCAGCTGGTTGATGCGCCTCCCGTGCGTGGGTTCGTCGATGCGATAAGGCAGTCGCACGACGTGGCACTGATCGCCGAGATCAAGAAGGCGTCGCCTTTGGCTGGAGTGATCCGCGAGGACTTTGAGCCGGTCGAGTTGGCCGCGACGTATGCCGAGGCCGGGGCGACCTGCCTGAGTTGCCTGACCGATGAGCCGTTTTTCCAGGGTCGACTCGAGCACCTGGTCTCGATCCGCCAGCAGGTCGAGCGGCCGGTACTGAGAAAGGACTTCCTGCTCGAGCGGTACCAGCTGCTCGAAGCCCGCGTGGCCGGAGCCGACGCGGTGCTGCTGATCGCCGAGTGCCTGGAGCAGTGCCAGTTGCGAGACCTGTACTTCGCCGCCGCTGAACTGGGGCTGGACGTGTTGCTGGAGATCTACGAGCCGGAGAATCTCGAGCGTGCTTTGGATCTGGATCCTCCACTGCTGGGTATCAACAACCGCAACCTGAAGACGTTCGAGACCGACCTGGGCCACACGTTGCGGCTGGGGGCCGATCTGCCCGAGACGACGATGCTGGTGGCCGAGAGCGGGATTCGCAGCCGGCGGGATGTCGAGTTCCTGGCCGCGGGAGGGGTGCGGGCGATCCTGGTCGGTGAGACGCTGATGAGGGCCGAGTCGGTTGCCGAGAAGACACGAGAACTGGTGGGCGTGCCACGCGGGTGAGCCCGCAGGCCAGCGACGGAGACGACGAGCATGACGAGAGTGACGAGTGAATATCCGGTCGAGCACGTGCTGGTGGTGCCGACGAGCCTGTTCCATGAGATCGGGCACTTCCAGGGCTTCTGCCCCGACATCGACGTCTATCTCGAGCGACTGCTCGACCCGGCCCAGATGAGCTACCGGCCCAGGGACGCGGTCGAGGAGGACCCGAGCCTGAAGCAGCTGATTCCCTACTGCGTATTTCGTCACGACGGCCGGATCTTCAACTACCGGCGAGGGACCCAGCAGGGCGAGGGTCGCCTGCACAGCAAGCGGTCGGTCGGAATCGGCGGTCACATTTCCTCACAGGACACTCATGCCGCCGGGTCGCCCTACGAGGAGGGGATGCAGCGGGAGATTGCCGAGGAGGTCTTTGTGGAGACCGGGTACACCCAGCGCTGCGTGGGCTTGATCAACGATGACCTGACCGAGGTGGGGGCGGTGCACCTGGGCGTGGTGCATGTCTTCGAACTGGATGAGCCCAAAGTTCGTGCTCGCGAGGAGTCGATAATCGAAACAGGTTTTCACACTCCCGAAGAACTGGTCGGCGACCGCGAGTCGTTCGAGACCTGGTCACAGATCTGCCTGGATTACCTGCTGGGCGAGTCGGATGCGGGGGGTGGCTGAGACGGCCAGAAAACGCTGTCGGCAAGGGAGTGCGGACGATGCGAATTCGGTTGACGGTCTTCGTGGCCGGGGTGCTGGTCGTTCTGGTTGCCTGGGCGGCTGATTGGTCGGACGCGGCGGATGTGACGAAGGCCGGGTCGGTCGATCCTGCCAGCCTGGGTCGCATGCTGGGCACGCTGGGCCTGAAGCCCACCGCGGCGGGGACCCGGTTCGACTTCGAGTTCCAGACGCGGGAAGGTGACCAGGAATGGGGCTTCGCCATGTCGGCGGTGATCAGCCAGGACTCGGGGACCATCTGGCTGATGGCCTGGCTGGAGGAGATGCCCAAGCAGGCGTCGAAAGTGCCGGCCGCGGCGTTGTTGAGGATGCTGGCCGAGAACGACAGGTTGGGGAACGGGAAGTTCTTTGCCTACGACCGCCAGAACCGCAGGTTCCTGATGCAGCGGGTGATTCCCAACGAGGGGATCACGCCGGCGGTACTCCGCGACGTGATCGACGACATGGCCAAGGGCGTGATCGGCAGCCATGTGACGTGGTCGGTGGCGCAGTGGGCCCAGGAGCCGGCTCTCAGGCAATCGGCGTTGCCGCCGGCCCCGGCGGCCGAACGACGACGCTAGGCAGCGGGTCGACAGCTAGGCGTTGTTGGAGGCCCTCGCTGGGGGTAAAATGGGTTGACCGGCGGTCGTGTTGCGGCCGCCCCCGCCGCCGAGCCGTCCCGGCCTCGTCCTCACACTCCACCAATTCCTCCCCGGCAACCGCATGAAGTCCTGCTGGCCTGTTCTGTGTGCTTTGCTTGTGGTGTCAGCGGTGTCAGCGGTGTCAGCGGTGTCGGCTGCCGAGTTGTTGCCGGCCGAGAAACCGATCAACGAG
>CAUZEQ010000089.1:0-15857 GCA_963578885.1 Planctomycetota bacterium
GTTGTGGGGGTTCGACAAGTCGGACGGAGCGGGGGCCGAAACTTCCGGTCAACTCGTCGATTGGCTCAGCAGCGACCACGTTGCGGTCAGGGAAATGGCGTTCTACCATGTGTCGCGGATCGCGGGTCGCAAGTACGAGTACCGTCCCGACTCGGCGGCGGGTCGTCGCAATGCTGCGGTCGCCCGATGGCGGGCCCATCTCGAACGCCACGGCGCGCTGGTCGTTCCCTGACACCCCTGTGGCTCGCATCCGATTCATGACGCCCCCGCCTCCGCCCCTGCCTCCGACCCCGCCCTCCGACGCTGCATTTTCCTGGACCGATCGGATTCGCCAGCTGCTCGAGCTGGTCCGTTTCAGCCACACGGTCTTTGCTCTACCGTTTGCCTTGCTGGCGGCGGTATTAGCCTGGCGAGACCCGTCGAGCGGTTTTGTGTGGCACCAGTTGTGCGGAATCGTGTTGGGGATGGTCACTGCGCGGAGTGCGGCGATGTCGTTCAACCGCCTGGTCGACCGTCGTCTCGACGCCGAGAATCCTCGCACAACCGGCCGGCACCTGCCCGCGGGCCTGCTGCGAGTCGGCCAGGTGAGGATCTTTACGCTGGTCTGCTCGATCGCATTTGTGGCCTCGACGCTGGTGTTCCTGCTGGGCGATGAGCCCAATTGGTGGCCGGTCCGCCTGGCGGTCCCGGTGCTGCTGTTTCTGCTGGGGTATTCCTACGCCAAGCGGTTTTCGAGCCTGAGCCACTACTGGCTGGCGGCGGCGCTGATGCTGGCGCCTTTGTGTGTCTGGGTTGCGATCCGCGGCCCGTCGATCGGCACGCCCGGCGACCTGGCGATCCCCGGGACTCTCGCGGCGGTGATCTTTTTCTGGGTGGGCGGCTTCGACATCATCTACGCCTGCCAGGACATCGAGCATGACCGGCGGGCGGGCCTGTTCAGTGTCCCGGCCCGGCTGGGTCTGCGAACTGCGTTGCGGGTGGCGTTGGCCAGTCACGCGGTGACGATCGGCTGCCTGTTCGGGTTGTGGTGGGTGGCTGATCTGGGACCGGTGTTCTTCTGTGGCGTGGCGGCTGTCAGCGGGCTATTGGCCTGGGAGCACTACCTGGTCCGCCCCGAAGACCTCTCGCGTGTCGGCCTGGCCTTCTTCCAGATCAACGCCCTGATCAGCCTGGGGCTGTTCGGCGTGGGCCTGCTCGACGTGCTGCTGTTCCCGTTGCCGGTCGACTGAGCGGGTCGGCCGGGTGAGACGGCCGGGTCGGCCGGCTGGGGCGGGTTTGTTGCCGGCCACGAAGCTGGCTGATGGTGAACGGTGCGTCTAGAATGCGGTTAACGCGAGTGGACACCGAAGCGACGGGAGCGAGTCTCTGATGAACCTGCCGGCTGCCAATCCCAGGAGCGAACCGCGCAGCGGTTCGCATGGCGATTCTCGCCTGCGGGCGATTGCCGAGGCGGTCGAATCCAGCCAGCGGGTTTCCTTCGAGGACGGGCTGTACCTGGACGAGCACGCCGACCTGCTGTTCCTGGGCCAGCTGGCCAACACGGTCCGCGAACGCAAGAACGGCAACTTGGCCTTCTACAACACGAATGTCCATCTCAACCCAACCAACGTCTGCGTCTACCGCTGCGTGTTCTGTGCGTTCCGATCGGATCTGAAGGCCGAACGAGCCTACACGTTTGACGAGGAAATGATCCGCGAGCGGGTTTCGGAGGCGACCGAGGCGGGGGCGACCGAGATCCACGTCGTCGGCGGGCTGCACCACCAGAAGCCGTTCGAGTGGTACGTCGACGTGGTTCGGGTGATTCACGACGCCAACCCGCGGATTCACATCAAGGCGTGGACCGGTGTCGAGATCAATTGGTTTGCTCACATCAGCAAGAAACCGGTCGAGTGGGTGCTCGAGCAGCTGATCGACGCGGGGCTGGGCAGCATGCCCGGTGGCGGGGCGGAGATTTTCGACGAGGAGATCCGGGGTCGGATCTGCGAGCACAAGGCCGATGGGCAGTCGTGGCTCGACATCCATCGCTGTGCTCATCAGCTGGGGCTGCGAACCAACGCCACGATGCTCTACGGGCATCTCGAGGAGTCTCGTCACCGGATCGATCACCTCTGCCGGCTCCGCAGCCTGCAGGACGAGACCGGTGGATTTCAGACATTCATCCCTCTGGCCTTCCATCCCGAGAACACCGGGCTGTCGCACCTGAAACTGCCCAGCGGCCTGACCGACCTGAGGGTGATGGCACTCTCGAGAGTGATGCTCGACAACTTTGATCACATCAAGGCCTACTGGATCATGCTCGGCGAGAAGACGGCCCAGGTCGCCTTGAGCTTCGGTGCCGATGATCTCGACGGAACCGTCGTCCACGAGTTGATTTATCACGACGCGGGCGCGGTGACTCCGGAGGGCTTGACGGTCGAGGAGCTGCACAGGCTGATCCGCGAGGCCGGTCGAGAGCCACTCGAGCGGGATACTCTGTATCGCCGCGTCGTGCGGGACGGACACGAATGGTCGATCGGGGCGCCGTTGGGCGTCTGAGTCGAGAGGAGAATTGGGATGGCGGACAACCTGCCGAGGTCGATCACGACCTCGATGAAGTTCGAAAACGGTCCTGCGATCGGGATCAGCAATCGCTGGATCAATGGCCAGTACTGCTCGATCCTGACACCGATCGGGATTGTCGGCTGTGGGATCTACGACGTGGTGGTGCCGGCCAAGTTCGACCAGGCCCTGGCCGTGGCCGAGGGGACACCGGAGTGTCCGCTGGTGGATCCCGAGGATTTGCTCGAGGCCAGGATTGTCCGCTGTACGCCGAGGGCCGAGTCGCTGGGCATCCAGCCGGGCATTTCGGGCCGCGAGGCGGTGGAGTTGATGTTGAAGGCCGGCAGCGAGGGGGGTGACGCATGAGCTCTGCAGAGACGACCGCGGGGGTGCCGATTGCGGTGAGGACGATCGATCATGTTACCGTGGTGGTCGGCGACCTGGATGCGAGCCGTGAGTTCTATGTGGGCGTGCTGGGCATGCAGGAGGTGCCTCGTCCGGAATTCTCCTTCGACGGACTGTGGTTTCAGAGCGGGGGGACTCAGATCCACCTGATCCTGGAACACGAGGGTTCCGGCCCGGCGGGGAACCTGGTTCCTGTCGAGCACCGCGGCGCCAGGACTCATCACTTTGCCTTCGAAGTCGAGGATGCAAACGCGTGTGCCAAGCGGTTGGCTGCCATGGGGGTGCCGATCGCCGCGGGTCCCAAGCAGCGACCCGACGGTGCGGTGCAGGTGTTTCTCTGCGACCCGGACGGCCACGTGGTCGAGTTGACCTCGACGGGGAGTCCCTAGCAGGGCGGTGTGGGGGTCGTTTTCGGGCCGATGGTGCGAGATAGATGGAAAAGGAACGGCTGGACCGGGTCCCGGCGGCCGATCTATAATACTGGCACCCGGACGCATGACCCGGCTGGAGAGCAGGGCTTCACGGCAGGGCAGGGCTGGGCTGGGTCAGGTTGGTAGACAGGTCACCTCGAGCGGTTGGCAATTCATGAAGACGGCAATCCTGGCATCGATCGGCATATCGGCCCTGGTCGGCGTGGTGGCGTTGCTGGACATGTTGCTGGGCCTGATCGGTCAGCCGGGCATGGCACCGTTTGCCGGTCAGACGACGATGGACATCATGTTTGTCGTCGCGGCCGGGCTGATCGGCTGGATGGGGCTGGAGTCGCTCCAGGAGCAGAACTAGCCCGCCTGCGGCGGGCTAGATATCCAGGTCGTCGGCTTCTTCGGCCTCGTCCATGATGATGCGGTAGCGTTCCGAGGCGTCCCGTCCCAGCAGTTGCCGGAAGGTGTTGTCGGCATCGAGTTGACTCTCGATATCGACTCTCAGCAGGATCCGTCGCGTGGGATCCAGGGTGGTGTCCTTGAGCTGGTCGGCGTTCATTTCGCCGAGTCCCTTGAAGCGATCGATGACGACTTTTCGGCCTTCAGGTGCGGCGGCCAGCACCTGTTCCTTTTCGGCGTCGTCCTGGGCGTAGAACGTCTGGTTTCCGATTTCGATCCGGTACAGGGGTGGTTGAGCGATGAAGAGCTTGCCCTGCCGGATCAGTTCACGCATGTGCCGGAAGAAGAACGTCAGCAGCAGGGTGGTGATGTGGTAGCCGTCGCTGTCGGCGTCCATCAGCAGGATCACTCGGCCGTAGCGCAGCTTGCGGATGTCGAAGTCGTTGCCGATGCCGGTGCCGAGTGTTTCGACGAGGTCCTGGATCGACTGGTTGGCCATGATCTTGGAGGTCGAGAGTGACTCGGTATTGAGCACCTTGCCTCGCAGTGGCAGGACGGCCTGGGTCCGGTTGTTGCGGCCCATGGCCGCGGTTCCTCCTGCCGAATCCCCTTCGACAATGAACAGCTCGCTTTCCTCAAGGCTGCCGGCACGGCAGTCGTAGAGTTTGCCCGGCAGGGTGCTGCGTCGGTTGGCGGGTGTCTTGCGTCGGATCTCCTTGGCCGCATCGCGGCTGGCCATGCGTGCTCGAGCCGAGAGCACGATACGCCCGAGGATGGCATCGGCGAGCGAAGGATTGGCATTGAGCCAGGTTTCCAGCCCCGGCCTGACCAGGCTCTCGACCTGGCCGGACAATTCGGGGTTGTTGAGTTTTTCCTTGGTCTGACCCTGGAACATGGGTTCGGCGATGAAGACCGAGAGGATAATGACGAGACCCTCTCGGATGTCGTCGTTGGTGACGGTGACTCCCTTGGGCTTGATGTTGTGGACTTCCATGTAATTGCGGATCGCCTTGGCCACCCCGCTGCGGAGCCCGCTCTCGTGGGTGCCTCCGGCGTGGGTCCTGATGCCGTTGACGTAGCTGCGGATCTCCTCGTCGGTGGCCTCGGTCCAGTGCAGCACGATCTCGACCCGTTGGCCTCGCTCGTCCCTGACCATCGCGTAGGGCACTTCGTGAGTGGGTTTTTTCTGTCCGTCGCAGGTGATCTTCTGCAGGAACTCGCCGATGCCCTCGGGGTGGTGCAGTTCGTGCGTCTCGCCGTGGGTCTCGTCGTCGAAGAAGATCTTCAAACCGGCGTGGATGAACGAGATGTCCTCGAGGTGCTGCCGGATGGTTTCGGGGTTGAACTTGGTCCGTCGAAAGATCGAATCGTCGGGTCGGAAGAAGATGGTGGTGCCGTGGCCGCGGACCTTGCGGACTTTTTTGACGGCCGCCTTGGGTCGTCCCTGATGGTAGGTCTGCATCCACTCGTGTCCGTCTCTGCGGACGGTGGCGACGAGTTGTGCCGAGAGTGCGTTGACGACCGAGGAGCCGACCCCGTGGAGTCCTCCGCTGCGGGCGTAGTTCTTGTCTGAGAACTTTCCCCCGGCGTGCAGCGTGGTCATGATCAACTCCAGCGCGCTCGCCTGGGTCTTGGGATGCTTGTCGACGGGGATCCCGCGGCCGTTGTCGCTGACGGTGATCGAGCTGCCGTCCTTGTGGAGCGTGACGTTGATGCGGTCGGTTTCCTGGACAAGGAATTCGTCGACGGAGTTGTCGACGATTTCCCACAGCAGGTGGTGCAACCCTCGGCTGTCGGTGGTCCCGATGTACATCGCCGGGCGTCGCCGCACCGCTTCGAGTCCCTCGAGGACCTCGATGTCCCGGGCCTGGTAGGAGCCACGGGACTTCTTCGAGCTGCCCGACTTCTTTGAGTTGGCCGCCTGCTTCGAGTTGGCCGCCTGCTTCGGGTCGGCCGCCTTCTTGCGGGCCGTTTTCTTACGGCCCGGTTTTCCCGTCCCCGTTGCCATCCTCATTCGTCCTCGTAGTCGCTCCAGTCAACCAGCTCGATCTCCGGCAGGATGATCTCGGTGAAGCCGGTCCGCTTGGAGGTCTTGATCCCGCGTCCGCCGCGGGAGGTGATGGTGTACTTGGTTTGTCCGAATCCGACCACCTTGTCATTCGTGTTTCGGATTTTCAGCGAGTCCCCCGGTCGTGCCAGTTGGCGAGCTCCGAGCACTTCGTCACCGGCATCCAGCCGGATGCCTCGCACGCCCTTGCCGGGTCCGGCCAGTACGGGGACATCTTTGATGGCGAAGTGCACCAGCCGGGCGTCTCGGGAGACGACAAACAGGGTTTTCCCCGAGGTCACGAGTCCGGCGTAGGCGACCTTGTCACCGGAATTGAGTCGACAGTAGCGACGGCCGCTGCGGGTCGAGGGGGTGCGGAAGGGGCTGAAGCTGTAGCGGAGCACCTGTCCCAGGGCGGTGACCACCAGCAGGTACGGTGCCGGAGTCGCTTCGCGGCGGACCCGGGTGTCTTCGGGCACAAACCGGCAGTCGGTTGTCAGGACCTCGATGACGGTGACTCCGTCACCGAGCTTGACGTGCTTGGAGAGCGGGTCGCCGTAGCCCGAGGAGGGGGGCAGGCCGTCGATGGGGAGCGTGTAGGCGGTGCCGTCGCTGGTGAGGATGACGGCCGAGTCGAGCGTGCTGCCGGGTACGACGGCCAGTACGCTGTCTCCTTCACGGACTCGCGTCGATTCGATCTTCGCCAGGCGACCGATTCGCTTGATCCACCCATCGCGAGTCACCACCACGTTGGTGTTCTCGCGGACGATGTACGCCTGGGCATCGAACTCGACGACTTCATCGGCCGAGCCCAGCGAGGTCTTCCGCTTGTCGGAGAACTCTGCTGCCAGCTGCTTGAGTTCTTCCTTGACGATGCTCCAGAGTTGCTTCGGCGAGCGGAGCAGCGACTCGATCCGGTCCGCATCGGCACGCTTCTCCTGCAGCTCCTCACGGATCTCGTTGATCTCGAGCCTGCTGATCCTGTAGAGCATCATTTCGAGAATCGCGTTGGTCTGGATCTCATCGAGCGGGAAGGCCTTGAGCAGTTTCTTGGCGGCGTCGGCTTTTCCGCTGCTCGAGCGGATCAGCTTCAGGGCCTTGTCGAGAGCATCGAAGAGGATCTCGAAACCCTCGAGAATGTGGATGCGTTTTCTGAGTTGTTCGAGTTGGAATTCGAAGCGTCGCCGCACGGTGTCGAAGCGAAACGTGTTGAAGTGGTTGAGCATTTCGCCGAGTCCGAGTCGGCGTGGCACCAGCGAATCGCTCTGGTCGGGCACGAGTGCGGTGGCGTTGTAGGAGACGTTCTGTTCCAGCGCGGTGTGTTTGAACAGGTAGGCCATCACCGCATCGGGATCGGCTTCGGCCTGGATCTCCAGCACGATCTTCAGCCCCGATTCGCTCGAGGTCTCATCGACGAGATCGGTCAGTTGGGGCAGCTTGCGGTCGGCGATCAGCAGTCCGATATCGGACTTCAGCGCGTCGGTGGCGACGCCGTAGGGGACCGAGTGAATCACGATCCGCCGGGGCGAGTTGCGTCGGCGACCCGATTCGAGCCTCCATTCGCCTCGGACCTTGATCGAACCCTTGCCGGTGGTGTAGGCGTCCCGCAGTGACTTCTTGTCGGTGACGATGCGACCTCCGAGCGGGAAGTCGGGGCCCTTGATGTAGGACATCAGCTTGCCGGGCGTGGCCCTGGGGTTGTCGACCAGGTGCACGCAGGCCTTGATCACCTCGCCCAGGTTGTGCGGCGGGATGCTGGTGGCCATGCCGACGGCGATGCCCTGGGTGCCGTTGACCAGCAGGTTGGGGAAGCGGGCCGGCAGCACGATCGGTTCGGAGCGGGTGGCGTCGTAATTGAGCCGCGTGTCGACGGTGTGGTAGCGGAGTTCGGACATCAGCTGTTCGGCGATCGCCGTGAGCCGGGCCTCGGTGTAGCGGGCCGCGGCGGCCCCCATGCCCATCACCGAGCCGAAGTTGCCCTGGCCGTTGATCAGGGGGTAGCGGAGCGTGAAGTCCTGGGCCATCCGCACCAGGGCCTCGTAGACGGCCATCTCACCGTGGGGATGGTAGTTGCCGATGGTGTCGCCGCAGATCTTCATCGACTTCCGCGGCTTGGCGTTGGCCGAGAGATGCAGGTCGTTGTACATCACGTACAGGATGCGACGCTGGACCGGCTTGAGCCCGTCGCGGACATCGGGCAGGGCCCGGGACTGGATCACCGAGAGGGCGTAGTTGAGGTAGCGGCGGCGCGTCTCGCGGCTGATCGAAACGTACTCGATCCGTGAGCCACCCTCACCCTGCTTTGCGGCTGTCCCCGAGGCCGACTTTGTCCTGGTGGCCTTCTTCGACCGCGAGGCCGACGACTTCCGCGTACGGCCGTTTCCGCTGGTCCCCTTGCGCGCCAATCCTGTCTCCTTGGTCATTGGCCGCCGGCATCACACGCAGTCACTGCGTCCGCGACGCCGGCCCGGTGACCCTCACAACCCGGCCCCGTCAACCGGTGGCACTCGGCGAGTACACGAGGGTGTTAGATTGTAGGGATTCTGCCGATTTTACAAGACCAATCGATTGCAGTGGTTGCCCGTGTCGTAACGCTCGGGCAGTCCGTAGCGACGACGCAACATGTTGTCACATCCCAAGTTATCACTCGGCGTCTGAAACGGTGCAAAACAACCAGATCGGTTCATCCGGCCAAACGGTACAGGCCGAAGCCAACCCTGAGACTGGCCGAACCTCCAGGGCGATCGGCGTCGGTGGGGGGGAGGTCGAAGCGAGTCACGGGCTCGAGAGACGATTTCGGACGACTCGATCCATCCAGGTGCGACCAGGGAGCCAAGGTATGCCGGCCACGCGGACCAACTGCAGCAGTAGAACGGGGAAGAGGTGGACGACGGGCCTGGTGGCATTGATCGCGGTCGTCCTGACCTCGATCGCGTTTCCATCGACGAGCGCCGACGAGCCGAAGCCTCCAGAATTGGCCGTGGCCGGTTGGTGGCACAAGCAGACGCAGAAGTTCCTGAACCGGCGCAGGGCGACCTCCAAACCAGCCAACTCTCCCCGCCAGGTGGCACCGTCGAAGACGCCCACGGTGGTCACACGCAAAGCCGCCGGTCCGAAGACGAGACGTGTGGTGAGGCCGTTGGCAAGGCCGTTGGTGAGACCAGTGCCGCCTCGGGCGATTCGCCAGGTGGTGGCCCAGGCTCCGCGGGTCCCGGCCAACCAGCCGCCGGCGGCACCGACGACGGCCGGCTACGCGAGACTCAACGCGCCGCTGTACCCCTCTCCTGTGCAGAACATTCCCCACCAGGTCGGCGGCGTGGTGATCACCAACCCGGCCCTGGCGCCTCACGAAATGCTCTACGAGCATGAGTACCGTGGCCTGTACCCGCCGTTCTACTACAAGGTCAAGGGCTGGTGGGTCTGGACTCCGTTCGGGATCGAGTCGCACGACAGGTGGGAGTTGACTGGTACCGAGGTGCGGGTTCGCTACCGCAACACCTCGAACATCCTCCGCAAGATCACCGACGTGTTCATCGAACCGTTCATCGACTGACCCATCCTCGAGCCCACCCTGTTCGTTTCCTGCAAGTTCGAGACAAGATCATGAAACCGACACGACTGATGATCAGAACCGCAGCCTGCCTGATCCCTCTCTCGCTGGTACTCATATGCGTGGTCACGCCGATGGTGCTACCGGCCCAGGACGTCGCGGCGACTCAGCCGGGCGAAGCGGCAATCGATTCGGCTGCAGCGGGTGAGGTACGGATCACTGACCTCAGCGAGGCACCGGAAGATCTGCTCGAGGCTTCGGCTCTCGATTTTGGCGATTATGCCGACGACGCCGAGGCGGCCTTTGAGGATGATGCTGGCGAGGTGACGTTGTCGGACCTGTGGTCGGCTCATTCCCTGCACTTCGTGTCCCGCAACCGTCAGCAGAGCGAGTTGCTGGCGAACTGGATGTTCGACCGCCTGGGTCTGTACACCCCGGCCAGTGTGCACACCGCGCCGATCGGGACCTACAAGATGGTCTACCCGGTCAACCCCAGCTACAACGATCCTCGCGACGCCCGGATCTACGGTGCCCAGGGGGCGGGCATCCCGATCGTGGTGCCGTTGGCTCCCAACGTTCGCTCGTCCTACAACTACGGCAACGGGCTGCCCGCCAGCCGCCTGACTCCAATCTCGGTACCTCGCTAGCAGCGACTGACCAGGCCAGATTCACCAGGCCAGATTCACCAGGCCAGATTCACCAGGCCAGATTCACCAGGCCAGACTTTCACGGCCGGATTCACAAGGCAGGAACGATGCGACGAGAGATCCCGATGCTGATGGTGTGCGTGAGTGGCCTGTTGCTGTTGGTCGGCACCGATCTGCGAGCCGACGAGCCGGCGACCGAGCCGGGGGTGATTCCGACGATGGCCGGTTCGGAGGTCCTGGAGGACACCGGTTACGCGCGGATTTCACGCCGGGACTGGACGCCTCCAACGAGCATCCCCCTGGGGAGGTCGCCGCTGGTCTATTCCAGGATGTACCCCGACAAGTTCTACGGCCAGCACGGCCCGGCGTCCTCGGGTCCGGTGCGGCGTTACCCGATCATCGCGATGCCGACGGATACCAGCCAGATGGGTTTCTACTACCGCCACGTTCCTCAGTGGCAACCTCGTGCCGACATGCTGCCGCCGATTCCTCGGCCGTCGAGATGGCACATCCGTCCTGTGCCGCCATCGCAGCGGATCCATCGCCCGGTGCTCAAGGCACCGCCGATTCCCAGCACCCAGGCTCTGCGGGGCCCGGCCACGCTTCGCTGAAGGGCCGCGTGGTGCGTTTTCGAATTCGCAGGGACCTGGGACGGACCGAGTCGGGCGTCAGGATGCTCAGGACTACGGCGACTTCCGACCTGACCTCAGTTGCTCGGCGAGTCGTTTCAGGTCGCCGCGCACGGCATCGGTTCCGCCATCGGGGTACAGCAGCTCGGTGACGGCCAGCAGTTGTCGGCACTTCTTGAGCTGACCGCTCTTGTGCAGCGTCTTGAGTGTCTGGAGCCGGACGCTCATCCAGTCGTCGCTGCCGGCCTTGAGCAGTCCTTCGGCGACGAGCCAGTCGTTGACGGCGGTCTTGAGTTGGTCGGCGGTCCCGATCGCGACCCGGATTTCGGCCAGCCGGGATCTCAGCCGCCAGTCCCTGGGGCTCTTCTTGACGAGATCCTGGTAGAGCGCAGCGGCGCGCATCGGCAGTCCGGCGGCGACGTAGGCCTGTGCCATGCAGCGATCCAGCCGCCTGCGGTCCTCGGGTCGCAGCGACTTGCGTTGTGGTTCGAGGGTCTGGGCGGCCTGCAGTTGCAGTTCGCCGAGCCGTCTGCGGTCAGTGGGCCGGGTGGTCCGGATGGTCACGGCGATGCGGTCGAGTCCATCGAGCAGTGCGAGCAACTCAGCGGGTCGTCCGGCGAAGTTGGCGATCAGGCCGCGGGCGTCATCGAGCCGACCCTGTCCGGCCAGCGAGAGGACTCGGAGTTGTCGGGCCGAGTCTCTCAGTGCGACGGCCCGGGAATCGGGTGCAGTGAGGGTCACTGCGGGGCCTCGGGTGAGCACCAGTTCCAGCAGTTGATCGACTCGACGGTAGTCGGGTCGAGTCGGTTTCAGGCCCAGGCGGGCCAGGCTGATCGCCAATGCGGCCTGGTCGGGCGACCACCTCCTGGGAGGTCCCGGCAGTTGAGAGACGAGTTGATCGAGCGAGGAGATGGCGAGTGCGAGTCGTCTGCCGCGGGCCGGGTCAGCCGGGTCCATCCCCGCCGCCTCCGCCTCGAAACTCTCACCCACCAACCGCCGCGCGGCGTCAGAGCGGGCGTGAGATCCGGGGATCTCCAACCAGAGTGCTCGGGCCCGGTCGGCGTGCTGTTGCTGCTGGTGTATTAGTGCTGCCAGGAGCCAGGTGGCTTCGGCGGTCGTGTTGTGCCGGGGGTAGCGTGTTCTGTGTTGAACCAGTGCCTGGTGGTAGGCTTCGCGGCGTGAGGGGGTGGTCTGTCTGCGGTCGACCTGTCCCAGGCACCAGGCCCACAGCAGGTGAGCCGAGGCGGCTTTGGGGTGGACCGGTTGCTGGTCGACGACGCCTCGAAACGACACCGACGCCTCGGCGTAGCGTTGGACTTTGACCATCACCGAGCCACGGGTGAAGGCCAGGTCGCCGGCGAGTTCGAGCTGGCCGCTTTTCAGAGCGGTCCGGATCACCTCGGCAAACGCCTCGAGTGCTTCGTCGTCTCTGCCGGCCTGGTACAGCGAAATGGCTCGGTGCTGGCCGTGGGCCAGTTCCGGTCCCAGCCGCTTGACGGCAACCAGCAGATCCCGGTCGCTCTTTGCGCGGATTCTCCAGTAGGCATCGGGAATCGCGATCGCCCGTTGAGATGCGACCAGCCAGCGGGTCCACAGGTCATCGGCGGTTGAGGCGGGAGTGCCGGTGGCGGTGGTCTGCCAGAATTGTCCGAGGCTGGCCTGAGCCAGGTAGATCAACTCGTCGGAGGCTGGAGGCGGTCGGTCCAGGCGTTTCTGGATCAGCTGCCAGGCCAATGCGGGTTGCCGGTCGTCGAGTTCGACCCACACGCGTTCGGCGAGCAGTCCGTCGTCGTCTTCGAAGCGGGCCGAGACGAGGAGTTTGCGGGCGAGGGTCATGTCGTGTTGTCGACGGGCGACCTGCGCCTGGAGTCGGGTGCGGGCCTGCCGCAGTTCTTCGCCGAGTCCTCCGGGCGACATTCTCTTGAGCGTCTCACCGGCGGCGATCAGGTCGGCGGCGCGATCGGGTGTTCCCGGCGTCATCATCCGCACGCGGTCGAGGTGGGCCCGGGCGAGTCGCCAGCGGGACGTGGCCAGCAGCAGCTGGCGGCGTCGAGTGTCCAGTGGTCCGGGGTTTTCGAGTCGTTTCTGCAGAGGCGTGAGTCGATCGATGCCCTGCTCGAGCATCTGCAGGGCCTGGCCCCGTCGATCTCGATCCAGCGGAGCGAGGTCGGCCAGTCGGGCGAGGTACCCGCCGTGGGCCAGCGGGATCAGCGCCGCCTGCACCCGCACCCTCAGCGTTTCGGGGTGCCTGGGGTGGGAGGTGCTGAACGTATCGAGGACATCACGGGCACGGTCAAAGAGGTCACGTTGCTGCGTACCGCCTGTGACCTGGGCGTGCTGGAGGTGTGTTCGCGAGAGTTGCAGGGTCCATTCCAGGCGGGTGTCGGGGTGGAGGTCCTTGCGAGCGAGTTCTTCGAAGCTGACGCTCTCGGCGAGACTGAACAGGCCTCGTTGCCTGAGCCCGTCGAAGTAGCGGTCTCGCAGAGACGTGTCCTGGGCGCTCGCCGCAGGAATCAGGCAGGCGGTGAGTACCAGGAGAACCGGGAGTACCAGGAGAACCGGGAGAACCGGGAGTCCCAGGAGCGGGGCGGGGTTGATGGGGTTTCGTGTCATGAGCAGGTCTCGAGGCCGACCTTACGACAAGCGGGCTGCGGTCGGCAAGACCGGTGTCCGGCGGTCGATTCAGTGCTCAAGGGCCTCGTCTGCGGGCTCCTCGAGCCCGAAATCGGCCAGGTCGAGTTGTCCGAACGGGGACTGCCCGGCGGCGTCCTTGAGTTTTCTGAGCACGAACGACTTGTGGTTGGCGACGTCCTGTTCGCTGATGCCCAGCTCGGTGGCCACGTCCTTGTTTCTCCAGCCGAGCACCAGCAGCAGTTCGATGCATTCGAGTCGTTCGAGTTGCCCTGTGTCGAGCCATTCCTGGATCAGCTGACCGAGCACGTCTCCGAGCAGTTGGGATTCGGCATCTCGACCTTCTCGGCTGCGGATCAGGCTCGAGGCTGCTCGTGCCGACCCGGCCGGTTCGAATCCGGTCCCGCTGGCATCGGGAGGTTGCAGGGGCAGGGTGGGTCGACGGCCCTGTCGGCGGAGCACGTCGGTGAGCTTGTGGGCGGCGATCGAGAACAGGAAGCTCTCGAGCCGGGTCCGGTCCGAGTCGTAATTGGGCAGGCTGGTCAGGAACCCCATCAGGGTTTCCTGGACGACATCTTCACTGGTCGTGCGGTTGCCGATTCGGCTCTGGACAAACGCCAGCAGTCGCCCTTCGTAGCGGGCAATCAGTTCTTCCCAGGCTTCGGATCCGCCTTCACGAACCCGTGCAACCAGCAGCTGGTCGGCATCATCGCTCATGCGAGGATTATGAGTTGCCAGGCGACGGCGGGCCAGCCTGCGAATCAGGCCGAGAGCACAGTCGAGGCGACGAGACCGGCGGCGGCGACGGCGGCGACGGCTGCCAGCTGCAGCTTGCCGCGGTGGGTGCCGCGAGAGGCGATGTCGAGCCGGAGGTAGAGGTGGGCGGTGACGATCAGCAGGCACAACAGCGCTGTGATCGTGCCGATCGTCTTCAATCGGCCCGCCCCGACACTCCGCTTCCAGTACCCCGCTGCCCAGTTCCGGCTGGCGTCCGAGATTTCCAGTCGCACGACGCAGTGGTACATGTCGCTGGAGGGTGCGAGGGAGCTGAGCTTGTAGGGCCGGGTTGTCGTGATCTCGTTGGTGATGAACCTCTGTTGGTCGAGCGACTCGCCGCTGAGATCCCAGTCACCGGCCCGGCCGTAGACGCGTTCGACTTCGTACTTGAGTCGCAGGGCGGCCAGTTGGAGTGCTTCCTGCCGGGCCATCTTCGCGGTCGAATGCGGTTTGCTGGCGATCGGAGTCCGCACGATGGTTCGCCCCGAGTCGTCCTGTTCGACCAGCGACTGGCTGGTCCAGCTGTGACCCTTGACGGTCGGCAAGGCGTTGTGCCGGGTCGGACCAGGGATGTCTACCGGAGCCTGTCGGGGGCTGAGCATCGGGCTGGCCTGTGTGGCCACGGCGATGACGATGGCCAGTGCCGGCACGACCCACGCCGCGGGCACGGTTCTTCGCAGCAGGGTCCGCACGTCGCTGTTGCCGCGTCGGCCTGCCCAGGCCACCCGGATACCAATCGCGGCAGCCAGGACCAGTAGCGAAATGACCCAGGTCGCGACGTGTTCGGCGGTGCCGGCAGCTCCCAGTCCTGTGGTGATTCTCAACAGGCTATGCATGCCGGGCTCCTTCCAGCTGGAGCCGTGCCTGGCGGTGTTTGGGGGCGACCCAGGGTGCAGAGAGCTGGACCACGATCGCGATGCCCAGGCCCCAGCCGGTGGCCGCTGCCAGTGGGAACCGCAGTACCAGTCCGAGAATCCACGAGACCGAAACGGTCAGCAGCAGCGAGAGCACCCGCAGTCGCTTGGGCCGGAACCCGTCAGTGTGCCACCACCAGCGTCGGATGCCGAACAGCAGCGCGAAGAACATCACGTAGCCGGCCAGCGTCGGTTGCTGATCTCGGACCAGTTTCAGTGACCCGATCGAATCGACCAGGCCGGCTGTCTGCGATTCGGCCAGGGGAGGCAGGTCGACCAGCAGCACCTGGTGCAACCACCATCCCGCTGCGCCGACTCCACCGCCCAGGAGTAACAGCGAGAGTCTCCGGACCGAAAGACTCTCGCGACCGGTGCCTTCCCAGGCCTTGGTCCCGACCAGCAGAGCCCAGGCCCCCAGCAGCGTGGTCAGGCCGAAGGCGACCGCGGTCAGCGGTGCGGCCTGCTCGGCATCGTCGGGATTGTCGAACATCCCGGTCAGGTGGCCGGCCGAGGCGAGCAGTAGGGTGAACAGGATCGCCGCGGCCATGCCTGCGGTCGCTTCCAGCGCGCGTTGTGAAAACGAGATGTTTCGAGGTGCCAGCGGGCCGTGGTGGTCTTCGGGGAAGAAGACCTGGGTGCGTCGAACCGGGACCTGGCCGCGACGCGAATGACTCGATCCGACAAGCACGACCGAACCCGGGGGCTGGTGCGCCGTCTCGGCCAGTTGAGGTACCGGCACCGCAGTGGTTCTCGATGCCTGTGTCGCCTGTGTCGCCTGTGTCGCCTGTGTCGCCTGTGTCGGCTGCGGTGGGGTGTCTGACGTGGGAGGGGTTTGAGGTGTGCGCCCTGCGACCGCGTCGTCGAATTCTGTGAGCAAGGCGCCGAGGCTTTGTGTCCG